>JAYTJZ010000084.1:0-9083 GCA_043730605.1 Candidatus Altimarinota bacterium
TCTCATAACAGACAAAAAAATCAGCAATATGAAGGATATTCTTCCTTTGCTCGAACAACTGGTTCAAACTGGAAGAAAAGATCTCGTTATCATAGCAGAAGATATTCAGGGAGAAGCTCTTACGACTATTATTCTTAATAAACTCAAAGGAATTCTCAATATCCTTGCGATAAAAGCTCCAGGTTTTGGAGAAAAGAAAAAAGGACTTTTACAAGATATCTCTATCGTGACAGGAGCAAATATGATAGTCGATGATCTGTGAATGAAGTTTGAAAATATTACATTGTGAGATCTATGATATGCAAAAAGTATTATCTCTTCGCAAGAAAGAACGACTATTATCGGAGGAGCTTGAGATATCTCTGCTATCGAAGCTCGTGTCTGAGAACTAAAGGCACTTTTAGTTTCTACAAATAGTAACTATGACAGAGAAAAACTTGCGGAAAGAATCGCAAAACTTTCAGGTGGAGTAGCTCTTATCAAGGTCGGAGCAGCGAGTGAGGTAGAGATGAAAGAGAAAAAACTTCGTATCGAAGATGCTCTCAATGCGACGAAAGCTGCTGTTTCAGAATGAGTGGTTGCAGGTGGTGGAGTGGCTCTCATGTATGCTTCTCGTATTTTGAAAGATATAGATCTCTGATCCGTAGACCAAAATATCGGAGCACACATCGTGATGCAGGCTCTTTCCTATCCTATGAGACAGATTATTCAAAATGCAGGAAAAGATGATATACAGATTATCGAGCAGATTTGAGTAAAAAATGAAGTGCACTATGGATACGATGCTGCAAAAGATATATTTGGAAATATGATAGAAGCTGGGATTATTGATCCAAAAATGGTAGCAAGAATTGCTTTGCAAGAAGCGATTTCTCTTGCAGGAATGTTTCTCACGACTGAGGCTGCTATTGTGGATACTCCGAAAAAAGAAGAAATTTCTTGAACTCACATGAGCTCAATGTGAGGATATCCAGGAATGGGGATGATGTAATTTTTATACATTTTTTTTGGAACGAATCTTTCGTTCCCTTTTTTGTGTATTTTAAGAAAGTATGATATTTTTTAAGAAATATACATTAAAGAGACTTTTATGTCAGAGACGCAAAATACCTGTCTTGAAAATCCTGAAAATACTTTTCGGGCCCTTGATGTAGAGCTTCCTGCTGAACTTACTCAAGAAATTCATGAAGAAACCAGAAATCAATTGATAGATTGTTTTATAGAAACCCTTCATATAGATACTCCTCTTGTAGCATTTAAAGAAATATTTATAGCAAAGCTTCGAGGTATTTTACAAGATGACCCCCTGCTTCTTTCTGATACCAATGGAGCAGTATTCCAAGAGTTTGTGTATCAAGCAGCCCAAGAATATCTCAACAATAATCCAACTTTTGTTCTAGATCCAGAGCAGTCATATATCGTCATAAATAACTATGCGATAAACTTTTCTCGTATTTGACAAACATCTGATAGCTGAATATCATCTTCCCCTCGACCTCAAGCTAGACCAGAAAAATTATCTCTGAGTCATATGGAAGGAGAAAATGGTTTTCAAAGAGAAGTGAATAATGGATTGACTCTTTCAAATGCTCTTGAATTAGGAGGGTTTTCTCCGTATATTGAAGACTCACTCAATCAAATATTTTGAAAAACACTTACAGAGTATGAACTTTCTCAAATCCTTCTTTCTATTCGATTTACTACAGGAATCGAAACATATGGATGATACAATATCGTAAATGAAAACTCAGAAAATGAACCAGAATGATATTTTCAATATCAAAAAAATGATGGGGTTTGGAAAAAAGAAATATATAACTTTCAAAATGAACAGTTTGAAAGCTCAGGAAATTGGGAAGATGATGATATCGAAGTAAAAGATCTCAATGGAGAGAGTAAATGATGGACTCGAAGGGTTTGGTGATATAGCTCTTATGATATTGCTCTTATGAGTATTCCAGAAAATATCCGAAATATGAGTCCGAATTTTCTCAGAGAATATGAAAATATATCTCAACCTGAAAATCAAAGTCCTATAAGTCTTTCAGCAGAAGAGCAAATAATACTTTTTATATCAGATTCGTATCAAAAACCAGGTGGGGCTCAATTTTTTGAAAGAGTATTTCTCTGAGATACTCAAGCTATTGCCGAAATGTATGCTCATAATCACCATAGAGATACGAGCGATAGAAGTACAGCTCAACTCGTCGAAAGAAAAACACGAGAAATTCTTTGACAGACCTAAACTAAAAATTGCATTTTTCTGCTTCTTCCCTACACTCTAGCTATGATTACACGACCCCGGAGTCGTGTGCCTTTAGTAGTAACTTGACTCCGGGGTCTGATAGAATGAAAAAAATACAAACTTTTGAAAATGTTTTGGTAGAAAAATTGGTGTTTGGAGGAAAGGGCTTTGCTCGCGTAGACTGAAAAGTTGTGTTTATCACGGGATGAGCTGTTCCTGGAGCAAGAGTAAATCTGCGAGTTCTCAAAAAACGCAAAGATTTTTCTGAAACTCAGATTACAGAAATTTTAGAAAAATCTCCTCTTGAAACAGGAAGTTTTCCTCTTTTTGTGGGAGCTCCATGGCTCAATATTGCCTATGAATCTCAACTCGAAATCAAACAAAAGCAGATAGAAGAGTCGTTTTTCCACATCCGAAAATATCAAGAACATATCAATTTTCTTCCTATTATTGCAGCTCCTGAAATCTATGGATATCGTAATAAAATAGAGTTTTCCTTTGGAAAATATATTTCTCATCGAGAAGAAATATTTCAAAATTTCAATGTAGGCTTTCATAAGCAAGGAGAGTTTTCAAAAGTAGAAGACTATGAAAGTTGTATTTTGATAGATGAAGAGCAAAATAAACTCTATAAAAGAATAAAAGACTACGCAAAAAACTCGGGAATTCCTGTCTATGATCAAAAGATGTGAACAGGTTTTTGGAGACATCTTATGATACGTAAGATGTATTTTTCATGAGAGATTTTAGTAGTACTTTCCGTCTATCCAAAGTATTTTGAAAATAGCAGTGATTCTCAAAAAGTATTTGAAGATATAAAATATTTTCTTACTTCCCTTTCGCAAGAATTTTCGACTCTTCACTCTGTGTATCTTTCTCATAATGGAAATATTGCAGACACACTGATTGGTGATTTAGAACTCGTCTATGGAGAATCTGTGATACACGAAACTCTTTTGGGGCTTACTTTTGATATCGGTCCACAAAGCTTTTTTCAAACTAATTCTCGTGGTGCGGAGTTACTCTATTCTTGTGTGAAGGATTTTGCTCATATAGCATCTTTTAAAACAGGAACGGTTCTCGATCTCTATGCAGGAACTGGAACAATAGGAATGATATTTTCAGATATTTCACAAGAAGTAGTAAGCGTTGAACTCGTGAAAGAAGCGAGTGAAAATGGAGCAAAAAATGCAGTGAAAAATGGAATAACCAATATGAAATTTGTGAATGCAAAAGTAGAAGAGTTTTTAGAAGGATATTTGAAAGAGGGATATACAGCAGATCTTCTTATCATCGATCCTCCACGAGCTGGGATGCATCCATCGACTCTTCCAAGTGTTCTTAAATTTAATACAGAGCAAATTCTCTATGTAAGTTGTAATCCAGCGACTCTTGCACGAGACCTCCAGTATATCCTTGAAAACTCAAACTATCAGATAGAAAAAGTCCAAGCTGTAGATATGTTTCCTCACACGCATCATATCGAGACAGTAGTGAGTCTTATTAAAAAAATGAAAGCTTAAGCTTTCATTTTTTAATTCTCTATTCTTACTTCTAATCTTTTTATCTCAGCATTAATATATTGCCCCAGAATAGTAAGTTTATTCCATCATATTTTGTTTGAAATCGTATCTGCGATCTTAAGTTTAGCTCACCTTTCTTGGTATATTATTCCTAATATATAACAAAACTTACGAACCATTTCTCTTTGTATTTTACTTGACTTTCCGAGAGAGTTTTTACAGAACACAACTTCTACATCTATGTCTAATTTAGAACATATATTTTCGAATGTCTCATCTAACGTTTTTCATTTTTTTATCGTAATAAATTTATTTCTTATTACGTTCGAGTCTAAACTTCAATCGTTATGTCCTCGATTGAAGGTGGCTTTGAAATCTATTCATATTTTTTCTCAAAGTTCTAAAAGAGCAGGATGATTTTGAGTAATATGAAGTCATGTTTGCGTGTATCTTTTAGTATTCTCAATTACTCTTGTACTCATAGGAAGGAGTCTTCATTTTTTCATATCTTCAGTTGAAAAACCAAGAGACTTCGCAAAAAATATAAATATAAATGCGAGCTCAGTATTTTTATATTCTTCTCAAGTATAGTATCAGTTTATGTTTACATCTTGTATATCTTTTCCTAATATTACAGCAATATATTCTAATAATTCATCACAACTCAATCATGAAATTTCTTTAGATTCTCGTAGATATTTTTTGATCTCCTCTTCTCTATTGAGTTTGCTTTCTCTTGTTGTAAATTTTTGAACGGGATCTTTATTGTTTTCAAAGGCTTCATAAACAAGTCTCGAGGTTTCTTGTCTTACATCTCAAGGAATACGAAGTCATTTAGGTTTTCTTTGTAATTTAAGCATTCTTTCGAGTCCAGATGGAGTTTTTTGCATAAAAAAATACAATAAGAAAATATTCCTCTTATTGTATTCTTTTATAATTATTGTCAAATATACTTATATTCCTATTCCATCCTTAATAGCATTAACTTCATAGAGAAGATTTTTGTCTTTTTTGATGATTTTTTCGAGTTTATTGCACGAGTAGAGTACTGATGCGTGGTTTCGACCGTTGAAGATATTTCCGATACGTTCATAAGTATAGTTCATCTTTGTTTTGAGAAGATACATTGAAACTTGTCGTGGTATCATAAATTCTTTTTTTCTATTTTCCCCAAGTATCCCCTCTTTTTCTATACCAAAATGCTTACTTACGGCATCAAGAATATCTTCATAACTTCGTATCGTGGTTGTTATCTTTCGTTTTTCTGCGTGTCGAGATTCTCCGAGGAGATCAGAAGTAAAACTGAGCTTTTGAAGTTTTTGTGCTATACGTGGGAGGCTTGGGGTATTTCCTGTAAGTTCATATTCTGCAATCATTTGATTGAGAACTCCTTCAAGTTCACGAACATTTTCTGTTACATTTGCTGCAATAAACTCAGCAACATCATGAGGAATCATAAACTCTTTTTCTCGAGCTTTTTCTTGGATAATAGCGAGACGTGTTTCAAAATCTGGTTTTCCGATATCAACGGTGATTCCCCATTCAAAACGACTTCGAAGACGTGGTTCTAGCTCTGTAAGTTCTTTTGGAGCTCTATCTCCAGAGATGATGATTTGTTTATTTGAGTCATATAGTATATTGAAAATATTATAGAGCTCATTTTGAGTTTGTTCTTTTTTTGAGAGAAATTGCACATCGTCTATTACAAGAACATCAATATCGCGAAATTTTTCTCGCATTCGTTCTACATTTCTCTTTTTTACAGCTGTAACATACTCTGTTATAAATTTATCGGCTGTCGTATAGGCTACTTTTTTATCTTTAAATCTCTTGAGAATTTCGTTTCCTGTCGCTTGAAGAAGGTGTGTTTTTCCAAGTCCGACATCTCCATAGATATAGAGAGGATTATAAGATTTTCCAGGATTTCTGCTTACAGCTTCACAAGCAGAGAAAGCGAGCTGATTATCAGCTCCAACGACGAAGTTATTGAGAGTATATCGCATATGAGAACCAGCTCGTTGCTCTATAGGACTTACCGAGTTTCGAGATTTTTTTTCTGATAATTTTGTATTTTTCTGAATTTCTTTATAGAAATCTTGGCAATCTACAGCATCTGTATTTGATGGATTATCTATCGTATTATCAACTATAAATTCTATACTAGTTATAGTATCTCAAAGCTCTTTTTGAGTTGCTTCGAGCACTGTTTTGTAAAATTTTGCTTCAAGATTATCTTTCATAAAACTTGAAACACTTCCAAATATAACACTCGTTTCTCATATTTCTATAATAGAAATCTTTCGAAAATATACGAGAAAATCCTGTTTTTTTACAGAGTCGATGATATGGGTAAGAATATTCTTAAGTTTGTAGTGTTTTTCCATGGGGTATAAAAATCTTAAGAATATATTTTAACAGTTTGTCTAAAAACCTTTGTCTGAGAAGAAGCATATGGAAAAATAAACGGGGGTCAAAAGAAAAATTTTATTTGACAGATATATATGTATACTATATTTATACAATAATATTTTTGCTTTGCTTTGCTAAATGATTACAATGATTGTGCAAAAACTATTATATTTATTTTTTTCAAAATGTTAAAAAATTCTTCACTTTTATGAGTGGTTTATGGAGTATTATTTCTCTGTATCGTTTGAGTGTTTTTTCTTTCAAAATTTCAAAAAGCAGATAATACTCTTGTCTTCCCGTATCCAAGTCAGGAAATAGAGTTTTCTGGAGAAGAAATTCCTTTTTGAGGAGCTGATTTTTATAATAAAGAACGATTTGATAAAGAATTTTTACTCAGTTCAAATAATCTTTACCAATTCTATCTTTATGTAAAGCGATATCCTCTCTATATTCCATATATTGAAGAAAAATTAAAAAAAGCAGGTATTCCAGACGATTTTAAATATCTTCCTATAGCAGAAGTGCACTTCGAGATGATGTTATTTCTTCTGCAGGAGCTGGATGAATCTGGCAATTTATGCCAGAAACGGCAAAACGATACTGACTTCGAGTTGATGAGTATGTAGATGAACGTTATCATTTTGAAAAAGCAACAGATGCTGCGATTGAGTATTTAGGTGATTTATATGATATTTTTTGAAATTGGTCTCTCGTTGCTGCAGCCTATAATCGCTGAGAAAATGGTTTGCTTCGAGATATGAAGAGTCAAGGAGTTGATACGTATTATGATTTGTATCTTAATGAAGAAACATCCAGGTATGTCTTTCGGATTCTTGCTATCAAATACGTAATGCTTTCGTATTTTGAAAGAAAAGATATGATAAATACTCTTATCTGAGGAGTTCAGTCTATTCCTCAAACAGAGATACTATCAGTTTCATCTCTCTCTGATTTTGCCTTATGGTCTCAAGAAAAATGATATAATTATAAAGATGTAAAAATTTTGAACAGATGGATTGTAGGTGAAAACCTTCCGGAATGAAAATGGAACATAAAAGTGATGAAACAATAATAAACTTTCATTTTTTCAAATATCAGTATACTTATCTTAGTGTAAGAGCAGGCATCTACGTTGTACGAAAGTATGATGAGGAAAGTCCGGACATCATGAAAACAGCCCTGAAGCTAACGGCTTCAGTTTGAAGATAATACATAAACTTCAGATATGGAAAGTGCCACAGAGACGATACTCTCCAACTTGTTTGGAAAAAGGTGAAACGTCATTTGGTGTGAGAAATTGCTACAGATGAAACTTTTCTGGTGACGGAAAAGACTTGGTAAACCCAAGGGTGATGCAATGGGAATGGTTTAGTGATACGTGAGTGTTTTCTATTGCGTAGAAACTGAATACTCAGCTAGAGTTCAGTAGTGATGCTGAATCGAGATAGATTGATGCCGAAGTACAAAATCCGGCTTATTACTCTTACATTTTACTTGTTTTTTGAAATAATTCCCTATACTTTGAGGGAATTATTTTTTTTATATTAAACATTATGAAATTGGTATTTACAGGAATACAAGGATGTGGAAAAGGAACACAAGCAAAACTTCTCAAAGAAAAATATGGTTTTGAAATTGTGTGAATGGGAGATGAATTCCGAAAGGTAGTTTCAAGTGGTTCAGAACTTGGGAAAAAAATAAAATCTATTATAGATTCAGGATATCTCGTGGGAGATGATATTGGAGCTGAGGTAATGCAGACTGCTATTGAAAGACTTCAAAGTCATGATAAAGTTATCTTTGATGCATTTATAAGACTTCCTTGGAATAAAGAAGTTTTTGATAGTTACCTTTCAGATTATAAAGTTGTATTTTTTGATCTTTCTGAAGAAAAAGCAAAAATAAGACTTCTTGGACGAATGTATAACTCAAAAACGGACGCAACTTTTCCTGCAGGAACTCTCTTTGATCCAGAAACAGGAGATGAACTTATACGAAGAAAAGATGATGATGAAACAGGGATTTTGAAAAGAATAGAAGAATACACGACTCATACCCTCCCTCTCGTAGAAATACAAAAACAAGAAGGACGAGTTATAGAAATAAATGCAGATCAGAGTGTAGATGCTGTATTTGCTGAGTTAGAAACTAAACTAGGATTATAATATGAGTGTTATAGAACTTGCATGATTTAAAACAAGAGAAGGAGAACAATTGATGTGAATGCTTCGTACGATTACACTTTTTGAGCTTTTCGATATACACTTTATTCAGATGTATTTTTCACTTCTTACAAAATCATCACATACCGAAGTGAAAAAAGTGAGAGATTTATGTGCTAAGATTTTAGAAAATTCACAAAATCCAGAATTTAAAAGACTCATAACTGATATACAAAACGCAGCTATTACACGTTTAAATATTACAAATGCCTAAAATATTTCTTGCATCTCCCCGTGGATATTGTGCTGGAGTTGACCGTGCTATTGGTATGCTCGATGACATTCTTAAAGCATATGGAGGTCCTATTTATGTGAATCATGAAATTGTTCATAATAGATTTATTGTAAACTATTTTGAAAAGAAAGGAGTTATTTTTTCTGATGACTTAGAAACTATTCCTGTAGGAAGTATTATGGTATTTTCGGCTCATGGAGTTGCTCCAAGTTTTGTGAGAGAAGCAAAGGCAAAAGGTCTTCGTACTTTGGATGCAAGCTGTCCACTCGTGATAAAAGTTCATAACGAAGCAAAGAAATTTATTTCAGAAGGATACAAAATCATCTATATCGGGAAAAAAGAACATCAAGAAGCGATAGGAGTTCGAGATAATAATCTAGAAAATATTTTTGTCGTAGGAAATAAACAAGAAGCAGATGCACTTATCTTTGAAACAGGACAAAAACTCG
>JAYTJZ010000085.1:0-9013 GCA_043730605.1 Candidatus Altimarinota bacterium
AATATAGTCTCATAATATGCATGAGATTTTTGTATCTACTCTTGTGAGTAACTTTCCTCCTTTTGGTTTCAAAATGGTAAAAGTGTATCCCTGTGAGTGTATCGTCTCAATATTTTACATCTTTTACCATACATTATGGAAACAAAGAAACTATTTGTTGGAAGCCTTTCATGGGGACTTTCATGGCAAGATCTTAAAGAAGCTTTTGGAGCTCACGGTGAAGTTGTTTACACAAAAGTAATAACTGACCGAGAAACTGGAAGATCTAAAGGTTTTGGATTCGTTGAGTTTGCTACTGTTGAGGAAGCAGTTGCAGCTAAAAACGCTATGGACGGAGCTGAGCTTGATGGACGAACTATCAAAGTTGACTTCGCTGAAGAAAAACCAAGAGATTAATCCTTTCTTTCAAAAAAATAATCCAGCTCGAGAGAGCTGGATTATTTTTTTGTATGTTTTTTCTTTATATTTCGTATAGTATATGCCTATATTTTTCTTTTTTTATATAAATGAATTCTTTTTCCCTTCGTTTAAAATATATTTTATGTTTCCTGTGTTTTTGATATTTTCTGATATGAAGTATTCCTTTTGTTTTTGCAAGCACGATCAAAGAAATACAAGTAACTCAAAATCATCAGGTTTTATTTTCTGGAAAGATAGCTCTTGCTCTTCAAAAACTCCAAAGAGAAGCAGGACTTGAGATACTCCTCGAATCAAACGAAAATATTTCACTTCTCACTCATAAAAATAACTATCAAGTATGGCTTGCTCCTGGTATATATAGTGCTACTTGAACTCTGTCTTTTCATCTTGAAGATAGAATAAATAGTATTCCTCTCATTATCAAAATTCCTGAGAAATCACTGAGTGATTTTAGTATTTTTTCAGATATGTTTCAGCTACATCTTCAAGAAAAAGCTCTTTCTTGTGAGTCTTCTGCAAGTGCCGATATCCTCGCAACTTTGATCGGGAAAAAAGTTCTCGAAACAGAAGTGATTTCCTTGCTTCCCAAAAGCAATTTTTATAACAAACTCCCTGAAAAAAGAGGAAGTCAAACTCTTTGGGGAAATCCACAAGAAGGATTTGTTGGGCATATAGAAAATACTGGAAGTATCATCGCAAAACAAAATCAGATGACGGGATACGGGGTTTATGAAAAACCTATGGCTCTACTCTATCAAAGTTTTTGACTCACGACACAAATACTCACCGAAGAACTTCATAGTAAAGATTTTACAAAAGAACAACATCTCAGCTATCTGCTTCAAAAACTTTCGCTCTGAGATATGGTGCAACTCTGGGGAGATTGGTGTACGAAAGAAGAGTATGATGATGGCCCAATAGGAGCAAGAAATACTTGTTATAATGTAGATGAAGTTCGCACTCTCACATGGCAATACACAGATAGTTTAGGTACATTACAAACTCATATAGGATTAGCTGGAGAACATGCTTTTATCCTGCTTGGATGGAAATGAGATATCAAAAAACCAAGTCATATACGTGTCTGGGATACCGATACAGGATATCATCAGTATAAAACCCAAGAATGGATGAGAAAATGGGAAAAAATGCAATATAGAAGTATTGTTATAGAAAAACTCTAGACAAACAGAGAGAAAAGCTATACTAAAAGGAGTTCCTTTTATTTTTTTATATCTCTGTATGAAAAAGATATTTTCTTTCTTTCGTCTCGAAAATATAAAACATGAGTTACTACTCGTACAAGAAAGATTTCCTCTCCCTTTTTTTGTGACTCTCGTTTTCACGATTTTGCTTTTCGTACTTTTACATGGAAATCTTACACAAGAAACCCAAGACCTTATCGGAAGAGGGATTTTTACTTGTATCATAGTATTTTTCTTGAGTGCAGGACTCGCTCTCATGATAGAAGAAAAAAATCTAGACTTTCTCAAAAAAAATATTATTTCTTCTCTTTGACTCATTTTTTGAGTATTTTTCTTTTTCACTTTTCGCTTTGATACTCAAAGTTTTCAAAACTTCATCTATTTTCCTATTACTTTGTTTGGAATCATTGCTTTTCTCTTTTTTGCCCCCTATCTCACAGAACTTCAAAAACAAGATATTTCTCAAAAAAAGTATTACCAATATTTTTATCGTGTGAGTATCGTCTTCTTACTTGCTATGATACTTTGAGGAGTGTTATTTTGACTCGGTGCTATCGCAATAGGAACTGTTACTTTGCTGTTTGATATTTGATATCCAGAATACCCTAATATTGATAAACTCTATGGAGACTGGGCTATCATATCTCTCGGGCTTTTTTCTCCTGTGTTTGCACTGACGCAACTTCCTTTTAAAAAAGAAAGTGAAGCTTTTGAGATACAAAGCTTCTTCGCTTTTCTCGTAAAGTTTGTTGCCATTCCTTTTATATTTTTGTATTTTGCTATACTCTACGCATATACACTCAAGGTACTTCTCAACTTTTCTGATTGGCCAAAAGGAGAAGTGAGTTGGCTCGTGATAGGATTTTCAAGTTTTGGATATATCATATATATATTTTCTTATATTTTTGAAAAAGATTTTTATGCGATACGTATTTTTAGAAAATACTTTCCTTTTGCAGTACTTCCACAAATAGCGATGTTATTTTATGCGATATACTTGAGAATCGCTCAGTATGATATCACGACGAATCGATACTTTGTACTCGTATTTGGGATATGGCTTTTGTGTATTTCCCTGTACTATGTTTTTTCTGCGAAAAAACTTCTTGCTTTTATTCCTGCAGTTATCACTCTTTTCACCCTTCTCATATCTGTAGGTCCTTGGTCTGTATACCAGCTTCCAGAAAGTCGACAACTGGCACGTCTCGAAAAAAACCTCACTGTTGCTGGAATCTTGAAAAATAATGAGATTATTATTCCAGAGAATGCTTCCGATATCGAAGCAAAACTTTCAGGAGAAATCTATGAAGGAATATCCTATGTATGTGAATGGAATCATTGTGACTCTCTCAAAGAACTCTTTCCTATCCAATATGCCGAGATCCTTCAAAAGCATAAAGAAGATTTTGAAAAAAATAAAGTACTCAATATAAAAAATTCTCTCTCTGAAGAAACATTGCAAGCAGAGGAATACAACGAACCAAATTCTTGGGAAATAGTATCTGCTCTGACGCAAAAACTCAAAGTACAACAATATTATCCAAATGGATCGAATGAATCTGCATATATGACCTATACTAAAGACTACAATGAAAATATATTTCCTCTTGAAGTTTGAGGATACGATATGCTCCTACAAATACAAAGTACAAAATGAGTTTCTCAAAAAAATGAAATAGTATATAGTGCTGAATCTCAAACATTGAGCTTAATGCTCGGGGAAACTATTATTGATACTTTTTCTCTCAAAGATTTTTTTATGATACTTCAACAAAAATATACACAGATATATAATGCTCAGATTCCCCAAGAAGAAATGACTTTTGCTCTTTCAGGAATATCCTATGAAGGAAAACTCATCCTTGAAAATGTAAACCTCAAAAATCCCGACTATACGGGAGAAGATGTAGCATATAGCTGGGAAAATATTAGTGGATATATCCTCCTCAAGAAAAAATAAACTCTCTGCCTCATGCAAAAAAATACTCAAAACAAAAGTTTTGAATATTTTTTAAAATATTTTTCTTAGAATGGAAGATCTTCGATAGAGATATCTTCTTGATACTGTGGAGCTGGAGCATCCTGTTGTTTTCGTGGAGCTTGATCTGGAGTCGTTGCAAATTGAGACTCTCCTCGTCCTTCAGGGGACCATTCATTGAGGGTAAAATAATGCGTATCACCATATTGTCCTACATCTTTTCGTTTACTCATCGTCATATTGACGTAGCCTTTTTCATTTGCATACCCCGAAAGTTTTTCGATATTTACCGAAATATTAAAAAATTCTCCAAACTGTCCTGTTACTGCTTTACAACTCGTTCCGTCGATATATGTTTTTGCCATGTTAAAATTTAGAATATTGAAAATAAAATCGTGTTACAGATTATGAGAACTTTTTATGATTTTGCAAAAAATTAAACATACTATTCTTCTTCTGAAAGTTTTTTCAGAAGTGGTGAAAATCGAACATATTCTACCAGTTGGAGTCCTGTATATTTTGAAATCAAGATATTGAGTCCGAAAAATACAAATAACAAATCAGGATAAGTAAGAAGAAAATATTGAATCATCGTACTACTCATGATGATATATGATATGAGAGTAATCCCTATAAGTTCAAAAAGATATATCACTCATTTTTTTGAAAATACTTGCACCTCTTCATGCAATACTTTGTCAGCAATGAGTAGAAGAAAGAGAAAAGGGAAGAGAATAAATTTATTGGAAAAAGTAGAAATATCTATAATTCCCAAAGAAAAATAATTATCTATTCCTAAAAAAAGCAAAGTAATAATAAGAAACAAAGTGATGAGAACGGCTCGTTTCGAAAAGTATAAGAGATAGGTTTTTTTCGTAAGAAGCGATACAAGATAAATAGAAAAAAATCCAAGTATAAAAAACACGAGTACAAAAGAAAAACTCAAAAGCAAGAGACACAAAGCAAGCAGTATCGGATAATAGACTCCAAATGCGTTAAATCCTAATACTTGTTTTGAAAAATTTACTCCCAATATCGCAAGTGCGATAGCAAGAAAAAGTCCTATAAAAGAGAGTTCAAGTCCAGAGTACGTGAGGTACCTGATAAAAACATTGAGTGATAAAAATCCTTGTTCTTTTTCAAAAGAAGTATAGGAGATATTTCCTGGTGTCTGAGAAATAATACTATTGAGACTATCGAGAAAAGCATCTTTTTTGATAAATCCTATTTTTTTTATTCCGAGTTGTTTGATGTATGGAGCAAGTACCTTCGAGAGAAAAGAGTTATTTCGAGACGTGACTATAAATATTTCTTTCCCTTCAAAACTCAGATCTTTATAGATTTTGAGAGATTTCACAAAAGTATCAAGGATGTTAATAGAAACAGATTCATCGATGAAAATAATTTGTGTTTTCCCCAGTATTTCTCGATGATGTTGGACGAGGTCATTCGCTCCTTGTGTCGTAGAAATATCGAGAACTTCATCTTTTTGAGGAAGTGAGAGAAAGAGGATATTATTTTTTTGGAAAAAATCTCAAAAATTTTCTTCGATATTTTTTACTTGAGATCCGATATAGAGGTAAGCTGCATCCGAGACTCTGATATCTTTTTTGAGAGTATAGCTACATGCTCCGTCTTTTACCTCAGCTGTAAGT
This sequence comes from Candidatus Altimarinota bacterium, assembly GCA_043730605.1. Classification (GTDB taxonomy): domain Bacteria; phylum Patescibacteriota; class Gracilibacteria; order BD1-5; family UBA6164; genus JAACSU01. Next base: position 5,259 of record JAYTJZ010000085.1, read on the forward strand.
TGCAGGCTTCCTGCTTTATTGAAAATACGTACATACTTTGTTCCCTGCTTGCTTTCTACTATTTCATTTTCACGACTCAAGCTCATAGTGCTTTGTATCCGAGTCAGGCTTCCTGAACGGGTTTTGATACTGTACTCTTCACTAAAACTCGTGACGATATCAGAGTTTCCCTCCAGAGTATAAAGCGTATCACTACATACAGGAAGTATCTCTTCTTCAGGAAGAAGCTCTGTTTGAGCTGCAAAAAGTGAGCCATAGCAGCAGAGTCCCAGCAGGAAAAAGAGAAAAAGAGAAATGTTTTTCATAGAGACAGTTTTAGTCAGTAAATTTTTCGATGTCTTGGATTTTTATTTTTCCTACCATCAGGTTTTCTATATATCCTCCAGCTTCTACCCAGTTTTTTATCTTGATATATCCACTGAGATATATCCTATCTTTGTCATAAGAGAGCCCTTTTTCTGCAAAAAGACTGCTATCCTGTATCCCTTTTTTGAGACGCAAGGTATCAAGAAATACATGACTCAAGTCTTTTTCTGGATAGAGCTCTGCTATGAGTTTTGCAAGGGACTCAAAACTATGTTTATAGGCTTGTTCGACGAGATAATATTTGATATACATATCGTTTTTTTCATAATTTTCTGGGAGATAACGCAAAGAGTTATAGATCGCAAGTCCTTCTTCGTCTTCGAGATAAAAGCCTGTTCCATGTTTCAAGATACGTAGCCCACTTTTCATCCCATTGACGAAGCGACGCAAGTGAACTCCTATCTCATGAGCGATGACGGCATCGAGCTCTTTTTCATACATCACCAGTCATTTTTTGAGATTTATACGTGCAAACTGTCCTGTGGTAACAGAGATACGTGCGGTCATATCTTCTCGAACCAGTATTTGCGTTTCAGGAAGTCCATACATCAGTATTTTTTCTTGTATTTTTCGTATGATTTCTTCTTGTGAAACTCTTCTTCCGAGAACTTGAGACTTTTGTGGAAGTTCGTGCTGCTGTTTCATTTTTCTTTCTGCAATTTCGAGGAGTTTTGTTTTTGATCCTCCATAGAGTCGTTTTTGGTATTTATATATTTTAGAAAAGTCTTGTTCGACGTAGCCTTTCAGAAGAGAAAGTTTACAAAAGAGTTCTGTTATCTTTTCATCATAGAGCTGGAAAAGTCGGCTATCAAGGAAGATATCTTTTATTTCTTTTTGGAGGAAAGTGAGTTTTTGTTCGATCCACTCAAGTCGTGCTGTATCGGGAAATTTATATACAAAAAGTGGATTATATTTTCCCCCTTGCTCGAGAAATATCTCTTTTTGTTCGCTCAGGTTTATCGGATCGAGATGATAGGATATATTGAGATATTTTCCAACTTCGTTGATACTCATATCCAACTGTTTCAGACTTGGACTCAACAGCTCAGGACTAAAATATTGCTCCAAAGCTTGATATCTATGAATCGGTTTGATGACATAGTTTTGGATATCTTTCGTTCCGAGAACTATTTCCCCACTCCTATGGATATCTTCTATTTCTGTGAGATCGAGTTTTGAAAAAGTAATGCTTGAGGCAACTAAAGAAAGAATAGTATTTTTTGTATGAAAAAAATCCATGATATCCCGTGAAGCACGAGAGTACGATATATGAGTATCTATTTTTACTGTAACAGGAAAAGAAAATGGTTTTCCATCTTTTTTTCCTTTGAGAGTTCCAAGTTGTGAAAGATAGAGGGAGTTTGAAGTATCGATAATAGCATGGTTTTCGGTACTAAAGAGAGATTTTGCGATAGAAATACCTTTAGTAGAATCTCAAATCTTCATATTTTGTATTCGCTGCATCCGAGCTCGTAGTGGGATTCCTGTGACATTTTGTATTTCGAGTCCTGCTCTGGCATTTATCTCAAGAAGTTTTGGTCCATCAGGACTCACCACCCAGTCGAGAGCGAGATATCCGAGATCGACATATCCTTGTATTTGTGAAGAAAGCTGGATGATATTTTCCCAATAGGGGATTTTCTTGAGGAAAAAGTCTGAAAATATTTCAGGAAATTCTCGAGTATATATCTTACTTTTATACTGCATACTCGTGATTTTTCCAGACCCTATATCTATTCCCATCCCGATACCTCCTCCATCAAGATTTGCCTTACCTCCAGAGAGGAGTGTCGGGATACGTACCATTGCAGCAACGGGAACATAGTTAAATACAATGACACGGATATCAGCTAAACCATAGGTACAAAAATCTTGGAAGTCATGATGTGGAAGAAGTCGTTCTTCTATGATGATACTGTCCTGAAATCCTGTGATAGAATAGGCTCCATCGAGGATATCACGCATATGTCGAAAAAGTCTTTCTTCTCCCCAGAGTTCTTCTCCATAAAAAAATCCTTCTTCTCTTCGTTCGAGAATGAGTATCCCCTTTCCTTTTGACCCTTTATTGGGTTTTATCACAAAAGTATCGACAAGTATCGTCGCAAAAGAAAACCGTTTGAGAGCCTCAAGGTGTGAAATCACTACAAAAGTTTTCGCAAAAGGAACTCCCATTTTCGAAAAATATTTCTTCGTTTTGAATTTATTATCTGCAAGCAATATCGCAGTTGTATCATTGTATTTTTTGATAAAACTGAGATTTCTTGCATTCATTCCGAGTATTCCTGAGGAAAACATACGATTTATAGATGAAGGTTTATTTTCTTACTTTCGAAAGTATACCTATATTTTTCGTTTTTAAAACCTGTTTTTTGAAAGCTTCTTCTCGCGAAGAAAAATCTTTTTTAAAAAATCTTTTGCACAGTTGTATTTCCCTCTTATAATACAAAAGTTAGTTAAGAGTAAAATTTTAACCAATATATTTAATTTTTTACTCAAGTCTCAAGATGGAAGGTACAATAAAGGTTCTCAAGAATGGTTTCGGTTTTATTACTTCAGAAGGAAATACAGGTGATGTATTTTTCCACGCTAAAAATCTCGTAGGTACAGATTTTGATTCTCTCAAAGAGACTCAAACAGTAACTTTCGAAATCGGTGAAGGAAATAACGGAAAACAACAAGCACTTAACGTAAAAGTTGTGTAATTGAATCCTACTAAAAAATCCAGCATAAAGCTGGATTTTTTAGTGGTTATTATTCTCGTGGAACGTTATCAAGCATTCCTCTCATTCACTCAAGAACAAAGTCTAAAACTTTACATTCCCCATTCGGCTCAAGAGAAATTTTGAAAAATACATCATCTATCGTTCCTTTGATAACTATCTTTGTCTCATATACTTTATAAAAAGTGAAGATTAAGTCACTTTCTTCTGTCGTATCTTCTCGTTTTTCTATTTCTTTTTTTACAAATTGGGCAAATGCAATCACAGAACGAATAATTTTTGCTTCTATGTTTGAATCTATTTTATCTTCTGGTATATTCAGATATTCAACTACTGCTTCAGGATTTACATATTTTCTTACAAGCCCCTCCGTAAGTGCTTGTTCAAAAAGATCGGAAACAGCTGACTTGTAACAAGTAACTACAGATCCTGGAATCGTATTTGCTTCTGCTACAGATCCTGTAAGAGAAACTACAAGAGCAAGTGGAGAAAAAAATTGTTTCATAGTATAAAAATTAAAAAATGAAATTATGTGAGCATAATAGCTCCTTCGGGATGATTGAAAAACTGGAGAAATCGTTCTCTTTCTTCACTCAGTTTAGAAAGTTCTTCTGATTCTATTTCTGTAGGAATATAATTTCAAGAGTTAATATCAGTGAGAAAATCTTC
>JAYTJZ010000086.1:0-8763 GCA_043730605.1 Candidatus Altimarinota bacterium
TACGGAACCGTCCAAAGCCAAACCGATTGAGGAGCAAACTATACGAACGTAATAGGATGAGTATGAGATAATGGATATGGAATAAATTGGAATCTATGAACGACTCCTTGAAGCTATACCTCTACCACAGAGTGGAGAATACTTCCCTACGTAAATACGAGTGTTCCTGATGTGATTCCTGGTATCGCACAACCAAGTCCGTGACTCCAGGTTGGAGTTTCTTCTCAGATCCCTCTTAATGTAACCAATGCAGGAAATGCTAGTTCCACGGGAGCTCATACTATGGTTCTCACGATCCCAAGTGGAGTAAATGGACCTATAAATCCTTTTATGAGTAATGCTTGGTCGTGTGGAGTACAAATAGGAAGTACGGTGACCTGTACGAAGACTATGACTCTTGCCTCCCTTGCAGTCGATACTTTTTTTATTCCAGTTATTCCTACTGTAGTTGTACAAAATCAAACTATTAGTTTTGTCACCAATCTGAGTAATGCTTCAGATAGTAATACGACTAATAATGCTGCAAGTGTTTCTATGCAGGTTGCTGTAGCTCCAGCACCTGTCGATACTACCCCACCAACTGTGACCATAAACAGTTTTGCAAGTGGAGTCCTCCTTCCAGGATGAAACCATAACATATCTCTCAGCTATAGTGATGCAGTAAGTGGTATCAATACGAACTCTATCGTGAGAGAACTCTATAAATGGAATGGAAGCACTTGGGGAGCTAATATTGCAAGTACTTGATTTGCTACTGGATCTCTCAGTGCAACTGGAGTCATCTATCAGACAAAAAATCTCAGTTTTTGAAAATATCTCTACGCATTCCAGATTTCTGATAATAATGCAAATCAAAGTAGTGTTACTGGTGCTATATTTTATATCGATCAACCAGAGTTTACTATTTCTACTGGAAGTATTGATATCGGATCAGTGAATAATCTGTGAAATAGTTTTTCTCCAACTGTAACTATCACCGTAAAAACACTGGGAGCTAGTTTTAGTGTTTTGGCGAATAGAACTGTCCCATTTACCTATACTCCTGAAATAATACCAAGTTGGAATGGAACTATCTGATATGGATATGATTTAAGCCCATATAGTAGTAATATATCTACGATCTGAGTCAATCAAAATATAGCAACTCAAGGAGCTCTTCTCAATACAAATGGACTTCAAAATACCTACACTTATAGTATCAAGATAGGAGCTCGAACCGATCTGAGTCAAGCAGCTGGTGACTATCTTGGCGAGCTTAGTTTTTGAATTAATATGAATTATTAGTATAATATTTCGCATAATATTAATAGGGAATCAAATATATATTAATTTGTAAAGGAAAAACATCCTCTTTCCTCAAGATGATGTTTCTCTTTTTTGAGGGCATATGATATTTTAATAAGAGATATATTATTAGAATACTCATTTGAAAAAAACTCTCATATACATTTTACTGGCAACTCATATATTTTTTACTGGAAATATATGAATATTTTTTGGAGAAAATACAACTCCTGAAGTAGAAGCTGCAAGTTCTACTTGGGATTTTTCACTGCTTACTGACTATACTCGTTCTAATACTACAGCTCTCAGTATCTCTGGTTCTGTGATGCAACTCGAGCAAAACACCCTCAGTCATACGTGAGTAATCTCGAATGCAACGACCTATGCTGGAGCATATGATGTCGTCGTAGATGGTATATATGCCTATATGACAAATAATACTCGAGATAGTGTTTCGATTCTCAATATATCTAATCCTGCTCTTCCTACGTTTGTAAGTGAAATCCTCAATAATGGAGGAACTCTCAGACTTGACGGAGCAGCAGGAATCGTAAAAGATGGAAACTTCCTCTATGTTGCGTCTCAAGTATCTGATGCCCTGCAAATCATAAATGTAACGAATCCTGCTCTTCCTACTGCAGCAGGACAACTCGTAAATGCAACAAATCTTAATGGAGCACGATGACTTGCAAAATCAGGAAACTTTGTATTCGTTACAGCTGATCTACGAGATGCAGTGGAAGTTATCAATGTAACAAATCCTGTTGCTCCTGTTTCTGCAGGAAGAATAAGAGACACTGCAAATCTGAATGGAGCACGTGATATAAAAATAGTAGGAACAAATGCCTATGTCGCAGCCTACGATGGAGATAGACTTACTATACTCAATATAGCAACTCCTGCAACTCCAACAATAGTAGGAAATGTAAACAATGCCACAACACTTAATGGAGCGTTTAATGTGGAAATCTCTTGAAACTACGCATATGTCTCTGCTGATCTCAATGCCTCTGTTGCAGTAGTAAATATTTCTACTCCAGCGACTCCAGTTATAACTACCAGTATATCTGGTTGATCATATTCTCTCACCAATCCTCGAGATCTCCTTATAGACGGAAACCATCTTTTTATATCTTCCTTTGGACTCGATGCGGTGAATGTCGCAAATATCTCAAATCCTGCTGTTCCTGTCTATATCACAAAAATACTTCATAATGTTGCAAATCCTCTTTTGGATGGAGCAAACGGACTTTTCAAAGTAGGAAATCTCATCTATACTGCCGTTGCAAATAGTAATGCTCTTGAAATATTAAAATGGAACTATGATATCACAAGTCCTTTTGTGAGTCCTGTAACAACTCTCAACTATGGAGCTGAAGATATTACCAGTTTTACAGAAACACTTGGAACTGGAAATCAAGGAAGTATCACTTACCAGATATCAAATGATGGAGGAACGACTTGGTATTATTATACGGGAAGTGCTTGGGCTAGTACCGTATTATGAGTTGCAAACAGTAGTTCTGCTAGTACGATTAATAGTAATCTCACTTCTTTCAATGTTCTTGCATGAACTGGTATATTTTCCTATAAAGCATTTTTTACTTCCAATGGAAATCAAAAAGTAGAGCTTGATACGCTGAGTGTCATAACATCAGCAGTCACTCCTGGAGGAGTAGGAACAGGACTTTCTCTCTGGCTTCGAGCCGATAAAGGAACCAGTACCACTACAGATGGAGCGACTCTTGCAACGTGGAATGACCAATCTGCAGCAGTCCTCAATGCAACAGCAGTCACAGCTCCCCTGTATAGAAATAGTACTGGAAATCAGCTCAACTTTAATCCGATAGTTGACTTCGATGGATCAACTCAATATATGCAAAATCTCAATAATGGAGCTAATAGTGATACATATTTTATGGTAATTGTTCCTGATAATACTGTAAGTGGAACTCTTACAGGAAATGTTCCTTTTGGGATTGACTGTACTTCTGGGGTTTTAAGTTCATGAACCTGTGGTCTTGCATTTGCTGGGATGACTCTCTGAGCCTTTACTCTTACTATTGCCGATGAAGTCATCACCCATGCTATCGGTTCATCTGCCAATTGGAGATCAGCTCAAACAGGAGTTGCAAGCTATAGTGCAGGAAAACCGATGCTTCTGATGGCAAATGAAAATGCTGGAGCGACTGGGACCGATATCTATGAAAAAGGAATAAAGATAGATAATACCACTCGAAATACGTACCAAACAATATCGGGTGCAGACTATAGTATTGGGAGAAGTTTAGATGGAGCTAACCCTTTTTGGTATAATGGAAAAATAGCTGAAGTGATAAACTTTAATAGTCGAATTTCAGATGCTGAGAGGATTAAAATAGAATCCTATCTTTCTCTCAAATATGGAATGGTTTTGAAATCAGGAACTCAAAACTATATTGCTTCTGATGGAAGTACCCTTATGTGGTCTACCAGTACTGCAGGAACGTATATAAATAGTATTTTTGGTATCGGACGTGATGACGAACAAGCCCTTTCTCAAATCAAATCAAAATCTGTAAATGATGATGCTGTAATAACTCTTGAAGCACTCGCAGAAGGAACAAATATTGCACCAAGTTTTGTAGATATGGGAAATAAGGAATTTTTGAGTATGTCTGATGATATGAATTCAAATACATGGACAGCAAGTTGATCCCCTACTGGATATCATAAACTCTCTCGAGAGTGGAGAACACAAGAAACAGGAGATATAGGTACGGTTCAGCTTGATTTTGATGTTGCAGATAGTGATTTCGATATCCCTGCTCCGTCTCTATGACTCACCTATTATTTTTTATATGATAGTAATAATAACAATAGCTTATCTGATGAGATTCCAAGTATTATGAGCAATGTGAGTGGAAGTATTTGGAGAATTTCTGGAGTAAATCTCGTAAATGCTCAAGAGTTTACTATTGCATCTCAAGCTTCAGTAAATAATATCCCTACCAATATTTCTCTCTCAAGTAGTAGTATCAATGAAAATGTAGGAACAGGAACAACGGTAGGAACTCTTTCTACTACTGATGCTGATATGCTTGATGTACACTCTTATTCTTTTGTAGCTGGAGCTGGAAGCACACACAATGGAAGTTTTAGCATCGTAGGAAATCAACTTAAAATACTCGAAATACCTGACTATGAGATACAAAATACCTATAATATACGTATCCAAACAGATGATGGAAATGGAGGACAATATCAAAAAGCTTTTACTATAAATATTTCTGATGTTGGGGAAGTGCTTACTTCTATCCTTGATTTTGAAACTCCTGGAAAATATACCGTTACTTCAGGATCTTGGACCCGAACCACCTCAACTCCTTATGAATGACTTCGTTCTATAGAAAGTAATAATGCATGAGCCGCAAACTCTCAATCATGTTTTGAAATCAGTCATACTTTCACTTCTACAGGGTGAGTTGATTTTTATAGAAATGTCTCATCTGACACTACTGATTTTCTGCATTTTTATATAGATAATGTCCAACAAGGAGCTGGATGGTCTGGAACGGTTCCTTGGGCACAATACGTTTCAGGAGATATATGAGCTGGAACTCATATCTATAAATGGTGTTACATAAAAGACGGTGCTACCAATGCAGGAACAGATAATGCTTTTGTAGACTATATCACTTTCCCAAATCGAGCTGGAGATATCTTGCCTCCTACCATATCGAGTATCAGTTTTGCAAGTGGAGTACTCCTTCCTGGATGAGTACATCCTATCAATATAAACTATAGTGATACAGGAAGTGCTATCAATACAGCTTCTGCAAGTATAGAACTTTATAAATGGGATGGAATTTCCTCTTGGGGATCAAATATAGCAGCAACAAAAATAAATACAGGTTCTATGACAGGAACTGGAGCAAACTATACTACAACTTCCCTTTTATTTTGAAAATATAAATATGAATTTTTTATAGCTGATAATGCAGGAAATGTGAGTTCTACTGGAGCAACTTTTTATATTGATCAACCTGAGTTTACTATTTCTACTGGAAGTATTGATATCGGTTCAGTGAATAGTTTTTGAAATAGTTTTTCTCCTACGGTAACTATAACTGTAAAAACTGTTGGGGCTTGATTTAACGTAATAATGAATCGCACCTCTTCTTTCATCTATAGTAGTGAAAATATTTCTAGTTGGAATGGAGTTACTGGATATGGATATGACCAAAGTCCTTATACTTCAAATATTTCATCTATTGGAGTCAATCAAAATATTGCAACACAAGGGGTCTCTCTCAATACGAATGGAGATAAAAATACTTATACCTATAGTATAAAAATTGGAGCATTAACCGAACTCGATCAAGCAGCTGGAGACTATCTTTGAAATATGAGTTTCTGAATAAATTTGACATATTAGTATTATTTTTTATAAGGCTGTTTTTTCTTCTCAAAACACTCGAAAAATCGAGTGTTTTTTTTGACAGAAGTATAAAATATATGGTATTATAATAAAGCTTTTGTGAGCAAACTATTTTATTTTTTATAACACTACGTTATGACAAAAACAAAAACACAAAAAGTACTTGCTATCCTTGCTCTTGGAGCTCTAGCAACTGCTAACTTTTCTGCAGTATCTGCTGCATCGCAAATCGGTACTGGTTCGGTAACTGGTACAGGTGCATTTAACTCTGCTGTTATGTGGAATGACTTATTCCCAGGAACCGCAACAGGAACGGTTTCAAATATCGTGATTCGAGCTCGAGTGCTTCCAACTCTCAATATGGCAGTTTCAGCTGCTGAGATCAATCTTGGAGATCTTACTTCTGGAGTAACAGCTTCAGGAGGGCTTTTTCTAGAAATCGGAACAAACGCGAAATCTGGAGTAGCAATCACTGCACGATCTCAATCTGGAGGACTTTCTCATACAACAGAGGCTGGAGTACAAATCAATAATCTTACCGTTGATGGGCTTGCTGAATCATATACATGGAGATCAGTAAAAAATGTAACAGATGACTCTACTTCCCCTACTTTTGCTGCAACAGACCTTACAGCTGCTGTGGAAGTAGCTAATAATTCTACAGAACATATTATCTATACTACTAACAAAGGAGAGGCAACAAATCTCGTAGATGATGTACAATTTCGAGTAGCAGCACTTACCTCTGCTGAAACTCCTGCTGGAAACTACCAAGATAAAGTAACTTTTACCGTTACTGGTAACTTCTAGTTTTCTCTATTTTCACAAAGAAAATCAAAAAAGTCTCTCATATTTGAGGGACTTTTTTGATTTTTCACGAACTATTCGTAGGATAGATAATAATTGTATTTTTCTTAATTTTTCTATGAAGTATATATTTCGATTTTTCCTCATTTTTGTATTATTATGAGGAAGCTTTTCTTCGGGTTTCGCAGCTATAAACTTTACTCTCACTCCGATACGTTATGAAATCCAGATGTCTCCATGAGAAACAAAAACTTTCCCTGCAACTATAAGAAATAATTGACCTGACATCGTTATACTTCCTACTGCTGTTTCTGACTTTACTGCTCGTGATGGAACAGGAGTTCCTCTTTTTGTCAGAAAAAGTGAACTCGTATTTCCAGATCAACAACTTTCGACCTGGATTAGTCTTTCACAACCTAGTGTTACCGTAGCTCCTAGCCAAGAAGTAACGATAGATTTTACTATTAGTGTACCAAGTAATGCTACTCCAGGAGGACACTATGGAGCTGTATTTTTCAAAAATCCTGGAAGTGAAGTAAGTACAGGATGAAATATAGGAATCAATGTAGACTATGGAATCCTTATCCTTCTTACCGTAAGGTGAGATATAGATGGTGAATGAGAAGTCGGAAATCCTTCTATCCATTTTGGAGGTTCTACGATATCAAACACTTGAGTTCTTTCCGAACTTAAAAATATTTCAAATACTCCTGTATCCGATGCGTGGTATATAGGAAAAGAAGTCGATGGGAAAGATATATATCAGCTTATTGACTCTTGTCCTTTTGGAGATTTTACAACCAGTAGATATGATAATTCTTGTATTTCCCTCCCTTTTTGAGAAAAGATAAAAAGCTTTGACCCTCTTCTTTTTGAAAATGATTTTAAAGTTCAAATTGATATTCCTCTTAAAAACATAGGAAATACGCATCTCAAACCAACTGGAAAAATAGTTTTGAAAGATGAAGATGGAAAAGTGATTCAGGCTATTGGAAAAGAAACTATTTCCAATGAGGATGGAGCCACTATTGGAGACAAAATAGTAGATTACATTCCCATTAATGATGAAGGAGGAAATGTCCTTCCTCAGACCAGTCGTACTTTTGAGTCAGAATGGAAAGGTTTTCCCTATAAAACTTATGATGAAGCTGGAAATCCAGTTATAAAATATTGGTCTCCTTCAGAATATTACACACAACAAAACAAAGATAATGCAGGATTTTTGATGTTTTGGGAAAGAGTTTCAGAGGTACGACAAAATAAAAGTATCACTGCCGATATAGAGTTTATTTATCTCGATGAAAATGATAAAGAAATAGTTTTTAATGCTGCGAAAGAATTTGAAGTTCAGTATATAGAACAAAAGATTACACTCAATCCATATGTGGTACTCACTCTTCTGCTGTTACTTACAGCTGGTCTTATGATTTGGGGAGCATTGAGATGGTGGATCCTCGTTGTACGAACTCATAGATGTTGGAAATGTAAAGAAACGATTAAAGCTCATTGGGAGACTTGCCCTTACTGTAAAACTCTTCAAAATAAAACTGAACATAAAAAATTTGAAAAACTCAAAGATTCAAAAATACCAGAACTTGTTCCTTCTCCTGTAAAAAAAGGAAGAAAGAAAAAAGAAATAAGCTAAATCCATACATACTTTACTCCTATTTAGACTATTATTTCTATGCTCAGTCATATTGATGCGTATTTAGCTGCAGTGCTTATCATTATGGTAGTTCCGTATGCTCTCTGGAAATTTTTTCGGACAGATAACTATATTCCTCTCGTAATTATGCAGATTATTGTAGGGATTATTATTGGTCCTTCGCTCCTTTGAGGAGTGTTTCCTACTTTTTATAATACTATTTTTACTCCAAATGTTCTCTCTTCTCTCCAGGGAGTAGCTATTCTTTGAGTCCTTCACTTTGTATGGTCTACTGGACTAGAGATTGACTTCTCTGCTCTTAAAAAAAATAAAAAAGATACTCTTATTACCTCGCTTATTGCTTTCATTATTCCTTTTATTTTTGGCTGTATTCTTTCGTACTATTTATTTCAATACTATCCAAGTTGGAAATGAAATATGGTAGATACGTGGCAATTTGTAGTAGCAGGATGACTCACGGTATCCGTCACAGCCCTTCCCATATTATCCCTCTTTCTCGAAAAGTATGATATCTTAGATAAAGAACTCGGTCAACGTATTCTCAGATATGCTTCTTTGGATGATCTCTATATCTGGATTATATTAG
>JAYTJZ010000087.1:0-27253 GCA_043730605.1 Candidatus Altimarinota bacterium
GTACGAGATAATGGAGAAGGAATTTCTTCTGGAGATCTTCCAAAAACGATAGAAAAATACTCAACTTCAAAGATATCGAGCTTGCAAGATCTCTATGAAGTGATGACTTTTGGATTTCGAGGAGAAGCACTTGCGAGTATTTCTTCGGTCAGTCATTTCACTTTGAGTTCAAAACAGGCTGGAAATACAGCAGGAAATAGTATTTTCACTGCAGGAGGAGAAGCTCCTGAAATCTCTCAGGTTGCCCATGAAGTAGGAACTACGGTTCGAGTAGAACAACTTTTTTTCAATACCCCAGCACGACTCAACTATCTCAAACAAGCTCGAACCGAATATCTTAAAATACACGAATATATTCAAAAATCAGCACTTTCCTATCCAGAAAGAGCTTTTTCTCTCATACATGACGAAAAACAAGTACTTCATTTTCCAGAATATCAAGGATTTCTTGCCCGAGTTTCTATGATATTTGGAGAAGAATTTTCTCAAAATGCACGGAGTATCGAACATACTTTCGGAGCATTTCGTATATCAGGAATCATCACTGATCCAAAGATTTCTTTTCCTCAAAAAAATAAACAAATCCTTTTTGTAAACCAGAGAATCATCCAATCTCCGATTATTTCAAAAGCGATTTCGGATGCGTATAATCGTTATATTTCACCTAAAACCTTTCCTGGGTATATTATTTTTTTGGAAGTTGATCCGACCCAAGTCGATGTCAATGTACATCCTCGAAAAATGGAAGTTCGTTTTGCTCAAGAATCGAGTCTTTTCCGAAGTGTCTATCACGCAGTCGAAAATATGCTTCAATCTGTGAGTCTCGTAGATATCACGAGTCAAGAAAATAACAGGTATTCTCCTTCTCTGAAAGAAGAAATACCTCAAACTTCAGATACAAAAAAATACTATACTGGCTCAGGAACAAAGTTTAAAAACTATTCTCCCTATACTTCTACCCAAGCTCATCCTGGACAGATAGGACTTGCTTTTTCTCAAGCTCTTTTATGAAACCAAGAAAGACAACAAGAAAGCTCCGTATCTTTTGACCTTCATGATACTCCACTGGGTCGTATCATCGGACAACTCCATAACTCTTATATTGTCGTGCAAACTCAAAGTGGCATGATGATGCTCGATCAACATGCACTGGCAGAAAGAGTCATCTATGAAAAACTTGCGAGTTCAGGGTATATTCCTAAAGTCCAACAAATCCTCTGAGGAATAGGGCTTCATCTGGATACGTGAGAATACGAAACACTCGAATACTCACAAGAAACGTTAACTAGTATGGGGTTTGAAATAGAAAAGCTTTCACATGGAACGATATTGATCCAGAGTATTCCTGACTTTCTCAAAAAACAAAATATCGAAAAGATATTCAAAGCGATATTAGGAGATATTTCTGAGATAGGATCACAGGGACTGGATGAAGTACGACACAAGATATGGGCCTATACAGCCTGTCGTTCTGCTGTAAAGTTTTGAGACCCTTTGAGTATTTTTGAGATGCACGAACTTTTGCGAGATGCGAGTCTCGACTACTCTGCTACCTGTCCTCATGGAAGACCTGTAGTTTACGAAGTAGGGCTTCAGGAGCTTCAAAAAAAATATGAACGATAAAAAAATCCTGCAATGAAATTGCAGGATTTTTGAGAGATATTATTTATAAACCCATGGAGCTACTGCGTTGAGAATCGCTCAGGAGAGCATGAGAAGTATGAGTCCGATAAGTGTTTTTTTAATCCTTTCTTTTGCGGAACTTTTAAATTCTTCATTTATCCCAGCCATAGAATACATCACTCCGTTTATGACGATGAAAAGAACTGTTCCAAGAGCTGTGATATAGGTAAAGTATTTTATAACTTCCCCAATTACTGAAGTAATTCCTCCAAAACCGTTGGGAATACTACAAGTAACAATTCCATCGGAGTTTGCTGAGCCACATCCAGCTCCAGGAATCGGTTCAGTAACTTCTATCGTTACAGCATAACTCATCCCAATACATACAAAGTTTATGATACAGAAACAGAAAAGTAGAAGTGCTTTTTTCATTTTTTTAAGATGTTTACAGAGTAGCGAGGTCAAGTAAAAAAGTGTAGGCTGCAAGAAGTATGAGCGTAGCAAGCAAAGTATTGATAATAATACTTTTTGCTTTTGTCACTTTTTCTTCATCTCCATTAGAAGTAATATAGTAATATCCAGCAAGAGTCAAGAAAAATATAGCAACGGGAGCAGCAAAGAAGAGAGCAAGATTTGAAAGAGCTTCAAAAACATTGAGTCCATCTGATATTTTTCCTCCAAATGCAACACGCTTCCATGCTTCGATAATCCCGACAAATATAAGGGCTAGAATCGTATAAAGTATCTTATCTTTTGCTTCTTTGAGTCCTTCTTCTCGTCCACGAGAAGTGATGAGTTTTATCCCTGCAAGGGTAATCATAAAGACAGCAGCGAGAAATATCATCACTTCCAGGAATACCACGATTTGATTATTGAGAGAATAACTAAATACAAAAAAATCAAAGAAGAGATTCCCAGTAGATTCAGTAGAAGCATTTTCAAATGCAGTTCCCGAAACAGCCGAGCCTACGGAGGTAGTTCCATCTTTATAAAAAGATTCATAAAGAGTCCCAGGAATATTTATAAAGAGAAGGGCAACGAGAGCATACCATATCTGTCTCTTTGCAGAAGAAAGTTGTTCTTCGTCAGAACCCATAGACATGATCATCATCGCTCCGATATATACTGTAAATATTACAAGAAGTCCCATAATAACTCTTTTCACGATAGTGAGTACTCGAAATCCTATGTTACTCGCATCCATAATAACATTTCCAGAACTTCCTATATTGAGCGATACGGGTCGTATGGCATCACTTCCAGGAATACTTACCGAGGCAAAACTCAGCTCAGATCAAAAAAGGAGAAAAGTGCTACAAAGGAGAATGAGAAGCAGGAGTATTTTTTTCATATTTTTATTTTTAAATCTAAGTTTAGATAACCGTTTCTGGAACGAGGAAAAAAGTAAGAATTAAGTAGTTCACCACTAATATCAAGAGCCCGATAGCGATATATATAACGGATGTCTTTCCATGCTTTATCTTTTCTTCATCTCCACTTGAGAGCATGATTTGTGCTCCTGCATAGATAATCATGATGAGAACTACAATCGCGACAAAACCATTAAACCAGTTCAATATATCTATAATAATTCCACTTCCTTCAGCAATATTGATAGCATTGACACATTGCTCTCCATCGATAGTGACAAAACCAAGTGAAAAACTATCACAGTTGATATGTCCATAAAAAGCTTCTACGATAGCTTTTGCAAAACGTACAATCATAAACCCAATAAGTGCGTATACGATAGTCATTTTTCCTGCTGAAACAGCTTCTTCGTTTCCATTTGCCGTTACGAGTCTATAAAAAGCAAAGAATGCTATAGCGATAAAGAAAAGAGAAGCAAGAGTTTGTATGAGAGCTATTATCGGATAAACGATATATTCGATAAGACTCGCTCCAAGGCTTGCCGAAACCCCTTTATCAAACATTACTTGGGTAAACGCATAGGCAATCTGCATCACGATAATCCCAATAGTAATCCAAAGAATCCCTTTTTTAAAATTCCCCACTTCTTCTTCTGTGTTACTTGCAAAGATAAGTTTGAGAGAAATAACGAGGAAGAAAATAGTAGCAATCGCATAAAAGAGATTTTTTATATCACGGGCTATTTTGATGAGTGTATTATAAATCCCTCTTTCTCCACCAGTCGATACTTTTATAAACTGATCATTTTCATTAAACTCTGTCAGTTTTGTATTTGCTCATACATTACTTGATTCGCTTCCAGCACTTCCTCAGATAGAAACATTATTTGCTACGGTAGCATCTACTCCTTGGAAAGAAGAACACAGGATACAGAAAGAAAATAAGAAGATGTAGAGTATTTTTTTCATAGGAGAAATATTTAGAACAGAAGTATTACTAAAATTGTAACAGACTTTTTCAGGGGAAGCAAAAATTTATGCTCCACTGACGATTCCAAGACGTGCTTCTATCTCTATATCTACATATTTTTTCTTACGACCATATTTTTTTCGAGAATATTCTTTGAGAATATCTGCAGCTTTTTTGTTTTCATAGGTATTATCCCAGAGTGTTTTCATATCAAAAGGACGAGTCGTAGCATTATCGATATTGAGTTTACAGTAGGCTGTAAAATTTGCGATAGAAATAATATCTTGCTGCGAGAGCAGAGGAGCATATTCTTTTTCCATATATTCTGCATCATCAGCACCAACTTTGAATGACATTATCGTTCCAGCATTTCCAAATACTGCATCTTTGATACTTGGTTTATCTCCTTTTTTCGCTCCTGACCCTCAGATTTGTGCGATAAATTGGTGTGCCATGATGAGAGCAAGACGATATTTTCGAGCTTCAGAAAGGATTTCTCCAAAGGTTTCAGTCGCGAAGTTTTGAAACTCATCGACATACATATAAAAATCTTTACGCTCTGACTCCTCGATATCAGCTCGACTCATCGCAGCCATATTTATCTTCGAAACAAAGATAAGCCCAAGAAGCTGAGCATTGAGAGCTCCTATTTTTCCTTTTGAAAGATTTACGAGAAGTATTTTTCGATTATCCATAATCTCACGAAGATTAAAAGCAGATTTTGGCTGTCCTATAATATTTCTAATCGTAGAGTTGGTGATAAATGGACCGAATTTTGCAGAAAAATATGGAATCATTTCTTGCTTTTCTCGATCTCCTGTATTTGCATACTCATGTTCCCAGAAAGATTTTACAACCGGATTTTTGATTTTTCGAGTTTTATATTTCATAAATGCTTCGTCTACAAAAAGCCTTGGAACATCGATGAGAGTTCCTCCATCTTCCTCATCTTCCATAAGTGTCAAACATCCATTTCGGAAATAATGTTGAATACGAGGTCCAAATATTTCATCTCCAAATATTTTGATAAATATTTCCGTTGCGTCCATCGCAGCTCGGTCCATTTCTTGTTTTCGAGCTTCAGGATCGGTCGTGATGATATCAAGCATATTGAGACCCATCGGTCTATCTGTATCAGAAGGATCAAAGATGATGACATCTTTTGCTCGTTCTTTTGGAATATATTTAAGTACATCTTCGACCAAATCTCCATGAGGATCTATGACACAAACTCCATCGCCATTCCACACATCTTGACGTGCAAGATAGGAAATAAATACTGATTTTCATCCTCCAGATTTTCAGATGATATAGTGGTGTCGACCTCTATCTTTTCTATTAAAATAAATAGGAGTTTTTTTGTTTCGATATTCATTAAATCCCAAAAGCACCGCATCTTTGAACACAGGAAAACCTCAGAGATGTCTATGTACGAGAGAAGTTTCCCCAGTAGTAGGATTTTTTTCTTCGAGAAGAGTTGGTTCTTTTGGAGTTTTGAGATTATGAGGAACTGGAAGTTTCTTGTACTCAAGCCAATTAATAATCGGAGATTTATTATAGGTGATATCAGGCATATGAAAGAGAGTCGAAACCTCGTCTGTTGAGTAGATAGAACGACTTTGAAAAAACCCTACGAGTTTATGAGTAAATGCAAAATAACGACAAGGAGTAAATATAAATGGAAGAGAATCTTCATAAAGCTGAGGATTATCCAGAGCATTATTGTACTCATCTGTAAAAATACTTGCAGCTGAAACGATAGCATGTACAGCTTGTTGAGCTTGTTTTTTCGTAGTGGAAGCGACGATAATACGGATAGATGCTTCAAAAGCAGGTTGAGCTGCAGACTCTCCCATGATTTTTTGAGATTCGGTTTCTGCTTGGTTAAATATCTTATACGCGTCTCCTTCACTTGCTCCAGGAGCATTTGTTCCCCCTACCATATCATCCGGACCTTGTACCAGAGCCATAATAGGATTCCATAAAAGTGAAAGAGGTTTAAATACAGCTCCTATAACCGTTAGATTTTTATTTTTTTTATATTTTCCTTTTGAAACCATTCCCGCAGCTTTGAGGGCTTTTTTATTCCACTTAGAACTTACTGGTTTTATGACTACTTGGTATACAGCTTTATCATTTTTATCAAGACCTCCAAATACATTGGTAAAGTTATTGATAGGATCATCTTCGAGATATTTAAACGTTTTTATTGGAAATACATCATCGTGTTCTTTTCAAAGAGATGCTGCACGCATATAGTATCCATCTGTTTTGAGTTTGATATAATCTTTTTTATCAACCAGGAGTATTTCAGCATCATTATAAATAGAGGTGATATGTTGTGAGATAAGATTGACGAAATTTTCATAGGTAATGATATAAAAACTTACTTCTCCTCGTTCATATACGAGTTCGAGCGCTATTTTGCTATGTCCAAAAAACATATTGAGCATCGTATCTCGAAGTCCAGCTTCAGAAAGCTTGTGTACAGCTTTATAAAACATCGACATCGTTCCTATCTTTTCCTTAAAGTCTTTTTTCGTTTCTTTTTCTTTATCGAGTTTCGAATCAGCTTTTGGAAGAGTGATTTTGAGGTATCTGAGATTTTTTGAATAATACAGTTCAAACAAAAGACGAATCGTTTTATATATAATAAAAACTACAAAAACTATTCCTATGATTCCCACTACAAAAGGTACAAAGTTGAGAAAAAGAGTATCAAAAAAGTTTTCTAGTCCAGCAAAAAATCCGTCACCAGAACTTTCAGTTGTTTTTGTAGAAAGATTGCCTGCAGATGATCCTGGTTGCTGTTGTATCGTACGTCCAAGAGCCGCAAAAGCTTTGTTTTCAAAAGCGAAGAAGAGAGCGAGGAGTACGAGAATCTGTTTTATCATATTTCTAAAATAATTATATTTGTTTTAGAATAGCATAGATTTCCCAGATTTGCGAGAAAGCAGGCTTGACGAAACAAAGGAGTTTATTGTGATAGAGGAAGAATATTTTATTAAAACATAAAAGTATGAAAGTGAAAAGCCTAGCTCCTAAAGTTGAGATGAAGTATAGTTTTTAAGCTTATATCTTTTTATTTATAGAAAACCCGTCTTTCAAGAGAGAAACAGGTTTTTTGTTTGCTCTGTTTTTAAAAATGTATACAATGTAAACATTATATTTTAATTTTAGAAGTATGAGTACTACAAGCGATGCAGTGATGTCTACGAGAGTACCTGCTGAACTCAAAAAACAATACTCTTTTTATGCAAAAGAGATTCATAGAACTCCAAGTTCATTTTTAAAAGAACAAATGGAAAATTTTGTTGAAGAACAGGAGGCTTTGAGATCAGAAAATTATTTGAAACGTTTGGAAGAGTCTCGAAATTCGAAACGATATTCTGCTGAAGAAGCAAAGAAATTATTAGGAATAGTATAATCTATGTGGAAATATATTCTTACTGCGAAAGCGATAGAAAGCTTAGAAAAAATCGATATTCAGATGCGAACGAGAATATTCAAAAAAATGGATTTTTATATATGACATGAAGATCCTCTTGTTTTTGCTGTGAAGCTTGTAAATTCTCAACTTTGAGATTATCGTTTTAGAATCGGAGACTATAGAGTAGTGTGTGATGTAGATAAGCAATGACATATCATCATTATAGCTATTATCTGACACAGAAAAGAAATTTATAATTAAAAATACTACTTATGGACTACTCAAAAGAATCTCTTGACCGAATGCAAAAAATCCAAGCACTCAAAGATGCTGGAGTTATTGTGTATGCAAATAACTATCATGGAAAAATGGCTATTTGCGATATTGAGGCTCGAAAAAATGAGGTAAAGGAAGTCGAAATACTTATGAGTTGAGAAAATACTGGAACATTTCAAACTGCAGGTCGTCTGATGCTCTCTCGTGGTATGGGAAAACTTCTTTTTGCAAAAATTCGAGATAATACGGGAGATATTCAAGTATGTTTTATGAAAGATGCTGTGATATTTGATACAGGAAAAGAAAAAGTTGAAAGTATAGTAGTAGAGTGAGAAGAAAAATCTGCATTTAAAATCGCAGAAAAATTTTGCCAGGCAGGAGACTATATTGGAGTCAAAGGAGATTTGTTTTTTACGAAACACGGAGAACTTACGATTTTTGTGAAAGAGTTTCAAATCCTCTCAAAAGCAGTCCGACCTCTTCCAGAAAAATGGCACGGAGTCAATGACCAAGAAACAATCTATCGTCAACGATATTTAGATCTTATTATGCATGACGAGACCTACAATCGTTTTAAACTCAGAAGTAAATTTGTAAAAGCTTTGCGAGATTTTTATCATGAAAATGAGTTTATCGAAATAGAAACCCCAGTACTGGGAAATGCAGCTTCTTGAGCAGCAGCAGCTCCGTTTATCACCCATCATAACGACTATGATGAAGACTTTTTCTTACGTATTTCTCCTGAAACTGCGCTCAAAAAAGCAACGGTAGGACGATTCGAACGCGTCGTAGAGTTTACGCGAAACTTTAGAAATGAAGGATCCGACCCCAGTCATATGCAAGAATTTTCAGCGATAGAACACTATGCGTGTTGGTGGAACTATGAGGACAATATGAAGTATACCGAGGAAATGTTTGATTTTGTATTTTCAAAAATCCCAGAACTCAGTCGTGAAGTAGAAGTGAAAGATAAAGAAGGAAATCAGAAAAAAGTAAACTTCCAAACCCCTTGGGCTCGTATCGATTATATTGCAGGGGTGAAAGAAAAATCAGGTATCGATGTATCACTTTATGGTCCGCAAGATGAAGAAATACTTAGAACAGAAATCAAAAAAGCAGGATATACATGGGAAGGAATTGAGAAGCAAGTTACCGCAACGATGATAGATTATCTCTATAAAAAAGTTTTGAGACCAGGTATTACTGGTCCAGCTTTTGTGTATAATTATCCAAAAACGATGCAACCACTAGCACGTGGAAATGATGAAAATCCAGAAATCGTAGAACAGTGGCAACTTGTCATCAACGGTTGGGAAGTGATAAAAGCTTATAGTGAGCTCGTTGATCCAAAAATCCAACAAGAAAATTTTGATGCTCAGGGAGATGCTCTTGCAAAATGAGACGCAGAAGCAACCTCAAGCGATAATGACTTTGTGCTTGCGATGGAGTATGGAATGCCTCCACAATCTGGTTGGGGAATGGGAATCGAGCGAGTCCTCGCTCTTCTTACAGGGCAAGATAATCTCCGAGACATGGTACTGTTTCCACTCATGAAAAGTGTAAAAAACGTTGCAGAGAATGAAGAATTTCTTGCAAAAGATTAAGTATTTTTTATAGTTTTTTTATCTTATATTTTTTATTATTTTTTATGAAGCATGTAATGAAAGATTTCCGAGATTTTCTTATAAAAGGAAATGCGATTGACCTCGCTGTGGGGTTTATGTTTGGAGCTGCTTTTTCTACGGTGATAAAATCTTTCGTAGATAATATTATTATGCCTCCAGTAGGACTTCTTTTGGGGAAAGTAGATTTTTCAAATCTTTATATCGCTCTTGATGGAAAAAACTATGCAACTCTTGAGGAACTTACCGTTGCAGGAGCTCCAGCTCTTAAATATGGTCAATTTATTACAGACTCAGTCAGTTTTATAATTCTTGGATTTATTATCTTCATGATGGTACGAACGATAGCAAGACTCAAAAAAGAAGAAGCAGCAGAACCAGTTGCTCCAGCTCCAACTTCAGCAGATATTCTCTTACTTACCGAGATACGAGACGCACTTATAAAAAAATAGTATAAAAAATAGAAAAAACTCCCTTTTGGGAGTTTTTTTAGTTGAAAGCAGAATCGAGTTCTTCTTGAGTAGGACAGAGATTGTCTGGATCTTGTTCTTCAGGAATTTCAAAGCCTGTTTGATTTCCTTTTTCATCAAAAGTAGGTTCAAAAATGGGTTCAAAATCTCACTCTCAATCATAAGAAGTAACACTTTCTTCGATACATACTCAAGAAACACTTCCTTCTTCGAGAGTTGGTTTTTTCCCAGTATCTATAATATGTTGAATTGCAGATTCTGGATTATAAGAAAGTTCTCATCAAGCCATTTTTTGAAATATTATTTTTTAAACTATAGTTCTAGTTTCTCATACTTTTTTCGAAAAAACAAAATATATGATGTTTTTTGCATTGTATACAAAATTTATGCACTTTTTTGTTGATTTCACATTGGATTTTTGTATTATGTAAAAAACTCGTTTTTTTTCTCTCTCTTTACAGGAAATCTATACTTTTATGTGGACCGAAAAACTTAAAAAAATTATCTCAGGACTGCTTATATTTTTTTTGCTGTTTTCTTTAACGGTTCATGTCCCTCTTCTTCAATATTTCTCGACTCAGACTTTTGCAGAAGACAAAGAATTTTTTAATTTGGTTTCTATACTGGTTGATGAAGATACCTACAATGCTACGAAAACAAAACTGGTACGGTATAGTAAAGATATTCAAGCAAAACTTGAAAATACTCAGGTGGTTATCCTTCCTACTCCTACTAATGCAAGTGTTTTTGATATCGCTTCTCTCAATGAGTCTCTTTTTTTGGAAGGGTATAAATCTGTAAAAGATGATGTAGATTTTGAATCACGACTGGTTGGAACGGTGCTTGTTGGAAAAATCCCTGTTCCAGTCGTGTTTGATGGAGCAGATTCTGGGAAAAGTATTCTTCCATATGTAGATTTCACAGAAAAATCATATATTTTTGATCAAGTATCACAAAAATATCAAAAAAGCGAAGTCGGGGATAGTGAGCTTGTTCCAGAAATTTGGCATGGAGTGATATCTCCAAACACAGGAGACTTTGATGATGACATCGTAGCGATAGAAAATTATTTCGATAAAAATCACGATTTTTATCTTGGAGAATGAGTCTTTGATCAAGAGAAAGGAGTGATAGATGGCAAAGATACTTCGGCACCTGATACGTATGAGCCCTATGTATTTTACTATGATCAGTTTCGAGAAAGTGAAGCACTACAGTATCAAAAATATGTAGGATATCAGATGTATCAGCAAAATATCGAAGATATTACCCACCGTCGATATGGAAAAGATCTTGCAGAAAAAGTAAAAAACCAGGTACTCTGAGTTCAAAATCTTGAGATACAAGATCTCTTAAAAAAAGTAGATCCAGAGTTTGATATTTCAGGTCTTTCAGGTGGTCCAGATGTCAATAGCTCTTCGGATATACTCACACGTTATATCACTGACAATGCCACGAAAAAATATCTAGAAATATTCAATAGCTCCACTCTCGGAGATATGAGAAAATATGTTTACAATGCAGGAAGATATAATAAAAGTGGGTCAGATATTAACCTCGATATGCCTCCATTTTTGATCTCAGTTCTGGATCAAGTGAGTGCAGAAGTGATAAAAAATGTAAATACTTCTCTCGAAACAGAAATCACAAATATAGTAAAAAATGGGCTTTCGAGAAAAGTAGTAGTCCCTACAGAGTACAAAAATATAAATGGTCCAAGTATTTGTTCTCAAACATATACAGGATTTTTCTATGGAAAAGCAGCTCAAGAAATGACAAGTGCAGCGCAATGTAGTATTTATAGAGGTTCTACTACTGCATCAGGAAATCTTGTCGAAGCAAATAGAGGATATAATGTTGAACTTACCGAAGCTGACCTTGCACTCTGTCAATGAGACTTTAGAAGTGGAGATACAGCTGCAGAAAACGTATCAAAAGGATATTGGGGATGAAATACTCCACTTAATTTTGAAGCTCCAGCGAATGGAAACTATACAAGTTTTTCACTGAAAAATAATGATCTTCAGGGGGGTATTAGACCAATATTTGATATACGAGGGGCAAAAGAAATATCTGACGGTACAAAAACCCCATCTCCTCTTGATTGTTTTCAAGATGCTACTTTAGTACAAACATATGGAGAAAAAACAGAATCTAGAAGACGTTCAGATGGAACAACTGATACTGTTTGTGTTTCAGATTTTCAGGCTCCAGTTCTTTGAAAAACACGATCATGAACATGGTCGTGTCGTACGGTAAATGCGAAAGGCACAGTTTCAGATTTCACTACTCTTTTTAATACTTATTATGCATCAGTAGGCCTATGTAGTGCAGAAACTTATACACTTGATACTACTTCATTTTCTCGAAAAGTTGGACAACTTTGTACTTCGACTAGTAGTAGTGGAACCGATAGACCAACATGTTGTATTTCAAATGAATCCTATACTTTTAAATCTATTCCTTCCTATATCCTCCATACTTCTCCCACAGATGTTGAGTTTGGAGCAGAAACACAATCTCTCTTTACTCCTTCGCTTCCAATAGATAAAAATAGATATATAGATTTTATCGGAGCAAAAGGATGAGCTGCTCCCAACTATGGATATCAAAAAATAGATTTCCCACAACTTTTTCGAGTGACTCCAGCTGCTGGACAAGACCTCACTCTTGAAAATATAGAACTCAAAGTAAAAGCACATCTTGATACTGTCTCGGCTCAGATAAATCAAGTGATTCAAAACTCAAATCCTGCAGGCTTGAGTGGAACAGAACTCCAACTTTACAATCTTCTCAAAACAGAAGGAACCTATCCATCTGCAAATATAGACCTTTATACGGTCCTCAAAAATAAACCCCTTGAGGTTTTTACGATAGAAAACCAGTCAAAAGAGATATCATACTTGGATACCCTTGTTTTTGCAGTCTATTGGAATAATCTTACCACCGTTTCTTCAAAATATAAGTTTATTTTTGAAAACTATCTCTGAAACCAATTTGAAGGAAATGAATTTGCATTTCATCTTCCAAAAAGTAAGAAATCATACGAAACTACCTATCTTGCTGCTCCATGAGATGCACAAAATATGTATATCAAGCTTGATCCAGAGGCAAAATGAATTCACCCCTATGCTGATATCCTTTCTCAAAATCTTGCATTGCAAAGTGTTTTACTTACTGGAAATGTTCCAGAACCAGAGTACGAAGATACTTTTAAGTGTGGTCCTCCAGATGGAGTTCCTATTTGGGAGTGGATTCCTGCCGTGATTTGTTGGCTCAAAGATATGCTCCCTCCGAAGATAAAAATCGGACAGGGAAGTTGTGGATATGATACTCTTTTTCTGGATGAAGATGAAAGAGAAGAACTTCTTGCATGTGAAGGAGATGTAAATAAAAATGGACTTAATGATTGTTTGGAAGGAAAACTTACAGGAGGTTCATTAACTCTCCAAAGTGATGCAGGAAGATATTTTTATAATACCCCCTGATTTTTACAAACTCAAATTTTAGATGCTGTAGGAGAACTCGTCACTTTTGATAGTACAAGTTTGGTAGAAAATACGCTGAGTCGAGTTGAAATCCCAAAAGATCCAGAAATAGCATTTGCAGGAAGTAATATTGAAGTGATATATGATGCTACTATTCCTGCTCTTTCTACAGCAGAAAAACTCAAAGAAGCTCAAAAACATATTAATTTTAGTTCTTCTTCACAACGAGCTTACCAAGGAGAAATAAAGACATATTTTTATGGAAAATGAGATGATGCGAATGTCTACTTTACAGCTCGTCTTGAGGCAAAAGACACACAAGGAGTGACTCTTATAGATCTCAAAAGTACTCCTGAAAAAATAGAAGTTCGAGGAGATCAAGTATTTTTGAATAGCTATGTAGTTGAAACAGATGGAGTATACAGTATAGATAATACCATTCATGTTTCAGCTGCTCAAAACTTTTTTATCGCAGACGGAGCTCAAACAACTTCTGAGATTGCTGCAACTTCACTCTCTTCACTCTCAACTGCAAAAGAAAAACTCCTTCTCACGGTACATAACTATTCTCAGGCAGGAAATATACTTCCATTGAACTATCCTGTGACTTTAGAATTGAGTCAAGAAGGCAAAGTAGTTTTTCAAGAATCAGGAATTACCCAATCAAAACTTTCCTGAGCTTATCCATTTTTTACGGCAAAATCATCAGGAAGGTATGAACTGCGACTTACCGATGCAAGTGGATTCCAGACCTATAAAACGATAGATATACTTCCTGAAGTTGCTACAAAACTCAATCCAGTTCTTTCGACGAGTCTTATGGAAACAGGTGGAAATATATCAACACACTTGGTGACGATAGAAGACCAATTTGGAAATCCAGCTAGTGGAGAAGTGTATACACTCGAGATGTCTCTGGATGGGAAAGGCTTAATTTTTGATACCAATGGAGAAAAAGAAATCTCCTATCAAGTAGTTGAGGGATATAAAGCCTTTCGACTCAAAAGTACGGGAAGTGCAGATGAAAATGTGCTCAAAATTATACTCAAAGACATCGCTGGAAAAACGATAACAGAAACAAGTTCTTCTTTGAAAACAGTGGAAGATATCAGGTTAAGTATCACAGCTCTTGATGGAACTCCTAAAGTAGGAAATCTCACATATCGTTATGCTCTCAGCTTTACCGATGTGGACGGAAAACTCTTAACAGACCTCACTTCTCGAGTCTATCTCAATATCGGAAAACTCTATGGACGCGTAGATGAATCCTATGTTTCGGTACAGTGAGGAAAAGCAGAAGTAAGCTTCACCACTTCTACGCTTGCAGGAGAAAAAATTCCTTTAGAAATACAACTGGAAGGATGAAATGATATCTACAAAGCTTATACAGATATACTTCCTGAAGTTCCGATAAAAATAGATTTACAGCTCAGTCGTTCACAAATAGAAGCATCAAAAAATGAAATGTCTCTTCTCGATGCAATTCTCAAAGATCGTTATAATAATGAAGTTTTTAATGATAATACTACTCTTCTTCAGGCTCAGGTTCATGATCAAAGTAAGGCTATTATTTCTCTCAATACTCCTGAAAAACAAGCAGTTCGCGGAAAGGCTCAATTTCAAATTTCATGAAGTGATATTCCTGGTATTGCCTACTTTAAAGTAGGGTCAGCTCCAGGTTTAGAAAAAAATAAATTTGATCTCATAGGACAAGCTCCTTTCGATAAAACACGACTTGTGATTCCGACCTTTAAAAAATCGGATGGGACACTCAGTGTTACTGGATCTGCGTTTTTTAAAGAATTTTCTCCTACAAAATATATATCAAAATTTTCTACGCAAACACGACTTGAGACGAGTGAAGTATATCTTGAGCTTTCTGAAGTACTGCAGAAACAAGTATTGGATTTTTGGAAAGAGACCAATAAACTTGAGGTTTCAGGAGTGGGAGAAAATGCTGGAAGTATCGAAACATTTTTCTTTTGGGATAAAGAGGATATAGAAGGTTCAGCTTACAACGGAATGTATTCGGTGCTTCTCGGAGCTCCATATGGGGATATTACCCAAGAGAATTATCTTGCTGGAGCTTTACTTTTTGATAGAAATAATTCTTCTCTTGCAGTGAGCTCTCTTCTCAATACTCCGTATGTATTTCATGATGTGTTTTCTTTGGAAAAAAATGGTTTTCTTGGAAAACTTCAAAGCTCAGATATCACCCAAGATATTCAGTTTTCTGCTGATTTTGATAGTGAAGGAAGACTTATAGTTGATGTGCATAATGAAGCTTTAGAATCTTATATTGGACGAGTATACTATAATATTTCTGAAAATTCTGATATTTCTCTGGATATTGATGAAAGTCTTGGGTATTCTGTAGAAACACGAGGGAAAGATGTATTTATAAAATCTCCCTCAGGAAAAGAAGTATTTGAAGCTTATGAAGTTGGAAGATTTCAACGAAAATCAGGAACTTTTGTACAGGTAGATACCACATATGTTGGACCAGGAATACAAATTTTACTGAAAAATGGAGAAGAAACTTTCGCAACGATGAAGATTTCATGAGTTTTTCAAACAAATATAACCAGAGATACTGCTCTTTTAAATACAAAACTCATAACCTTAGAAGATACTCTTATTGTCCATCTTGCTTCAAATCAGTATTCTTCTCGAGAGATAGAAAGTGACGCAAATACTTCTTCGGTAAAATTTTATTACCAAGATCCTTTCGCAGAAACCTATGCTCTTGATGAGTTTCATAATACCAGTATGGTATGACTTGAGTCTTCTCGAGAAGAAGCTGGTATAGGCTGGGAAGCATCAAATACTATGTTGCTTAATTTTTCTGCAGGACAAACTGTAGGAGACTCTACAAAAAAGTTTCAAAGTTTTTCTCTTATAAACCTTGGTGACCCTGTTGCTTCTTTGAAAGCTCTCAAAAAAACTTTCACTCAAACAGGAGAAGAAAAATCTTTTGATCCTACTGTAGGAGAACTTTTAGAACAGCATCCAGATCTTATCGGTTTTCAAACCTTTGATTATAACAAAGATGATGCGATAGATGTTCTCACGGTTCAAAAAGATGGATATCTCAAACTCTTTGAAAATACTCCAGTGGAATGATGATTTGTAGAGCATGGAAGTCTTGCTTACGCAGCCGATGGAGGGTCAGTGCGTCTGGTGAAAACCTGAGATTTCACCGCAGATGGCTATGATGATATATTTTTTGTCACCGAAACAGGGAAGCCGATGCTTTTTAATAATGTAGAAAAAGATTTTACTCGACAAGATTTGAGTTTTGCTTTTAGTCTGAGTGGAAGTATCATCCAAGCTGAGGCCTATGATATGGATAATGATGGGAAAGATGATATCGTGACACTCGATGATAGAGGAGAAATACATATATTTTATGGGTCAGGAACAGAAAATACCCCGAGCTTTACGAAAAAATTTATCGGAGATGGATATGCTATAAGACTTGCAGATACTGTTATTAATCAATGAGGAGCTGTATATTTTGATGGACTCACGCAGATACGTCCAGATATCGCACAAGCGATGCTTCTGGAGTCTCAAGAATATCTCCAAACCGTGAATCAGGACATACTCTCTGGAGGAGAAGAAGCAGGACAAAATACTCCAACACCAGAATTTATCGACGACTCTTTAATATGAAGTTTTCTCTATGTTTCTCTTCCCTATATTCCGACCGATTATGATGAAACAGATCTTCCAGCAGAAACACTTATAGAAAGTCTCGATACACAACTCTCGACTATTTGAGGTTCTCCAGAAGCAGAAAGTATGTCAGAAACTACGACAGAACTTGAAGATTTCCTCACGGACTATGATGACTATATTGAGTATTCTGGATATCAAAATACCTATACTTCGGATACCTATTTTTTACGAAGTCAGTACGCAGGACTTGAAGGAATAGAAGTTTCAAAAACTTTTACAGATAGTAATTCATGAACTCTTCAAACAGGAGATACTGTCTATTTTGATATCACTCTGAAAAATACTTCTCCTCGTCGTATCAACAACGTGGCTTATGTCGATACGCTTCCAAAATACTTCAGTTTTGTGGATGAAAATTTTACGATATTGACGCAGGGAAATAAAGTAGTTCCTCGAAAAAGAGGAATAGCCGAATATAATATCGTACTTGATGGATTTTATCTTAATCCAGGAGAGGAAACGAAAGTTCGCTATGAACTCAAAACACTTCCTCTTTCGTATGGGCATATACAAGTAGGTCTCTATGAAGCAGGAGAAGTAGGAGATGATATATATGGAGATATTATTCTTAAAAAAGATGCAAAAAACTGTGGAAAAGAAGCAGATATTTTCAGATCTACAGCGATTCGAAGCTATCTTGCTGGAAAAACAGTTCCTACCTGTGAGGCCGATGCAGTTGATATAGGAAATACTTTCCCAGAACTGACCGATGCAGATGATGATGGAGTTCCTGATTATTTACAAGATCTGATAGATGAGAATGCAAGCGAGCAAGCACTTGAAGATTATGGAGAAAGTATTCTTGAAGACTTATGAGTTGATACAGATGGTGATGGAGTTCCAGATAGTGATGATACGATGGATGAAACCGATGGAGCTACAGACTTCATGGGAGCTCTTGATAAAATAAATGAAGCAGTAGATGAAATTTCGGAAGATATAGATGAACTGGTACAAGGTTTGAGTTGTGGATTTTGAGGAGGAAGTTGTTTTGCTAATCCTCTCAACTGGGCTCCTCTTGCTCCAGGATCGGCACCCACTCTTATGGGTATGCCTCTTGGTCCACTGACTCCAAATACAGGAATACCAGTATTTTCAGCTCTTACGGGACGTCAAGCTTCTTGTGGTTTTAGTCCATGTTGTCTTCCTTCTGTTTGGCCAATGACTTCTCAAGCTTTTGTTCCTGGTCCTTTCTGTGGACCAAGCTCTGCTGGAGGATCACGATGAACCTGGGCTTCTACCAACTTTGTGCGACTCTTTGCTACTCCAACTCTTACGGGAGGAGCTGGGATAGCAGTATGTTTCTGAGGACCAGCAATTGTTGCAGGAAATGCAAATCCTATGGGAGTACATCCTATTGTTCCTGGAGGGAACTGTATTGTTGCTGCGATGCCACTTTTTGGCTGTGAAGGAGGAGAGGGAGACCCTTGAGTTCTCGGATACCCTTTCCCTGGAGATGGTTTTGATGTGATACATGGAAACTGTGACGGAGATGTCAGTTCTCCTCTTGCAACTCCTCAAACGCTGCAAGATGCTTTTGTACAAGATTATCTAGAATATCTTCGAACAGGAGTGAAACCAGCAAGTCTCTATGAAGACTATGTAGAAGAATTTACACGAGTTTCACAGGAAGGTTCTGGAAACTTTTATCTTCCGACACAACCCCTTATCAATATCGGAAACTCAAACTCGAGTGCGATGATGTCTACCAGTATAGATCTCGATGTTTCAGCTCTCGCGAGTTGAAACTTCCAAGATGTAGTACAAATACAAAATAAACGAGTTGGAGCATTTCCAAACTTTCTCATGGATTGGGTAGAAAGACAACTCGATGAAATCACTTCCAAACTTACGAATCTTCCAAAAGTATTTGTGGTGCTTCCAGATTTTTGAGGAGTCTTTGATTTTTCTTGGAAAAATTTTGGAACAGATATGAAGCAAAATGCACAAGAAGATGCACAAAAAGCAGACTCGCAGCGTGCAGAAAAACAAGGAGAACTTACAGCTCTTCGTTCTCAAAAATCTGCTCTTGACTGTTCATGAACTGATAGAGTCCAGTGTCTTTCTCTCGATCTTCGTATCGCGAAAGTATCAGGAGTAGGAGGTGGGGCTGGAAAAGAAACACTTTCTGGGATTAAAGAGGCTTATGATTTCATAGGAAATATCCCTCTTATCAATATAGAAACAGAAACAATAAATGTAAATGTTCCGTGGATTGATCCATCAGAACTGAACCGTTTTTCTGTAGATTGGAAATATACGTTGGAACAATGGAAAGGAGAACTTGATGCAGCTAAAAATAGTTGGAGTCTTTGAGCTGCTTGTACCCAAGAAACCGAAGCAGAACGAACACGTTGTCAGCAAGAAAATTCTGTGAAAGAAAAAGCATATCTTGATGCAAGTGCTTTTGTAAACTCTCTCGAAACAAATATAGAAATATTACAGGAATATAAAGAGTTCCCAGAACGACTGGCAAAACTTATCAATATCAAAGAAGTATGGCTTGAACAAATACTCTGTAATATCGAAGCTATTGCTTCACTTCTGTGAGAATGGATTGGAACTAATGGAAAAAGATTTAAAGCTTGGGTAGAACTCTTTATCCTTATCAAAGCTGTTCTCAAATCATGGCAACTCTTACTCGATGTTTTCAATGGATATGAAGAAGAATGTCATGAATGTAAAAATGAGCGACAAGATTTACAAAATTTTATCTTTAGACTTATTTCTGCGATTATTCCATCTCCTCCGATTATTCAGTTTCCAAAATGGCCAGATATTATTATAGACTTGCATAATATCCGAGCAGGAATGACGATATATATGCCAGATTTCCAGATGAATATGAGACCAATAGTGCTTCCAACTCTTCCACCACTCAATCTCCCACGAGTTCCGACAGCTGGATTTACTCTGCCTCCACTTCCTACTCTTCCACGATTTACGATACCAGAACTTCCAGAACTTCCTTCTCTGCCAAGTATCGAGCTTCCAGATCTTCCACCACCACCGAAGATACCAGCACTTTTTGGTGCAGTAGAAGGTATACTCAATATCATGAAACTTGTTACAAAAGTGATGTGTATTCTTAAAAATTCTCCTTTTGTTCCTGAGTGGAGAGCTGGAGACCAGATTGCATTTTTGACGGAAAGAAATGGATATCTTCCGATGGATTTCCTTGATATACAGCCACCAGCATTTTCATACTCTGCGATATCAGCCATCAAAGTAAGTGCGTATGTAAACTTCGAGTTCGAAACAGAGTTTATTATTGAAGCAGTACGAGCTATCACAGCTCCACTCGATAAAGCAACGAATAATATCGTAAATATGTTTAATATCCAGATTTCAGATATGAGTCCTGGAGCTGACTCTGTTCCGACTGATATTAATCTCAATATAGAAACAGATGGTTCAGTGATTCCTGAGATTTCTCTTGCTCCTCTTGATGAAAATCCTGAAGGAATATATCTTATAGCTGGAGCTCTTGCTCATAAATTTCAAAAACTTATCGTCTACTTGTCTGAAAATAAAGATGTGACTCTCACTAACAGTGAGTTTCAAGCCTATGTTGGAAAACAACTTTCATCAACAACAGTAACTTCTGATCCTCGTACTCAAGAACTACAAGCTCTTTGGGCTGATGTTGCAGAACTTACGTATTCAAAAGAAGATGCCTTCATAGAGGAACTCCAAAAAAATAATACAGAGAAATTCAAAGTTCTCTGAGATATTATCTCTACCGAAATAGAATATACGAAACAGCAGAAAAAAATGCTCGATGATATGAAAACTCCATCATATCTCACCCAAGTTGCAGCAGATACTTCTCCAAAAACAAGATTTAGCCAATATACAGGGCTTCTCGAACCATATAATATCAAAATGTTGGATGCGAGTATACAGCTCGTTTCAGGACCAAGTGAAGAAACTGTTGCAGAGCAAGAAGCTCTTTCTGATAAAGCAGATACTTTGATGCAAGAAGTACGAGGAGGTCTATCTGCATATAAAGAAGCAGGACTTCTTGCAGCTACCAGTACCACATCCACTCCTTCTTCGAGCAGTGCAGGAAGCTGTGATATCAGTGGTGAATATGAGTATCGCTATGAAGGGATCTATGTACGAGAATATGGTAAAAACTATAGACTCTTTGAGTATACCGATATGCTTCGAGGAGATGAAGAACCAACGATTCTTGATATGGATGCAGATGGAGATGATGATATACTCTATCTTGCCCAAGGAAAACTCTATTTCAAAGAAAATAGAAAACAAAATCCAGTAGAAAATCATGTTTCATGAAACCCACTTATTCTGTCTGCTTCGAGTAATAAGTTTTTTAATGGAGATATATTTTATGAAGCACTCAACTATTTTACTGAAGCAAATGTCAGTGATGGAGCGATAAACGTAGAGTTTCAAAAACCAAGTGATCCAACTCTTAAAAACTTCCGTATGACCTATCATACTATCGTGGATAGATATATCAACGATAGAGATGATTTCACTCCAAGTATATTTGATACACATATCGTTGATGCACTCTCTGATATACCAAGTCATCCAAGCACAACACAAACCTCAAACTACACGATATCGAAACATCTTGCGACTTTGAGCTATGCTGGAGCGATGGCAGGAGCAAAGCTTACGACAGAAAAACTTGAAAATATTAAAACACAACTTGCAGGAAATACAAAAATAGGACTCACTGCAAAAACACAAATACATGCAGGAAATACTTCCTTCCGTATTACGTATTACTTTGGAACAGATACAGAAAATCCACAGGAACTCAGTGTTCCAGCTTATAGTACGCTCGTATTTCAAACTCCTGTGAGTATCACTGGTCTTTCAGGAGATGCCTATGTTTCTGCAGGGATAAATGAAGATATTCTCGGAACAGATATTTTGGATTATATCGGAAAACCTCTGCTTCCAGGATCGAAGATATCTTATATAGGAAATACTTCTCCTCTTGATGCAAGTTCACACATAGATATTCGCTATTATGATGATTCTTTGCTTCAGATGGATATGAGAAATATCACCAGTTATACACTCTATGATCTCTGAGCAAGAGCTTCGCAGGAACATAAAATACGTTTACAAGTTCCCAATGATTTCTATTATGCTCGTATAACATCTTTCAAAAATGATATTTTAGGAACTCTTTCGCAGCAAATACTTCTTGCTCCTCAAACATCAGCAGATACACTTGCCCCTCAAATAGGACTCAACCAAAAAATACGAATTCCCGTGTATCAATCACAACTCGTAGATTTGACCCCTTACATTTACGAAGATGGAGGATTTGCTGGAATACAAAATGTACGAATAGATTTTGATCTGAGTGTAGATAGTGATGGAGATGGATCTGCAAAAAATGATGCAGATACTGATAAAATAAGCATTACTAAGACCTCAGCTCGTATCACGATACTTTTTGGACCGTATGAAAATATTTTTGAAAAACAAATAAATATTATTCTCATAGACGATAATGGAAATATAGCAAGTAAAGAAATAGGATTTGAAGTGTATCCACCAGATCCAAGTATTGATGGGATAGAAAATAATACGATTACCTGACAAATCGACGAAACACTCCTTGATGAACCAGTGCGACTCTATAGATATCGTGGAGGAGTGGTACAAAAGCTTCAGAAACTCGGAGGATGAGACCTCGTAGAAACAGATGCACAAGGAAATTATACTTTTGAAACGGCACAAACAGCTTCTGGACTGACCCTGAGTTATTCTGGAAGTCTCCTTGCAAATATCGATGAATATACCGGTCGTATCGATATGCTCGGTCCTCTCACTACTACGAGAGTGATACCATCAAATAATCCAAGCAATGATTCTATTTATCCTGAAGTACAGATTTTACAAGCAGGAGAACCTCTCTTTAGACAGTTTGTGAAAATCCCAGAAGGAGAAGTAGAGAGAGTGACAGACTTAAATAATCTGGATGAAACAGGAGTATATATGAAACTCCTTGATCAAGAACGATTTGCAAGCTATCGTATTCCTCTCTGAGTCGAGTTTAATCCTGGAAGTGTTTCTGTATATCTTTCAAGTGATAGTGAAAAAGACTCGGTGATGACGATATTTCAAGATGGAAGAATCTATATAAATGAATCACTCTATAGGCTCGAGTATCGTACCTTTGGTACAGAAGCTTCTTTGGTGCTCGTACAAAAAGGAACAAATACCGATATTGCACAGGTAGTGTATCATATGCAAGCAAGTTATATATTGAGATAAAAAAAGCTCTTTCACAGTAGTGGGAGAGCTTTTTAGATTGCATGGAGTATAAAATGAAATGGAACTTTTATCTAATCTATTTCTTTAATAACAATAGCTAATGCAATTTTTACAGCATCCTCTAAATAATTAGTTATATTTTTTATATTTTTTTCATTTAATTGATTTGAAATTGAAATTGTATATGGTGACAGATTAATTTGTATATATTCAGTTTCAATTTCTTTTTCATTGATTTTTTTAGTATATTCTAAGAAACATCAAATTGCTAGAGTATCTCAACCGTATCAATAATTATGAATACTTACTATTAAATTATAAGTGGATCAATTATATAGACTAAAGTATAATTTTCCCCAAGATCTAGCTAGATCTTTATTAAAAAAATAATTATAAGATTTCGCAAAATGTATTATTTGATGATTATAATAGTAATAATCTTTACTTTCAAGTTCAATAGGTTTCATTCATATTTGTACTTTTGTAATAGCTATCTTTGAGTGTAAACTTAATTTTATTGTTTCAAGACTATTTGTAACTTCTTTAAATAAATTAGTAGTAAATAATTTTTGTTCTTTAATTTTTTCTGAATTTTCATTGGCTATTTTGGAACTAATTTTTTCATTTAAAATATCAGCTAATTCATATAAATCATCATGATTTCAAATTTCTTGATAATTAATTGCATTTTCTATACTATGTTTTTGTGCTTTTGCAAAAAAATCAACAAGTAGTTGAGGATTTCATTTATCAGCTTGTTCTAAAGCATCTAGATATTCAGTTTTTTTTTCTCTTTTAACAGTAAAAGGAAGTAACCCTTTTTTAATTAATACTAAAGTAGCTAATAACCTTGCTAATCTTCAGTTTCAATCTTGAAATGGATGTATTTGTGTAAAAGCGTGATGTATCCAAGCAGCTAAAATGATAGGATTTATAGTATCTTCGAGAGTATTGTAAATATTTACTAACTGTTCTATTTCACTTTCTACGTGTATAGGTGGACAGTATTTATAAATCGTTCAATCACTTCTTCTCGGATTATTATCAAATCTTTTAAATTCTCATTTCAAAAGTTCTATATTTATTCTTCGTCAAAATGGATCTATTGCTTCAGTAGTATCTTGATTCTTTGTTAATAATTGATGTAATTGTTTAATAAAGGATTTACTTAACTTTCTATCTTCTTTTACTAATTTAAAGATTTCTTCTATAGCTCCAAGATGGTCATTAAGATGTCACATTAATTTGGTAGGAGATATATCAGTCGAATCATGACTCACATAAGATTCTATAAATCAATTTTTGATTAATGTTTCTGTTACTCAGTCACTAAGATTATAAAGCTTTTCAACAACTCAGGTTTCTATAGCATGTTGCCGTTTCAATGTATCTAAAAATCCTTGATAAGCCTTATCAGATATTTTAAATTCTTCGCTTTTTCTATCCCAGCTAGGTTTTAAATCATCAAATATAGATGTGTTAGTAATTTCCCAATTAGAGTCAAATTTTATAGCACTCCATATATTAATTTCAGTATTCATATTTAAATTATTATTTTAGTATACTTTAAGTATATGTTTTTCATTAATATAATCAAAAAATCCTCCAATTTCTTGGAGGATTTTTCTTTTGGTTTTACCCTTTGTTTCTTTTTCTTTCTCCTTCCGTAAGATATTTCTTTCGGATTCGGATAGAGATAGGAGTAACTTCTACATACTCATCATTTGAGATATAATCGATAGCTTCTTCGAGAGACATGAGTTTTGGTGGTACGAGTTTGAGAGCTTCATCTGTTCCAGAAGCTCGAACATTCGTAAGTTTTTTATTTTTTGTAGCATTTACTGCAAGGTCTTGATCTTTGCTTGATTCTCAGATGATCATCCCTTCGTAGAGTTCTGTTTGAGGTTTGATGAAAATAGTTCCTCGTTCTTGAAGATTGAAGATAGAGTAAGCCATTGCATTTCCATTTTCCATAGAAATCATAGATCCTCGTTGTCGTTTTTCGATATTTCCTTTATATGGAACGTATTCTTCAAATGCAGATGAAAGAAGTCCTTCTCCTTTGGTCATCGTCGTAAATTCTGATTTAAACCCGAGAAGTCCTCGAGTTGGAACCATAAATTCAAGACTCGTGATTCCGTTATCATCAAACATATTCAGCATTTCTCCTTTTCGTTTTCCAAGTTCTGCGATGACTGATCCAGCAGAATTACTTGGAACAGAGATAGAGACTCGTTCGAGTGGTTCCATTTTTTTCCCTGCTTCTTCGTGCATGATAACGACTGGAGCTCCTACTTGAAGCTCAAATCCTTCTCGTCGCATCGTTTCGATAAGTACTGAAAGATGGAGTTCTCCTCGTCCAGAAACGATATAATTATCAGATCCATCAAAGTCTATTTTCATCCCTACGTTCGTTTCGAGTTCTTTTTCAAGACGATCTCGTATTTGTCGTGAGGTAATCATTTTCCCTTCTCGTCCTGCAAATGGAGAGTTATTTACGAGAAACTCCATTTTCAAAGTTGGTTCATCGATGGTGATTGCTGGCATAGCTGGAACATCAGCGTTTGCAGCAACTGTTTCTCCTACGAAAATATCAGCGATTCCTGCTATCGTGATGATATCACCTGCAAATGCTTCTGTTGCTTTTACTTTATTGAGTCCTTCATTCGTGAGGATATCTGAAATTTTTCCTTTTCGTTTTGCTCCTTCATTTGAAGTAATAATGACTTCTTGACCTACTTTTATTTTCCCATCATAAATACGTCCAATACCGAGTCGTCCAAGAAAGTTATCATATCCAAGATTTGCAATCTGCATCTTGAGAGGTGCTTCTGCGTCATTTGCAGCTTCAGGAACATGCTTCATAACATAATCAAGAAGAGGAGAGATATCTTTTTTTTCTGGATGTTCTTCGGTCCATGCAAGCCCTTCTCGAGCGATAGCATAGATAGGTGAGTGGAGATTTTCAAGCTGATCATCTGTAGCTCCAAGCTGTACAAAAAGGTCAAAAAGTTGATCAATAACCCAGTCAGGACGAGCCGTTGGTTTATCCATTTTGTTGAGAACAACGATAGGATGAAGTCCAAGTTGAAGAGATTTTTTGAGAACGAATTTTGTTTGAGGCATTGGTCCTTCGTATGCATCAACCACGAGACATACCGAGTCTACGGTTCGCAAAACACGCTCTACTTCAGAACCGAAGTCAGCATGCCCAGGAGTATCTACGATATTGATTTTATTTCCTTTATATCGGATAGAAGTATTTTTTGCATAGATAGTGATTCCTCGTTCTTTTTCTTGAGCATTACTATCCATTACACATACTTCGATTCCTACACGAGTATCAAAATCATCTGCTGCTTTGAGAAGCTCGTCTACGAGCGTTGTTTTTCCATGATCTACATGGGCTATGATCGCAATATTTCTAAATGACATAGGTTCTTGTATAAAAAATAAATGCTCTCTTTTCAGAAAGAGAGTTCTAAACCGTGGGGATTATAGGGAGGAAATGTAAAAACGCAAGAAAAAGTTTTGTAATTATTGACTTTATATGTAAATTAATACTTAATATATTTTTAGAAGACAATATGGAGCTCACAAGACTACAACAAAATAAGCTTGATACCTTGCTTTTATACCTCGAACAAGAAAATTGTTCTCCTGTTTGAATGATACAAATCTTAGCAAATGACAGAATTGCAAATATTTTTATGAGACCAGAAGATATAGAAGATATACAGTTAGAAGAACAAAAAGTATTTTTTACTTCTGAAGAGTTTAGAAAGCTATCCTCTTTTGCAAAATTTGCGCATAAAAATAATATTTTCGATTTAGAAAAAGTGTTACATATTTCAGATACATCTTCACTTTGAAACCTTACAGTTCATGATATTATAAAAGGGTCTTCCCCAGTTAACTGTTAAATTTTATGAGTAATTGTTGTATAATTAAGTTTAGATTTCATCATTTTATTCTTACATTATACCGAAACTC
>JAYTJZ010000088.1:0-8273 GCA_043730605.1 Candidatus Altimarinota bacterium
GTCTATACTATTATTAAACCCTCTCTTGTATAATGTCTCACTTCTATAAAAATAAAACGATTCTCATCACCGGAGCTACTGGATTTAAAGGAGCTTGGCTTTCGCTGTGGCTTCATTCTCTTGGTGCAAATGTTATCTGATATTCTCTTGCTCCTGAAACAAAGCCAAATCTTTTTTCTCTGCTGGAACTGGAAAAATCCACGACTCAGATTTTTTGAGATATCAATAATATCTCTCATCTTCAAGAAGTATGCGATACCTATAAACCTGAAATCGTATTTCACCTTGCTGCACAAGCGCTCGTAAGAGAAAGTTATAGAAATCCGGTACATACCTTTCAAACGAATGTTATGGGTACCGTGAATGTTCTCGAAGTCATACGTCAAAGTAAAAGTGTATCTGGTGCTGTTCTCATAACTACTGATAAAGTGTATGAAAACACAGAAACTATGACTCCTTACAAAGAAAACGATAGACTTGGATGATATGATCCCTATAGTAGTTCAAAGGCTATGGATGAGATTGCTATCACTTCCTATGTACGTTCATTTTTTTCACACTGAGAAAAAAAGATTGTTTCGGTACGTGCTGGAAACGTTATAGGATGAGGAGATTGGTCAGCTGAGAGACTTATCCCAGATATGGTACGTGCTTTTGAAAAAAATGAAACTATGGTTTTGAGAAATCCTGATGCCGTGAGACCATGGCAACATGTTTTTGAAGCACTTTCTGGATATCTCATGATGGGAGAAAAAATATTTGAGGACGATCGTTTCGTATGAGCTTATAACTTTGGTCCAGATATCTCTGACACGATGAGAGTAGAAGACCTTATGAAAAAAGCGATAGATATACTCAGGATGGGGAAATACGAGATCAAAAAAGATGAAACCTTGCATGAAGCTGGCCTTCTCCTCCTCGATAACTCCAAAGCAAAAATACTTCTTTGATGGAAACCAAGCTATACTCTCGATGAAGCACTTCAAAAAACATTTCAGTGGTACAAAGCTTATGCTGATGGAGAAAATATGAAAGACTATTCCCTACAACAGATACAAGATTTTATAAGATAAAAGTTTTATAAAATCTCTCTTATTTTTCTTTTGAAGCTCACTGTTTCTTTTGCTGCAGTCATTAAAAAAGGGACTGGTTTATAATCTATACTCGTAGGATTTTTTAATAGTTGTGTTTCTCAAAGTCTACTTTCTTTTGCGAGATTTTCTACTCGGGGATACCGAGTAAGTTGGACTCATGATTCTGAATAAAATCGAAATAGAGGAATAAATCCTTCTGGATATTGTATATCTGTTTCTACTCGAAATGCATGAACCGAGTGATCGGTATAATCCATCCAATAATTTCCAGAATGATCCTCTGTATCACTCTTCAGAGAAAAGTGAGTAAGCTGCAATCAAATTTTCCTTGTATCCATTTCCTCTTGATTTAATATATGAGATATTCGAAAAGAATATCTTTTTTTCTCCTTTATTTCTAAAAGCTTTTCTTTCAAATTTTCTGCTGAGAATTTATGTTCTTCTTTTCCATGAAAATTTCGTCAAAATACTTCTCTTGCATATTTTCAAGCCTCAATAAGATTGGTATCTCATTTTGTTGCAAGTTCCTGAGAACACATGAGATCATATTTTCCACCTTCCTTGAGAAAAGTTTCTATCGCTTTTTCCATCCATTCTCTCAATATTTTTTCATCCATCCCGTCAAGATATGGGAGACAAAGTTCATATTCTCCTTTTATATTTACTCATAAAACACTTGATTCTTCGACTGCTTCACGTAAAGATTCTTGCTGAAGATGTATATCCAGTGCTCCTCATGCGGTCGTAGTAGATTGGTCCCAATTTTGTTGATATCCTGTCCTTCCTCTATGAACAATAGGAATATGGTATCGTGATTTTCATGATGGAGAAGGTGTTTCGATAAATTCAAAAGTTCCTGTTGAAACTCTCACAAAATCTTCTCACAAACGAGTTTCATCTACATTTTTTCCAGCGATATATTGCAGCTTTCACTCTCATCTTAAGTGTTTTCCACTTACTATCGTTGTATGTTTTAGATTTTCTACCCCTTCTAATACAGAAATATCATCTAAATTTACACAAAGTATATCAGTAATAAGCTCTAATTCTATAGCTCACTGAGAAGAAGTTATTATTCTATATACTCCATAAAGATTGTCCTCATTATTTCCCAAGGATATGAAGTTTTTTCTTTCTCTCGAAATATTTATAGATTCAGATAGTGTATTGATTCACATAATAGTAAAATTTATAACTACTAATATATATAATACATTATATTATATATATATCGCAAATATTTTCACTATCGAACTATTTTCAACATCTAATTCTATCACACCTAAAAATAATAAAATATCAAATTGATGCTTCTCTATTTATTTGATAAATGCTTGAAACTTCATAGACTAGTGGAGTTTTTTAATTTCAAATACGTTTTTTATGAGTGAAACAACCAACAAATATTCCAACGAAATGTGGGATGATTTTTATTCTGGAGAAAGAAAAATACATATCCAACCAAAAACTGGAATATTTGCATCCTATGATCTCTATTTGTGTGATGAAATACTCAAACAATACCTTCCAAAATCTACTGGAGAAACTCCTCTCAAGATTTGCGAAATAGGAAGTGGTGATGGAAAACTTTTGAAAAAACTTTCAAAGATTTTTGGATACCAACCTACTGGTTTAGAATATGCTCAAGAGTGAGTAAATCAAGGGATTGCGAACGGAGTTCCTACTTTTCTTTGTGATGCCTTCAACGATGAACAAATGTCTGCATATGAAAATATGTTTGATGTCGTATATTCTTATGGATTCATAGAACATATTCTTCCTCCTGAAAAAGCGATTCGACAACACTTAAAAATCTTGAAAAAATGAGGGATTCTAGTATTACAAATACCTCGACTCAAAGGATTAAACTATCTCAAGTTTAAGTTTTTTCGACCTGATCTCATCCCACTTCACAATATCGATCTCATGGAACAAGAAATACTTTCTGCTGAAGCAGCTCGTTTTCCTGAACTTGAAGAAATATTTTGTAAAAACTATGGGACTTTTAAGATACGACTTCCTATGAATTCTCAAGGATTTAAATACTATCTTCTCAAAACTCTTACTTTACTTGAGTACCTTCTCAATCCTCTGTGTCGTTTCATATTTTGAAAAAAAGGTTTTGAAACGAGACTGTTGAGTCCTTCTATTATGTATATCGGTAGAAAAAAATAGTTATGAAAAACATTCCTCTTCTCTCTGTTTGTATCCCTACCTACAATAGCTCAGCCTATCTTGATGAAACGCTTCAAAGTCTTGTTTCTCAGTTTCATGACGCAGAAGTATATGAGCAAGTTGAAATAGTAATTTCTGATAACGCAAGTCCTGACGATACTTTTTCTATCGTACAGAAATACCAAGCTCTCTATAATAATATACACTATACGCGAAATGAGAGTAATCTCGGTTGAGCTGTCAATGTTATAAAAGTGACAGAGTGAGCTCATAGTAATCATCTTTGGCTTCTGACCGATAACGATAGCTCTTCAAAATTTGCACTTTCGTATATCTTACGCATCATCAAAGAAACTGATTTTGATGTAATGGTTTGAAACTTTGAGATTTCGACTCCTGAAGGACTTGAAGTATTTCATCAAGACTATGCAGGCTATAGTATTTTTAAAGGAATAAGTGAATTTGGAGACTATCTTGGAAATATCAAAGATATGCCTCTGCATGTATTTTGATCAAACTTTTCTCTCTACAGTATATTTTTTGCAAAAAAGTCTTATTTTGATGCAGCTCGAAAAAAACTAGATCAAGAGAAATTAAAAACTCATTTTTTTCCTCACTCTCTCATCATATATTCTGATATACAGGATAAAATCATCGTAAAACCTCACAATACTTTTACCCTTCCTATGTGACACCCTTCTTCTTGGAGACACAATGCTCGACTTTTTTGAGATTTTCGAGAAGTATTTCAAACTTTTATGTATCTTGATACTATTACTAAGGCATTTTCTCTCAAAATTCGACGTTTTCTTCGAGGAT
Source organism: Candidatus Altimarinota bacterium (assembly GCA_043730605.1). GTDB lineage: Bacteria > Patescibacteriota > Gracilibacteria > BD1-5 > UBA6164 > JAACSU01. Next base: position 4,089 of record JAYTJZ010000088.1, read on the forward strand.
ATTGGATTATTAATTATTTTATGTATTTTATCGGTCCATTTCCTTTTATCGGGGAAAGTATAAAGTACGTTATGAAAAAAAGTAAGCTCTTCAAAAAACTCGTTGATAGTGTTTTAAATCCAAATATATAGATACTTCTTTTTCTTATATTTTTCTATGAACTCACGTCTCCCTCTCATCAGTATTTGTATCCCAACTTATAATAGACACGCGTATCTCAAAGAGTGTATAAACTGTATCATAGATCAAGAATGATATGATAGCCTAGATATAGAAATAGTCATATCAGATAATGCTAGTACGGATGAGACAAAAAAGACGGTAGAAACATTTCAAAAAGTACATTCAAATATTCATTATTTTAGAAATGATGAAAATATTGGAGCAAATAGAAATTTGTTTCGTGCAAGCGAATATGCTCGTGGAATGTATATTTGGTTCATGTGAGATGATGATATAATACTCCCTCAAGGACTCAAGAAAGTTCTTTCTGCCCTCCAGTCAAAGGAAAATATTGTTTTATTTCATACAAATAAAACTTCAAAAAACATATCGTCTCTTCGAGAAGACGGAGTAATATACTGGAAAGAACTTGTTTCAAAAAATCAAGCTCATTCACTTGCTACTTTCCTTCTTTTCCTTTCCATGGTTATTGTCCGAAGAGAAGATTTTATAACATATCTTGAAAAGTTTAAGAAATCTTCTCCTGAAAAACTGGGAGAATCTTTCAGTCATTTTTATATCCTCATAGCATGTATATATCAAAGAAAGATTCTGCTTTTAGAAGATTTGGTACGAGGAGGTGATGGAAATAAAAACGATAAAAAATATTTTAAAAATACGAGTTCTCAGTGGTATAAAACGGTTATAACTCAGTGAATCGATCCTCTCTGTCAGGAAAAAGATTTCTTTGTTTCTGTTTGAATTAGTATCTCTGAAATACAAAAATTTCGCTCAAACTTTATAAAGATTTACCGATACATGCAAGTATGAGATATACTCAAAAAACTCGGAGTATATAGTATTTCTTTGAAAGTCTTTCGAAAACTTTTTCGGGATAAGATGTAGTTTATTTTTTGAAAAAATGAGCCCACCAATCACTTGCTTTTGTATCTTGAATAGGATTTCCTAATATCCGAAACGGAATTCGTTCTACGATATCGATATACTTCCCTACTCCTATTTTTTGTAAAAGAGGATAGAATATCTTTCTTTGTAATTCCCAAAAAAAAGTAAGTGTGGCATATATGGGACTATGCAGTTCATATACTCTTTTTAGATTTTTCCAAGATATACTATGCCAACGATAACTATAGTTTGAACTTCATTTTTTTATGAGGTGGAGACTCAAAGCTTCTGGAAGATTGTAGATGATTTTTTCTTCTTTACACAGGTGATGTTTGAGAGAATATGCATCACACATATATTGCGTATCTTTTGTATCATAGAAAAAATCTTGTGTAGAACGAAAGAGGAGAGAAGCATGAATGGTATAATAATTTTTTTCTCCAAGATAGTAGAAAAAATATTTTTTATCCCCCTCATAGTACATAACTGTATTTGTTCCACAGCCTATGTACTCTGCGTGTTCTTCTAAAAAAGAAACTTGTTTTTCAAGTTTTTGAGGGTGCCAAATATCATCATGATCTTGTATCGCAATATAAATTCCTATAGCTTTTTTTAGAAGAAAGTTAAGTCCTTCATACGGACCAAGATTTTCCTGAGACCTAAAAAGCTGTATACGAATATCTTGAAAATGCTCTATATTTTTGATTGTTTCGTCTTTTGACCCATTATCCAAAATCAACAACTCAAAATCTCATAAAGTCTGGTCTAATATACTTTGGATTGTAGAAATAATATAATCCCCAGCATTATACGAACAAAGTAAAATCGATACTTTCATGGAAAGAAACTAGTTAAAAAATATTTTTTTATATGCCAAGAATTTGGAAAAGTTCTATCCAAAACTCTATCCCTCCGTCTTCTCCTCTAAAATTTTCGTCATATCATTTTGATGTCAAAAATGCTGAAACTTTTTGTCCATTATACCCTCCTTTCACGAGATTTTTTATAAGCTTTTTTCGAGGTTCGGAAAATCCTATTTTTATGAATTTTAAAAATTCTGTATCATCTATTTCTCTATAGAGTTCATGTATTTCAAACAATAATACGCTCGACTCGATTTTTGGAGCAGGGATAAAACTCTCTTTTGGGACAAAGAGTTTTTCACTGACGTGACATTTTTTGTCTATAAACAAGCTCAAAACTCAAGATTTTTTCTTCTTTCCTCAGAGTATTTTATCTGCCACGTCTTTTTGCATCAATATGAGCATCTTTTCTGGAGTATTTTTTATATCGTAGAGAAAATGTCGCAATATCGGAGACGTGATATAATATGGGATATTTGCTATCACATAATATGCTTGAAAACTCGGAGTAAACTGCAAAATATCTTGTTGAAAGATTTTTAAGTCAGGAGACCGGTCTCAGGAGACCGGTCTCTCATCTATAAAACGTTCTTCGAGGATATCTATCATCGCTCTATCCAGCTCCACAAGATGGAGTGAGCTTGGATTTTTTTCAAGAAGTTTTTCTGTAAGTGCTCCATATCCTGGACCAACTTCTAGAATATCTTTTCAGATGATATCAAGCGATAAAGCAATTTTTTCTAAAATAGTTTCATCTACCAAAAAGTTTTGGCCAAGAGATTTTTTTGCCCTAATATGGTATTTTTGAAGAATTTCACGAGACATAAAAATAAGGCAATGAATAAATACGTCTCATAGTATAAATATAACTACAAAATACAAGCTGTTTTCCTTTGAATAATATATGCTAAAAATAATATCTAATGAAAGTAAATCTTAAAATACAAAGAAATGGAGTAAAATCTTTTATCTCTTTTGAAAATATGTTATTTTAATAAGAGATATATTAGTAAGATAAAAGAGTTTTCATGAAGTTTCGTGCTATATCCCTTGTCCTGTTTTTCTTCTGTAGTACACAAATCATTGGCTACGGACCTTTTATATACGCACAAGAAGCTCCTCCTCGCCCTCTCCTTTCTGAGCAAAAAGGACAAACAAAAAAAGTAAAAAAAGACTCTCTCGCTCCTCTCGAAACAAAACAAGTAAAGAAATATAAAAATCCTACTGCGAAAAAACTTCGTATCTCGGGAGATACGAAAATAGTATCCGATGTATCTGCTGTCATTGCTCCAAATACAGAATTTTCTTCTTTTAGTGGAAGTTCTTTTCGTGCTTCAGATATCAGTTTGAGTGAAGGAACTGCGAGATTTGTTTGAGGATATGGTTTTGATTTTGGGATACCAGGAACCCATCTCATCTTCTCAGAACCGATTCGGATGGAGATGCAAGTCGAGGCAGAGGAAGGAAGTATGTTTGAGATCCTCGTGAAACATGAAGGGGATAAAAAATACAATACTTCGGGACTTTCTGTAGAAGATACAGGAAGTTGTGATGCGTTGTGAAGTCATAGTAAACCTGGAAATTATGCAAAAGTAACAAATAACAAAATAGTATTTTATACCTGCGGAGCATCAAGCTATACGATGAACCCCACTGGATGAAATGCTGGAACGAACGATGTTCGTTGGATTATCGGAGACTATGGTCAAGTACAACTCTACTATAATGGTCTAGCTCAAAATTATGGAGGAAATCCTCCAGCAACCTGAGGATGAACTCCTTCAGTTTGGCCTCGATTAAGAGTCGGAACTGTAAATGTGTGAAATGGAGGAACAGCTTGGAATACATTTAATACTGTTTCTTCGCAATCAGGGAATACCTATACTACTACAAATAATCTTACCTATGTTACAGGAGGGAGAACTTATACTCTTGTTCTTAATTGGTCTTATACAGCTCCAAATAAATTCTTAACTTGGACTTATAATCTCACTATTCCCACTGGAAATACATTGAATGTTCGTTTTTATTATGGAATGGATACTGCAGTTGCAGGAGCTGATGCAAACGATGTAGGATATTTTAGTGCTACTCCGACTCAAACAGTTGGGATATTTGATAACGTAGCGAATGTACTCTCAGCTCAAAGATATATCAGTGGACAAACTTGGGCTTGATATATCGCGACTGCATACGGAACCGTCCAAAGCCAAACCGATTGAGGAGCAAACTATACGAACGTAATAGGATGAGT
>JAYTJZ010000089.1:0-25825 GCA_043730605.1 Candidatus Altimarinota bacterium
AGCATTGTCAAATCGTGCTCATTTTCTATATCTGTTTTTTGCTTTCATACTGCCAGTATAACGAGATTAAAGTTTCGTCAACTGGGGAAGACCCTAAAAGAATATATGCAGACTGCCCTCTACTAGTCTTTTTTCTCTGTGCTACGGCATACGGGAAAAAAGACTTTTCTTTTGTCTTGTAATTATTGACTTTATTATTATATTAATTTATATATATCATAGGATTTTTAAAATTGGATATACAAGATACTCTTCTCGTTTGAAACGTGCTCCCTTCTGAACTTTCTGAAGATAGTATTATTGCGTGTCAAAAAATCGCAGAGAGATGTTTTCAAGATACAGACCCAACGAAGATTTCTCATATTTCTCTGCCTGAAAAGACTCCTCATTATCTTCTCAAAGCAAATATTCCCATAGAAATGCTCATAGCTCTCGTATCTCGAAGTGTTTTTAATGTATGTGAAATAGTAGAAAATGAAGAAGGAGATTTTGTTTCTTTAGAACTCCCCTTAGAAAAAATACAGACAAAACTTACTTTCACAGAAGTAACAGCTGAAGTAGCCTTACAGCATATCCTCTTTGATAAAAAATATTGTGATAGGAGTTTTATGCCCGATACAGATAGACAAGGAAAAAATGATAATGATACTTTCACGGCTTCTGTAAATATGAGATGGTGAAAGCATAGCTATAGTATTTTTGATCTAGAAATCTTTGGAGAAGATTTACCAAAATATACTGAGCGAAAAGAACTTTTATCACATATGTGGAAGACGATTCTTTCCCTCTATGATAGAGATGATACTGATACTTTCTCGGATTACCGGCTTTTTTTGGAGTCAGGAAGAATAGATAAAGATTTTGGTCTACATATATATAAGAAAGCCTCTGAACTTTTATGAATATACCACACGCAAGAAGGAAAAGAATTCTTTTTTGAGCAGTGCAAAAAATCAAAAGTAGACAAAGATATCTATGAATATTATGATGTTTTTATTTCAAACTTAGGTCTTATCTCTGATATATTTTCACATAATCCTACAGCAATCGAAGATTATATTTGTTATGATCCTCAACTTGCATTACAAGATATTTGAAATCATATAAAATCTATATGGAATATATCGAAAGGAATCTTATACAGAAAATTAGGGAGATAAAATTATTATTGACATCTATAGTATTTAGTTATTATATACGTATAATTCATTTTCTCAAAAGCTCTATGTTTCGAATCTTTACCTTTCTTCTGATTATTTTTCTCTTCTTTTTTGGAATATTCCAAGTATTTTTTTCGACGTGAAATGAAAGTCCTGAAGAAAAAGATGCTCGTTTTTTAAGTATTATAGATGCTGCTCTCCTTCGCAGTGAAGAAAATATAAAACAACATACGACTATTTTTTCGCAAGAAGATATGTTCTGACCTTTCCAGATATATGAAAGTGAGAGAAATATGTTTCCCGAAAGTGAGTTCAATAATAAACAACTTCAGGAAAGAGATGGGACAAAAGGGGAAAACTCTGCTCAAAAAAATGTAACTCTTCCGAAAGCAAACCTTGGAGTACTCGCTTTGAACGAAAGTTCACAGAACTCTTTTTGAGTTTCAGATATAAACCTTTGAGGAAGTAGCTCTGATAGCTGTCATGGAATCATCTTTGATCCTTGTATCACAGCTTCTGATCCGTTTTTTCTCACGACTGGACCAATGTTTCTCTGAAAAACTCCGATTCATCGCTATCCAGATGAAGTTCCTCAAGATATATTTTAAAAGAAATAAAAATCCCAATATACCGGGATTTTTATTTTTCATCTTTTTGATTTTTCACTATACTCTTTCATATCTTTTTTCTTTTTTTATGAGTCAAAAAATCTACGATCTTGTTGTTATCTGAGCTGGGGCAGCTGGGATGTTTACAGCTATCTCTGCTCCGAAAAATATCTCAAAACTTCTCCTTGAAAAAAATAATAAAATCGGGACGAAAGTTTTGATGTCAGGTGGAGAACGATGTAATGTGAGTAATATCGATATCGAGCCGGAACGAGATTATTTTGGGATGAATACGAAGAGTTTGCATGCTGTATTTCAAAAATTTAGCAACTATGATATGATGGGCTGGCTCGAAGATCGTGGAGTCGCGACACAGATAGAAGACCGTGGTCGCATCATACTGGCTTCTGGGAGAGCTACAGAGCTCGTCTGAAAACTTCAAGAAGAACTGTATAAAAGTAATACCGAGATTCGTCTCAATACTGGAGCAGAAGATATTATTTTACGCGATGATGGAGTATTTGAAGTGAGACCGGTCTCCAAAGAGACCGGTCTCCAAGAAGTCTTTCTCGCACATAAAGTAGTGATTTCTTCAGGAGGGAAAAGCTTTGCAAGTGTGGGAACGGACGGATGGGGATATCGTATCGCACAAAAGTTTGGACATACCCTCAATGATCCATTTAAGGGACTCTGTGGTATGGTAAGTCGGGAAAATCTCAGTGATATTTCTGGAACAACCGTATTTTTGAGTCTTTCTCTTTTTGATGATGAAAAACTTGTATATAGTGAAAATGACGGATCATTTCTATTTACTCATTTTTGAGTTTCTGGACCGATGATCTATAACGCTGCGGTACAACTCGGAGCATATCTGAGAAAAAAATGAATCTGAAGTTTCGAAGAAGCAAACTATATAAAAGACCATATCACCCTCAAGCTTCAGTTTCAAGAAAGTTCTCTCACAAAAAAACTCGAAAAGTTTTTTGAACTCTCTCCAGAAAAGATGGAAGTTCTTCTGCATATCAACGATGTTCGTGGTTGGGCTGAAACAAAAGTAACGGGAGGAGGAGTTCTCGTGGATGAACTCACAAAAAATTTTGAATCAAAGCTTATCCCTGGGCTTTATATGATAGGAGAAGTCATCGATATCACCGGGAAAACAGGAGGATTCAACCTCCAATCTGCTTGGAGTCAAGGGTATATCGTAGGGAAAAGTCTATAAAAAGATTTCATATTTTTATTTTTTATCCTATACTCTAAAACAATTTCTACACGACCCCGGAGTCGTGTACGTATATCAGTAACTTGACTCCGGGGTCAAACATACTCTATGAAAAAAGGACACCTCTATTTTATCGTCGGAGTCACTGGAAGTGGGAAAGGGACTCTTCGTAAAAATCTGGAAAAACAAAAGATTAAAAATCTTGAATTTCTCAAATCATATGTCACTCGAGAGCTACGTCCTGGAGAGATAAATGGGGACATGTATCACTTCATTTCAAAAGAAGAGTTTGAGTCTGAAATTCAAAAAAATAACTTTCTTGAATATGAAATCAATCATAAAACTGCCTACTATGGAACCAAAAAATCTGAAGTAGACCAATGACTCGAAGCTGGGAAAGTACTTATGAAAGAAATAGATACAAAAGGTCTAAAACAACTCGAAAAGAAACATCCAAAATTTCGTAAAAATTATACTTCTTTTTTTCTCGATGTTCCGAACGACATATTGAGAGAAAGATTTTTTGAAAGAACTACTGGTGCAAGTGAAGATGATTTTCAAAATAGACTCGAAAGTGCAATTTTTGAAAGGGAACATGCAGATGAATATTGTGACTATCTCATCGATGCAACACAGTCTCCTGAAGCAGTTTTAGAAGAGGTTTTAGCCATTATAGAATTCACATGAACTTCCACATCATAACGATATTTCCCGAAAGCTTTACAAACTTTCTCGAAACAAGCATCATAGGGCGAGCGAGAGAAAAATGACTTTTTGATGTGCAACTGTATAAGCTGAATGATTTTTCGAGTAAAAGATTTGGACAAGTCGACGACAAAGCTTTTGGAATGCACGGACAAGTTTTGAGCCCAGAACCTCTTGCGAAAGCTATTGAACATATTTTTGAGAAACTCGCAAAAAAGATACCGGTGATATATATGACTCCGACAGGAGAGCTTCTGGACCAAGAAAAAGTAGAAAAACTTTCTGAAAATATACAAGAATGTATCATCATCTGTGGACACTACGAAGGCATAGATGAGAGAATAATAGAACTCTTTGTAACAATGAAGATATCTATCGGAAACTATGTTCTCTCTGGCTGAGAGCTTGCTGCTCAAGTTTTGATAGACAGTCTTGTTCGGCATATTCCCGAAGTCTTAGGCAACCCACAATCTCTGGAAGAAGAAAGCTTTTCGCAAAAACTTGGTAGACAAAAAGAGTATCCTGTATATACTCGACCTGCTGATTTCAGAGGAAAACTCGTTCCCGAAATCCTCACTTCAGGCAACCATGCTGCGATAGAACTTTGGAAAAAATCTAACCTTTCTTAGTGTATGACGAGCTCAAATATACAAACTCTTTCTCTTTCAGGAGCACTCAGTGATTCTGGAAGTATTCTCACAGATACCATACAAAATCCCTATATGCAAAAAATATGGGAAACCGTCACTCTCGAATTTATGTTTAAATTCTTCGTGATTTATTTTTTCGTGATATGGGTTGCTCTCATACTTTGGGTAGCACGAGATATCTCCTACCGAACCAATAGTATGTTTTTACAAGCACTCTGCGTTCTAGTTATTATTTTCTTGAGTCCTCTTGGTATTTTCCTGTATCTGTTGATACGACCTGGAAAAACTATTTTTGAACAATATTATGAAGAAGTAGAAAATAATCTCAATATTCTCAATGAAATCGTTCAAGAACGACTCGAACTTCCAACACATTTAAGCTGTCCCAAGTGTGAACATATCGTAGAAGCTGACTTTCTCCTTTGTCCAAACTGTCATATCGTTCTCAAACATCAGTGTACTTCTTGTAAAAAAGATATACGAGAAACTTGGGAAGTATGTCCCTACTGTAAGACTCTTCAAACAGCAAAAAAAGTACCTAAGAAAAAAGAAAAAACCTCAAACTAATTTGAGGTTTTTTCTTTTTGAAAATCTCGTATCGCACGAGTCTTGATATCATCGAGAATACTTTCCAGAAAAGGATCAACTCCTCGGATGATTCATCTCTCCCAGCGATCAAGTGCTGTTTGGAGATGTTCTTGATGTATTTCTCCAATACTTTGAAAGTATTCATAGGCTTGAAAGGCTCATTCTATCCTATCGAGATTATTCACCAGTTGTGCTTCGATACTCTGCTTTGCTTCAAATTCTTCAAATATTTCTAAAAATTCTCAAGAAAATCCTGAAAACATTTTTGAAAATACCTGCTTCTCGTTTTGAGATTTCTGCTCTGTAAAATTTTTTTCTTTTCGTAAGTCTGACATCAGAGGAATATCTCCTGTTCGTATTTCTGGGATATCATGCAAGAGAATCATCTTCATCGTTTTCTCAAAATCAAAAGAAATAGATATTCGCTCTTTGAAAAATACGAGCATAAAAGCCATTCTCCACGTATGATCGGCTACCGACTCTCGTCTCGGGATTTCATAGTCATCCCAATATTTCCCTTCAAATCGTATCACGGATTTTAGTTTTCCCATTTCTTGCAAGAAATCAAAGTCTTTTTGGGTGAACATACGATGAAATTAAGAAATAGGTTGTATCTGCTTTTTTATATAGTATCTATAATATCAGACAAGATTACTTCCAAGAAATATAGACTCTAGAAGAAGTCCTATCGGGGTAAATATAATAAGATTATATATGATGAAACAGAGTGTTGCTCCCATCATAATGAGTCTTAAATATTTGTCATTCTTTTGAAAAACTGAAAGAGTAGCAAGGATACTTGCAAGGAGTATAAGGAAATCTAAATAATCCTTAAAAAATAAAAAAGTAATGCATACCGAAGCTGGTATAAAAAGTAGTATCCATTTTTTATTGGTACTATGGTATGAAACAAAAAATCTTACTACTGCAAGAAAACTTATACAAGCTGGTACGTACCTTTCTAAAAATACATACTGTAAAGCAATGCAAAAAGAGGAAATGATAAAAAATATCAAAATCTTTTTTCTCTCTTTAAACTGAAAACTACAGATATCTGAAATCATTGCAATACCTGCAAATATTTGAGAAATGAGAAATGAAAATGTAAGTCAAAAAAACATAGTTTTATTTTAGGAAAAGACTAATTCAAATACTTAATATTGTAGCCATTAAGGTTAAAAACATCCATAACCCCGTATTTCTTTCAAAGAAATTTCTATCATCTACTTCAATAAAGTAGATTCCATATCATTCAAGTAACTTTTGAGCCTGATTCTCATGACATTGAAACACTTCTCAAGGCTGTATTTCTATTTTTCATCTTCAAGCAACAAATACATCTATTGCCTGTGTATGAGTATTTTTATATGATTTCATATTCTATTTTATTACGATATTTACTATTTTCCCTGGAACATAGATCTCTTTCACGATTTCTTTGCCTTCAAGCCATTTCATAACATCTTCATTTGCTTTTGCTTTCGTAAGAACAGACTCTTGTGTATCATCGACTGCGATTTTGATTTCTCCTCGGAGTTTTCCGAGTACTTGTACTCCGATAGTCACTTCACTATCTACTGTAAGAGTTTCATCATATCTTGGCCAGTCTGCAAAAAATATAGAATCTTTTCAAAATCCAAAAAGCTCAGAGAAAGCTTCAGCTTGACAGGCAAACTCTTTGATATAGTCTTGCATCATCGTCTCACTTGCACGTTTTCCTGTCACTTTTGAGATATAAAGACTTCGCATCGGAGCATCTGGATAGATAACTCCTTTCAGTTCATCAGTAAGTGTATATTCACGTTTGTATTCCTGCGTTTTTATCTCTCCATTTGGAAATAATACTACAAATGCATCTACATAATGAAAATCTACTTTTCCACCTGCCTTTTGAGCTATGTCTTTATAAAATGCAATCATAAGTTCTGCTATTTGCATCTTTGTAAGTTCTGATTCAACTTTTCCTGAAGCGTGTATCGCAGCTCGACGAACGTGCGTCGGATCAAAGTCTTGGTTTTCAAAATACACCGCAGTATCTGCCACTATAACAGGGATTTTATATCCTGCATGTTTGTATACTTCTATCTTTTGCAGTGCACAGGCAAGTGGAGTGCTTCCGGTTTCCTCAACTTCGATGAGTTCTGGGATTTTTTCAAGGGTGAGTGAGCTCTTAAGACCATCAAAAATACTTTGTGCTCGTTTTATTTTCCCTTCATTTCACGTTGCAAAATATGCTTTAAATATGGGTTCTTTTTTCACTTTGAGTTTTTCCCAACACTCTTCTGCCATATGTGGTGCAAATGGATGCAATAAGAGAGAAAATGCCTTTCTCCACTCTTTTTGTAGTTTTTCGTCTTGTGGTTCTCCCGTATTGAGACAAATCATGAGTTGAGCAATCGCTGTATTGAACTTATAGTTTTCTATATCAGTTCATACTTTCTTTATTGTTTTATGCAAAGTTCTCACTGCTTCATCATCAGTGCTTGCAAATTTTTCTTTTCCTTCCAAAAACAGAGCAGAAACTCGATCAAGAAATCTTCTACATCCGATAATCGCTGCAGTATCCCAAGGTTTCGTATCCGCAAAGTCTCCCATATACATCTCATAGAGCCTGAGAGTATCAGCACCATACTCTTGTACGATTTCGTCAGGATTCACCACATTTTTGAGAGATTTCGACATTTTTGCAGGAATTTTTTGAAGTTCATCTCATGTTTCCGTGTTGATAAATTTCCCCTCTTTTTCTTCTACCATATCACTTGCAATAAGCTTCCCTTGAGCATTTTTATAGCTTTGTCCAAGAATCATCCCTTGATTTCTCAGTCTATAAAACGGTTCATTTGTTGAAACCACTCCGATATCAAATAAGAATTTATGCCAGAAACGAGCATAAAGAAGATGCAACACTGCATGTTCTGCTCCTCCTACATATGAGTCGACACTTCCCCAATATTTCTCTGCAGATTTGGAAACGAGTTCTTCAGGATTTTGTGCGTCCATAAAACGGAGATAGTACCAACAACTTCCTCCCCATTGTGGCATCGTATTGGTTTCTCGTTTCCCTTTGAGATTCTCTGCAAGTTTCACGTGTACAAATTCTGGAACTTTTGCAAGAGGGCTTTGTCCGTCTCCTGCTGGTTCGTAGGCTTCTACTTGAGGAAGTTCGAGAGGAAGTCTGTAGTCACAGACGATTTTTCCATACAAACCATCGTAGATTTTAGAAAATATTTTTCCGTCAAGGATGAGATAGTTTTCTCAAGACTGCATCCCTCACTCTTGAATTCTCTCTCCTTTGGAGGAGAGAGAAGCTACATTTTCTTTCTCGCTTGCAGCTCGCTCCTTCTCCTTCAAAGGAGAAGGTTGGGATGAGGGCTGTATAAGTACATACGCTTGTTTCACATCTTTCACTTCTTCCAAACTCGAAATTCTCGGAAGATTTTCTATATCACTGTTTTCAAGGTGTATCAGAGGAATGGGTTCTCCCCAGTATCGCTGACGGCTAAAGAGCCAATCTCTGAGTTTGTAGTTTACCTTTTTATGTCCAAAGCCTTTTTCTTGTGCAAGAGCTGAAAATATTTCTTTTGCTTCTTCAGAGGTAAGACCTGTAAATTCAGATGAATCAGTTAAAATTCAATAATCTTTAAAATATGTATTTCATTGTTCTATCTGTTTTAATATGTTTTTTCTAGATTCAACTTTATCTTTTTCTAAATCATCACTTCATAAAATTCATATAGTAGGTCAAACTCAAGGAATCCAATTTATATTCTTCGGTAAAACTACATTTTTTATCTCCAATCCAAACTTCTTCGCAAACGCAAAATCTCGTTCGTCGTGAGCAGGAACAGCCATAACAGCTCAGGTTCCGTAGCTTCCAAGTACATAGTCTGCGATCCAGAGTGGAACTTGTTCTCCGTTGTAGGGATTTATCACATACGAACCAGTGAAAACTCCTGTTTTTTCTTTATCGTCTGCGGTTCGGTCTTGGTCTGATTGTGCTGTGGCTGTATGGATATAGTGATGACAGTCTGGAGCTTGCTCCTGCGTAATAAACTGTTCCACATCTGGATGATCAGGAGCAATCACTGCGTACGTCATACCAAACACCGTATCGACACGAGTGGTGTAGACACGGATAGAGCCTATATTTTTCACACAATCCCCTCACACTTGAATTCTCTCTCCTTTGGAGGAGAGAGAGGCTACAGTTTTTATTTCGCTTGCAGCTCGCTCCTTCTCCCCCAAGGGAGAAGGTTGGGATGAGGGCTGTACTACTTTCATCTCAAACTCGCATCCTTGTGATTTTCCGATCCAGTTTCGTTGCATATCCTTGATTCCTTCTGGCCAATCGAGGTCATCCACATCAGCGAGAAGTCTTTCTGCATACTTGGTGATAGCAAGCACCCACTGACGAATTTTTCGTTTTTCCACTTGGGTTCCACATCGCTCACAAGAAAAATCAGAAAGGACTTCTTCGTTGGCGAGTCCTGTTTTACAGCTGGGACAATAGTTAATAGGAAGGTCTTGTTCATAGGCAAGTCCTGCTTCAAAAAGTTTCAAGAAAATCCACTGCGTCCACGCAAAATATTTTGGATCGGTGGTATCTATCTCTCGACTCCAGTCATAGGAAAATCCGAGACTTTGTATCTGTCTCTTAAATGTTGCAATATTTTCTGTAGTCGTGATACGAGGATGAACTCACGTTTTGATAGCATAGTTCTCTGCAGGTAAGCCAAAAGCATCCCAACCCATCGGATGAAGGACATTGTAACCTTGAGCATGTTTGTAACGCGCAATGATATCATTTGCTGTATATCCTTCTGGATGTCATACATGCAGTCCTGCTCCACTGGGGTAGGGAAACATATCCAAAACATAGTATTTTGGTTTTTGTGAATAGAGAGGAGTTTTAAACGTAGAATTTTTTTTCCAAAAATCCTGCCATTTTTGTTCGAGTTCTTGATGTGCGTACATAATATTTTTTAAAAAATAGAGAGTATGTAGTGTAGTATATGAAAATACTCTAAAATTCTAGTTTTTCGTACAAAAAAAGAGAGAAATATATTCTCTCTTTTTTAAAATCTGAAGAACTACGGAGTAGTAGTAGCAGGTCAAACTATATCACTGTCTGACATGATAGATATCACCCAAGTTACGATTTGGCTTGCCAGAAATACTACTACGAGGCCAATGACTACATAAATCAAAATTTGTTTCCCTTTTTTCACTTTTTCTTCGTCTCCTCCAGAAGTAAGAATCGTAAATCCAGCGTAAATAGCAAATATGATAGAAATGAAGTAAAATAATCCAATAATATATCCAAATATATTATCCGACGTTGTTACTAAATCATCTCCTCCATTTTGAAGGCTTGGAACTATTTTTTCTATACCAAAAACAGATCCTGCATCAACTGCAAATATATTTTCTTGAAATAAGAAGAAAAATAATAAAAAAAGAAAAAGTCTTAAAAACATAGTAGTATTATATTGGATATAGTTTTTTAGTTTACAGCTGCTACACCACAAGCAGTGAAAATACTAATAACCCAGCTTACGATCTGACTTGCAAGAAATATTACTACGAGACCAATCACAGCTTGGATAAGAGTTGTTTTTCCTTTCTTCACTTTTTCTTCATCTCCTCCTGCTGTGAGTATCATAAATCCTCCGTAAAGAGCAAAAAGAACGGCAACAAAATAAAGAAGTCCAATAAAATATCCGAGCATAAGATCAAGAGTCCCCACAAGGTCTCCTGTTTTGATATTATCTCCTGTTGTAGCAGATTTTGTATCTACTACATTAATAGCTCCTACGAGTTGAGCTTGTGTCGCAAGAGTGGTAGCAAGTCCAAGTTTAACAATATTTTTCATAAGAAAAAAATAAATAATTAAAATTACGAGTTTTATTATATGAAAATTCGCGAAAAAACGCAAATCTTTTCTTCGCTTTTTTACTTTTTCAAAAAAAGTTATAGTATAGGACCATACTTAAAAAATACTTCAAGTTACTACTTTTTTATGAAGCGAGAAACATTTTTGCGAGAGCTCAAGCTCTATGGTGAAGCCAATGATATCCCCAATATATCTGAAAAAAATGCAGCTTTTTTACGAAATATGTTGCGTGAAAAAAAAGTACAGCATATGCTTGAAATAGGAACAGCCAACGGGTACTCGACGATACACTTTGCTCTGGAGCTCGAAAAGACAGGGGGAAAAATAGATACTATAGAGTTTTCCCAACTTTCCTATGAAATGGCTCAAGATAACTTTGAAGAAATAGGACTCTCTCATCTCATCTCTCAATACTTTTGAGATGCACGAGACATACTTCCTTTACTTGATACAAGTTACGATTTTGTTTTCATCGATGGACTCAAAAAAGCAAGTCTTGATTTTTTGCTGTTGATTTGGGATAAAGTTCCACTTGGAGGAACTATCGTGATAGATGATGTCATCAAGTTTCGACATAAGATGGAAAATCTCTATACCTATCTTGCAGAACAAAACATAGATTTTCAAGTGATTCAAATAGATCCGGATGATGGGATTATGATGATTGAAAAAAAATAAAAAATCCTATCTTGAATTCTTTCCTTTGAAATCAAAGGAAAGAGACTACATTTTTTTATTTTTGTAGCCCTTCTCCTTTTATAAAAAAGGAGAAGATTCAGATGAGGAATATGATTAGATTTTTCTATTTCTCCGTAAAAAATGTTTCAATAAGTTCTCGGAACGCTACTCGTCTTCTGAGCTCTTCGTAATAGTTATTTCCTGGAACATAGAGTTCTTTGAGTCGAGCGAGTACATCAGTTGATTCATATCTTGCTAATATTTTTGAAATTTCTGCTTGCATCACGGTTTCTGAAACTTCGAGTTTTTCTATTTCCATAAGTTTATTCAGGATAAGTTCTCCTTGAAGTCGTTTGAGTGCGGTTGCTGCAACGTGATTTTCTTTATACTGTTCTTCTGTGAGTCTCAAAGACTCAAGATAATCTGACATTTTCACTCCATCTTGTGATACATTTTGTTTGATTTCTTCGTAGACTTGTTCTATTTGTCGAGCAAGAAGGGCATCTCCGATATCAAGCGTGGTATGTTTGAGAAGTTCTTCGATAAGTTTCACTTCTCTCTCCATTTGATCATTTGCTTGTTTGGTATCAAGCATTTCTTCTCTCACTAATTCTTTAAATCCTGCAAAATCAAGATCTCGACCTCTAAGTTCTTTGATAAATTCTTTGGTAAATTCTGGTTTATGAGCGTGTTCTATCTTATGGGCTGTTACTTTGAACTTGGTCTTTTTCCCAGCAAATACGTTGTTATGATAGTCGCTTGGAAATGTGATATCAAGTTCTTTCGATTCTCCTTGTTGTATCCCCACAAGTCCTTCTTCAAAACCTGGAACAAGCATCGCAGAACCCAAAACAAGTGGATAGTCTCGCATAGAAGTAGACTCAAGAAGTGTTCCATCAAGTTCATATCCATCCGTATCTATCGTGACTCTATCTCCCATATGTGCTGCGTGAGTTCCATCTGTATCATGAAAATGAGTAAAACGGGTTTGTATCTCATCGAGTGATGTTTGAACTTCAGCTTCCGTAACACTGAGTTTTGCTTTTTGAAGTTGTACCTTGCGATATGAGAGAGCTACTTCTATCTCTGGAAATACTTCTACCACTATTTTCACGATGAGTGGATCTTGAGAAACCACTTCTCGTATCTCAGCTGGACCTACGGGCATCAGTTTCTCTTTTTTGAGAGTTTCTTTGAAAATACCATCTATCGCTTGTTCTATGGTCATCTGTAAAATAGTTGGTTCTCCAAACTGCTTTACAATAACAGCTTCTGGAATAGGAGCTCATTTTCTAAATCCCTTTATATTTGCTGATTTTGAAGCAGAGACTATGACTCCTGCTCGAAACTTCGCAACATTTTCAGCCGACTCTTCTATCGTCAGTTCTACGAGAGATTTTGGAAGTTTTTTTTGTGTAACGTTCATATTTTTTACAAGTTTAATCCCTTTTGTACTCAAAAGTTCTAAAAATAACGAGAGGGAGTATAGTGAAAAAAAGTATATTTCCAAATTTTTACTCGTAAAATAGAGTATATATCAAAATATATTCTCGAAGATATGCAACACATTTTATATCTTCTCTTTTTTGTTTTTCCTCGTGAAGTACTATAATAGCCTAGTTATTTTTAATTTTGTAATATTTTTTTATGAAAAAAATGTTGAAACAAGGGTTTACTCTTATAGAGCTTCTCGTGGTTATAACGATTATTGGTATCCTCGCTACTGGTGCTGTTACGGTATATACTGGACAAATGACAAAAGCTCGAGACTCTGTACGATCTACTGATATGAAAGCAATTCAAGGAGCTCTTGAACAATCATTTCTTGATCTTGGTTCATATCCAGCTGCAGCTCCTACATTTACAGGAGCTCTTGCTGATTTTCTTCCAAATCTTCCTGCTGATCCAAGAACTGGAACAGTAGCAGGTTGAAGTGCTGCGGATTATCTCTATAATGTTTCACCAGATGCTGCAGCTGTCCCACTTCAAGAATATGAAGTTTCTATGGCAGTTGAAAGAAATACTCCTCTTCTTACGACTGATGGGGGAAATGATATAGTACGAATAGAAAGTGGAATAAATACTTCAAATGTGAATAAAAATACAGCTCGATCTGGTCTTATACCTGCTACTATTACTGTATGATTATGTATGCAACCTGCTGCTCAAGCTACTGCTGCTGCTTGTAGTGCTACGAATTCAATGGTTATCAGATAATCTCTCTTCATCGCTCAATAAAAATCCCACATTCGTGGGATTTTATTTAGTTTATTTTTTTGAGAAGTTCTTCTGTTTTCTGACTGTAACTCAAAACGATTTGAGGAATATCATAGACATACGAGAGGATGATACTATGGAGACGCATAGAAAGTATGACATCTACTTCATGTTTTTGGTACATTTCATATACCTCTTGCATATTTTCACATATTTTTCTGCTTGGAGTCAAAAACTGTTTCATGAATTCGTAGTCATTCGCTTGGATATCGGTCGTATGAAAACTATGGGGAAGAAATACAATAGCTCCTCCTTGGGATTCTATATAGCTACACAGTTCTGCCACGAGGAGTTTTTCTATTCGTGCATCTTGAGATTTTCCGATATATCCACTTCGAAGTGCTAATCCTATTTTTTTTCCAGAAAAATCATATTTTTCAAAATCTTTGAGGAGAAAAGAACGAGAAAGATGAGTTCAAAGGATATTGCCTCACACAAAACCTCATCACAATTCTTTTCCACACAAAACCTCATCACAATTCTTCTCCTCAAGGAGAAGATGAGGCTGCAAGTTGCAGTTCATCCCCTCTCCTTTGAGGAGAGGGTTAGGGTGAGGTCTTTCATGCATCACAGGATCATCCACTATTTCACTTTCAATACCTATTTTTTTGAGTTGTTCCCAACTTTTTTGATCCCGAACGGTGATTTTCCAAGCCTTACGAAATATCTTTTTGAGTTTCACAAAACTTTTTTCTTGTTTTATGTCGATTCACAGTGCATAAAAATAGAGCTTTTTTCGGAAAAAACGAGCACAGTTTGCTCGAAACACCCATTGATCTAGAGGATTTCTGACTGACTGGAGCTCACTATCATACATGATTCCTCCTCCACCTATCACTACAATATCTGCCCAAAAAAGAGTTCCAAAAAAATGCAGTAGATTTTTGAAGTTTTTTCCAAGCATTTTGATATTTTTTGAGTCTATAGGAAAATATTCAAGGTATTTAATATTTTCTTGCACAAAAAAAGGATGTGCGATATCATAGGTGAAGATACGAAAACTGCAACTCCCCCTAAAAGTGGTACTTGGTTTTCTCCCCCTCGATGAGGGGGAACTAAATAGCATCCTTCGTAGAGGGAGGTGTCCGAAGCACGGAGGGAGCTGTGCTTGAGTAAACTCTGCTTCTAAAAGCCTTACTTCATTTTTTACTATCAGTTCATCTCCAAGATTTTTTGCTCCGATAGAAGCCAGTATTGCGATATTCATAGTATTTTTGTAGCCCCTTGCCCTTGAAAAGGGAAAGGATTCAGGTTAGGGTTATGCTGCGTGGGTAGGGAAAGAATTCAAGTTAGAGTTATATTTTTGAGATTTTTACAGTTTTTGCTTCGCTTATTTCTTTTCTATCCAATCATTAAGTTTATATATTTCTTCAAGAAATATCTCGCGTACTTCAGGAGCATAAGGATTATCTGACTGTATCGAGTAAAAAAGATCTTCAGAGTCATATCCGACGAGCTCACTCGTTTCTCGAAGATGTTTGTAGGACTCTGTAGCGAGAGGAGCATCTGGAATATTCATTTTTTTGAGAGTTCGTCCGATGAAGTGACTGAGTCCTTGTATGTAAGCCATTTCTCTATCGTGTTTTTCTGGAGTCATTTCAAGGATTTTAAGTCCGAGTTTTTTTTCGAAAATATTTTTAAACCCTTCATATATTTTTGCATCACACAAAATATTTGAAAACATACATTTGAGTCCTGAAATTCCGTTTTTTCCACTTTGAGGTCAAAATATAGGATGTATCGTCACTATATTACATTTTGGAAGATATATTTTCATCGCTTCTACGGCAGGAGTTTGGACCGAACAAATATCAAATACGACTGATGTTTCTGAAAGATACGGAGCTATTTCTTGACAAAGTCCACCTATCGCACCAGCAGGATATCCAAGTAAAACAAAGTCACAAGACGCAGCTTTTTTGAGGTTTACAGGCTGTACTTCCAGTGCTTCTATTTCAAGAATCTTTCCTTTTCTATCATAGATTTTTATATCAAAATAAGGACGAAGATGAGGAGTAAAAAACTCCATAAATTGTCCAAATCAAAAGACTCATAGCGTTGGTTTTTGCATAGAAAACCCCGGGATTAGAAAATAAGATAGAGTTTATAACCCCGGGGTTATAACTCGCGTATCATAAATGGTAAAATCTGTTCTAAAGTTTTGTATTCTTCTGGAAGAGCCTGCAAAACACGCTGTATATCTCGTGTTTGGTAGCCCATATTTTGCAGGGTCGTAGTGATATTTTCGAGAAGAGTAGCTGGAAGAGTGAGTTGTTTTTGTGAGGAATGCATGCCTGCATTCCCTACCGCGGTATATGCTTTTACAAAATCTTTATCCTTGAGCTCAAGAATTATTTTTTCTGCCATTTTCTTTCCAATTCCCTTGATAGACTCTATCGTAACTTTATCTTCGTTTTGTACGGCTTCAATGAGCCTCTCATTTCCAAGAAGCAATATCTGAAGCGCAACTTTTCCACCTACTCCAGAGATTTTGAGAAGCTCGGTAAATAGCTTTTTTTCTTCGAGTGTTTCAAACCCAAAAAGACTTTGATTATTTTCGGTGATATGATGATATATATAGAGACTTACTTCTTCTCGAAGCACCAGTTTCGAAAACGTCAGTTCATTTATCCCTACCTCATAGCCTACTCCTGACTCTGGAAGTATAAGAATCGCTGTTTCAGAGATGTCCAAGATTTTCCCAGTGATATAGGCTATCATTGCATTTTTGTAAAAAATAGATATGCTTTGAAGTATAGTGAATATTTAAAGAAATTCAAATATCTCAGATAAAAACCCTAACCTGAATCCTTTCCCTTTTCAAGGGCAAGGGGCTACAATCTATGAAACACTTTCTCATACATCTGGTTGAACTCTACCAAACATACCTCTCTCCCGATCACTCTTGGTGGGCACGAAAAAACCATAATCCTCCCTACTGCAAGCACTATCCTACTTGTTCGGACTATATGAAAGAAGCCATAGAAAAAAAATGAGTGCTCGTGTGAGTCTCCAAAGGAATGTGGAGGATTTTGAGATGTATGCCGTGGAGTAAAGGAGGGTATGATCCTATTGAAAAAGAAGATATCAAATAATCTTGCATTTTCAATATTTTTCATATAATCATAAAGCCTTTCAAAAGGAAGTCTAGGACTAAATTTGAGCTTTTAGCTCATCTAAGAGAAAAGACGTTCGTACCTTTTATTTTTTTATATAACACTTTATGGCACAAAGAGGAAAAAAGTATAAGAAAGCTCTCGAGTTTTTGAGCGCTGACATGGCTTATACCGTTGCAGAAGCAGTAGAGCTTTTGGAACAAACAAACACAGTGAAGTTTGATCCTACCGTTGAAATACATTTCAACTTGAACCTTGATCCAAAATATCAAGATCAGATGATTCGAACCACGGCAAAACTTCCAAATGGAACAGGAAAAATAACTCGAATCTGTGCATTTACTGACACCGTTTCTGCTGAAGAACTTAAAAAAGCAGGGGCTTTGATTGCTGGAGGAGAAGAACTTATTTCAGATATCGAGTCTGGAAAAGTAGCTCTTGATTTCGATGTATGTGTGGCAACTCCATCTATGATGCGACACCTCGGGAAAATCGCTCGAGTTTTGGGACCAAAAGGACTGATGCCAAATCCTAAAACAGGAACAGTAGGAGTTGACCTCATCGCAGTAGTACAAGAAATCGCTGCAGGAAAATTTGAAATCAAAACCGATAAACAAGGAAATATCCACTCTATTTTCGGAAAACTTTCTTTCGGAAAAGAAAAACTTATTGCAAACCTTGAAGCTTTTATGAAGATTATCTCTGACGTAAAACCTACAGGAGCGAAAGGAAAATATGTAAATACGGTCTATGTATGTAATGCTATGGGGCCTGGTATCAAAATCGATACGACTCCAGTAGTTGTACAAAAATAGTTTTTAGAAAATACATAACCCTATCTTAATTCTTTCCCTTGTCAGGGAAAGAGGTTGCATTTCTTTGTAGCCCTTCTCCTTGATAAGGGGGAAGATTCAGATGAGGGTTATTTTTTTGTGTCTATTATTTTCTGAGTATTTTTTCTATTGTCTGCATCTTGAGGAGACTATGAAATCCTCGTTGTAGGTTTCCTAGAACATCGGTGGTATAACAGTTTGATTTCTTGTCACAATAAATATCTTTGGTGCAATCTGTAATCCCCATCTCTTCTCATACTGCGAGAAATACATCATAGAGACTTATATGATTTGCGGTTTTTCATAAGATAAGTCCCCCATTTCTTCCTTGTTTACTTTGAAGAATCCCTGAACGATTGAGATCTGCAATAATGAGTCTTAAACAAGACTCACTCATTCCTTGAGACGCTACGATTTCTTTGATTTGTACTACTTGTGGATGTTTTTCTGCGATATAACACAGTGCTTTGAGTGCATCATCTCCAGTTTGAGAAAGTTTAATCATAGCTTATATTTTTACAACATCATCAAAAGTATCGTGTTTTCCATCTTGTATATATTTATGCAATGCATTTCGAGTCGTGAGAAGCCCGAGAATCGAGGCATTTTTTCTTCTTTCTGAAATCGGCATTCCGATAAGTTCTTCTATGTAAGTATATCAAAGTTTAAAAACTTCTTCTGTCTTCATCCCGATAATACTTTCTCCAAACACACTCGCACACGCAGTAGTTATTATTGCAGTATCTCATTCAAATGACCAGTCTTGTATAATATTATCGTTGAGCTTGATATAGACCGTAAGATCATCTCCACAGGTACGATTTTCTTCCCAAAATGAGATATCAAAACTTAGAAGTTTTCCTTTATTGGGAGGTGTTTTGCTGTAAAATGTAATCGTTTCGTTGTACATATTTTTAAGCTAATTCATGTATTGCTTTTTCTAAGATTTCAAAAAAACTATCGATATCTTCATGTGTATTATACAGATACAAACTCATACGACAGGTATGAAGTTGTCCTACATACTCCATAAATGGTTCGGCACAGTGCTGACCTGCACGAATACAAATATTATGCTCTGCAAGATAGTCTGAAATATCAAAACTATGAATTCCAGTTACAGCAAAAGTGAAAACTCCGACTCTTTTTTTTGAAGAAGTACTTCCTATAAGTTTCACTTGTTTGAGACCGGTCTCATGAGACCGGTCTCTGAGTTGTTCAAACTTCTCAAGTGTATACTCCACTAATTCTTGTTCATGAGCTTCCACTATTTCATATCCTCAAATAAATTCTATATATTCAAAGGCCTTCAGGATACTCACAGCTCAAGTCAAGTTTGGAGTTCCAGGTTCAAACTTATCTGGAAGTTTCGTACTATGAGTAAAATGATGTTGTTTGACTTCTCCTATTGCTCCTCCTCCAGAAAAAATAGGTTTGAGTTTGGTAAGTAAATCCTCTTTTGCCCACAAAACTCCTATACCAGGATCTGCAAATATTTTATGTCCTGTAAAAAAAAGTGCATCGACTCAAAGAGTTTGTATATTCACGGCAAAGTGAGGAACACTCTGTGAAGCGTCGATGATGAGAAGAGGTCTTTGTTTTCAATAACGAGCATGGAGAAGTGAAGTTACATTTTGTATATCAAATATTTGTCCCGTTGTATTACTTACGTGAGCCAGAGAAACGATTTTTACTTTGTCTGTGAGCTTATCTCTGAAGTCATTATAATCCAAATCAAAATTTTGAGTCACTCCAATAAACTCCACATTTACTCCATAGTCTTCTTTCAATATGAGCCAGGGAACAACATTCGCATGATGTTCGACGATACTTACGAGAACGGTATCTCCTTTTTTGAGAAGCCCGGTTCTCCAAATACTTTGAGCCAAAAAGTTGAGAGCGTAGGTCGAGTTTCCTGTATAAATAATCTCTCTCCAGCTCTCTGCTCCTATATGTTTTGCTACTATTTTTTTAGAGTCTTCATAGAGTCTTTCTGAAATCTCTGAAAGTTCATAGCTTCCTCTATGAATATTTGCATAGCTTGTACGTAGATAGTCGGCTACTCCATCTATCACATACGCTGGTTTTTGCGTCGTTGCAGTATTATCCAAATATACAAGATTTGGATGAGCTTGAAATACCGGGAAATCGGATTTGAAATTTTGAATCATATTACCTAAGTTTTGAAAGTATTTTTTCTTCTAAGAGATTATATTGTTCTTCATCATTTTCACGAATCTTTCCAAATATTTTTGCGATGTAGCTTTGGAGCAGTAAAACCGTTGCATCCTCTTTGGGAAGTCCACGACTTCGAAGGTAGTAAAGTGTTTCATCAGGGATACGTTGCATATTGCAAGCGTGTGCTGCTTTTACGTCATTCGAGTGAACTTTGAGAGTTGGAATTCCTCTGACTTTTCCAGTCGTTCCTAAAAAAATATTTTCTTCACTCAAATACCCTTCTACTTTTTCAACTCCAGAAGTGATTTCTACGGCTCCATCGAGATCTATATCTCAACTATCAGAGACAAAACTCACAATATGCATATCAAGATACGAGTGACTTGAAGCAAGTTCTCCATAAATTTGAGCTTTTATTTTTTCTCCTCGAGAGGAAAGCAGTGCATATATCTCACCTTTATTTTCTCCACCATTTATGAGAAAATGTTTCTTCAAAACATCTTCTTGAGAAAAATATCCACAATATATAAGTTTTGCTCATACTCCAAAAGTGACTTGCTCTAAGATGTTTGCTTCATCAAAAAGAAGCACTGAAACTCCGTCTGCGATATGCATATTTTTTTCAAGTTCAGAGCTTTGGTAGAGTTTATTTTCATTGAGTATTTTCATAGTGGGATAGTTAGTAGTATAACCCTATCTAAATTCTTTCCCTTAAGCCTAAGGGAAAGAGGCAACATATTATTATGCAGCCCTCCTCCATTAGGCTTAAGGGAGGAGATTCAGTGGTGGGTTATTTATTTTTTAAAGTTTTCTCGCATCATTTTTAATTTTTCAAGATTGATTTTTGGAACTTTTTTTTCAAAAGCAAAGCTTGTTCCACAACCACAACGTTCTTCTATTTCATCACTTACAAATATATATCTTACTTTTGCTTCTCCCGTATGATCTGCTGTTACCGTTCTGGTTATTCTCGCATTTTCCAAATGTATAGTATCTGTTTTTGGAATATAAAGCCTTATTCATTCTATACTCTTCCCTCACACTTGAATTCTCTCTCCTTTGAAGGAGAGAGAGGCTACAGTTTTTTTGTTAATTGTAGCTCGCTCCTTCTCATCCAAAGAAGAAGGTTGGGATGAGGGAATTGTATGGAGTTCTACCAAATCATCTGTAATTTCAAACTCTTGTTCGACTCAGATTTTATTTCCAGAACATCCTGCTTCATACAAAAATACTTTGAGTCTTTGTACTCAGGTACTTTCGAGTTCTGCGAGAAATTTTGGATCAAGGTGGAGCATATTTTTTTAAATTATCCGATACTTCCCTCCATTTCCATGGAAATAAGAACATTGAGTTCGCTTGCATACTCGAGAGGAAGTTCTTTCATAATCGGAGAGATAAATCCGTTTACGATCATCGCTGCTGCTTGTTCTTCATCGATTCCACGAGATTGGAGATAAAACAAATCATCTTCATTTATCTTTCCAGCACTCGCTTCGTGAGCTACAATACTTTCAGTATTCCCCACTCTAATATCTGGAATAGTATCTGAACCTGAGAAGTTATCAAGTAACAGTGCATCACACTCTATCTTCGTCACTGACCCTGTCGCACTTGGCTTTATATCTACGAGTCCTCTGTAGGTTGAAAGTCCTCCTCCTTTGGAAAGTGATTTTGAAACAATAGAACTCGAAGTATTTTTTCCGATATGTATCACTTTTGCACCGGTATCTTGGTTTTGTCCCGCATTCGCAAAAGCTATTCCAAGATGGTCTGCACGAGAATTATCTCCGAGTAATACGGAACACGGATAGAGCATGGTCGTATTAGAACCAAGATTTCCTCCCACCCATTCCATATATCCACTTTCTTGAACAATAGCTCGTTTGGTATTGAGGTTATACGTATCAAGTGACCAATTTTCAACCGAGCTATATCGCATCGTTGCATTTTTCCCAACAAATATTTCTACTCCTCCTGCATGCAAAGAATTTTCATCATACTTTGGAGCAGAGCATCCCTCGATATAGTGAGCCTCTGCATCTTCTTCGAGGATAATCATGGTATGTTCAAACTGTCCTCCTTTTTTTACATTCATTCGAAAATATGACTGGAGTGGTTCTGTGATTTTTACTCACTTTGGAACATACAGAAACGTTCCTCCAGACCATACTGCATAGTGCAATGATGAGAATTTATGGTCATTTAAAGGAATAGATTTTGCAAAATATTTCTTGATAAGCTCTTGATGTTCAGGTTGTTTGAGGGCATGCGAAAGATCATCAAAAATGACTCCCTGCGCTGCAACCTCTTCCTTGAGACTATGGTAAACGGTTTCAGAATCATACTGTGCTCCGACTCCAGCGAGTGCTTTTTTTTCTGCTTCGGGAATCCCAAGTTTATCAAAGGTATTTTTTATATTTTCTGGAACATCGTCCCAACTTTTATTATTTCCAGCTCCTTCTGGACGTCGAAAATAATAAATAGAATCGAGATCTAGTTTCGAAAGATCTGGCCCCCAAGTAGGCATAGGTTTTTCTTGAAAAAGCTTTAAAGCTTTGAGACGAAGTTCCAGCATCCAAGATGGTTCTTCATTCGCAGCCGAGATTTCTCGTACCACTGCTTCACTCACTCCTTGGACTGCTTCTCCGATGTACGCAACATCGTCGGAAAAATCCCAAGTTCCAGATGTTGTTACTGTTTCTGTTGTCATATATATTTTTTAGAAATCCCCAAACCCTTTTTCTTGTATTTCACTTGCAAGTTCTTTTCCTCCCTCCTTTAATACCTTTCCATCTCGCAATACATACACCATATCTACAGGAATATACTCCAAAATCGTAAAATAGTGAGTAATAATAATAATAGAATTTTCAGGAGAACTCAGAGATTGGAGCATCGTTGCAACGGTTTTAAATGCATCAAGATCGAGTCCTGAGTCTATCTCGTCGAGGATGATATATTTTGGCCCGATGAGCTTCATCTGCAAAATCTCTATCTTTCTTTTTTCTCCCCCAGAAAATCCTACATTGAGATCACGATCAAGAAATACTTCATCGATATGAAGTTCTTCGAGATATGACTTTATAAATCTTTTAAACAGAAAAGGCGAAATATCTTTAAATGCTTGATTTCTTTGTTTTTCAGCAATAGTGAAAATAGTTCTGAGATATTCTGAAAGTTTCAGACCTTTAATTTCTGGAATATTTTGAAAACTCAAAAATATTCCAGCATTACTTCTCTCGTTAGGCTCCATTTCGAGGAGGTTTTCAGAATCTATCATAATTTCTCCTGCAGTAACTTCATATTTTGGATGTCCCATAAGAACAGAAGAAAGAGTGGATTTTCCACTTCCGTTTTTCCCAAGAATACAGTAGTTTCTCCCAAGTTCAAAGTGAAGTGAAACTCACTTTAAGATTTGTTTTTCTCACACGGAAACTTCTAAATTTTTTATGTGTATCATTTGTTCTTTGACCCCGGAGTCAAGTTACTAATTATTGATACACGACTCCGGGGTCGTGTATTTTTCTAAACATTAATATTTTATTAATATTTTAAAATTTACAAGTCTTTTTGACAGTTTTTATATATACACCTCTTATATACCTTTGCTTACTCAAGCGAATTGTGAAGAAAATGTGAAGAACTTTAAAATTTTGCCTTAAAATAGAGAAAATATTTTCTTAATTTTGTCTAGTCTAATGTTTCAGTGTTGTTTGACAGAGAAGCTAAAAAAGATACAACTAGATAGAGAAAACTCTATTTAAAGACATAAAGTTTGAGATTTTCACATTTTCTTAACAAATCTTGTCTGACATGAGCGTAAAAACTGATGCACATATCCACACTTCTGTACTCCTTCAGGAATTAGTAGAAGCTATAGATATCAGACCGGAAAGAAAAAATATCGTCGTTGATGCAACTCTTGGGCTTGCTGGACATGCAAGTGCTGTCATAAAAACGATGAATCCTGAAGATATTTTTATAGGATTTGATGCTGATGAAAGAAATCTCATCCTTGCACAAACACGACTGGAAGCTCTAAAAACACAGGTAAAAATCATCTTAATACATGCAAATTTTGAACATATTCAAGAAAAACTCAAAGAATATGAAATAGAAAGTATTACGGGAATCTACTATGATCTAGGAGTCTCTTCTCTCCATTTTGATGAAGCAGAAAGAGGTTTTAGCTTGAGACTCGAAGGACCACTCGATATGCGTTTTGACACAAGACAGTGAAAAACAGCAGCTGATGTCCTCAACTATGCAGAAGAAAAAGAAATCTCTGAAATACTCAAAAACTACTGAGAAGAATCTTTACATAGGAAGATAGCAAGCGAGATTATCAAAGCACGAAAAATACAAAAATTTATAACAACAACTGACCTGACAATATTTCTTGATGCTAAAATAAATACCCATATAAAAACAAAAATGCGTGTCTTCCAAGCACTTCGAATCGAAGTAAATAAGGAATTGGAAACACTCCAAAAAAGTTTAATACAAGCTGTAAAACTCTTAGAAAAAGATGGAAAAATATTTGTAATAAGCTTTCATTCTTTGGAAGATCGTATCGTCAAACATTTTTTCCAAAAGGAATCTCGTGACTGCATCTGCCAAAGTATTATCTGTACTTGTTGACACTCTGCAAGTCTTAAGATACTGAGTAAAAAACCGATACTTCCGAGTGAAACAGAACAAAAAGAAAATTCAAGAAGTCGAAGCGCAAAAGCGCGACTCGCTCAAAAGATATAGGCTCGTCTCTGAAAATATTATATTTCCTCTACTTCCTAACTTGTAGTATCGTGAATGCAAGACTTATCATGAAAGAATATAGCGAAAAACACTTTTCTTCTCAGAGAAAACTCGAGAAAGAAAAACTGACTTTTTGATATCAGTCAACCTATATGACTCTTATGGGACTTATTGCATTTCTTTTACTATATTATGTTTGGATTCTCAATGCGAATGCAACCCAAGGATATACGATACGAAAACTCGAAAAATCACAAAATGAACTTAAAGTAGAACTTGATAGACTGGATGTAAAGATAGCTGAAATCGATAGTCTTAATACCATTCGAGCAGATGAAACATTTGAAGATATGGTTCCAGTGGAAGATCCCAACTATCTGGTAATCAAAGAAGGAGTTCAGTATGTATATAATAACTAAAAATCTAGCATCTGCTAGATTTTTTCTTTCTCAAGTTGCCTTTTGAGAGAGCTTCTCTATACTAGAAAATATATTATATCCCTCTCTTCTTTTCTCTTTTTATGCCAGAAGCCCTGAAACGACTTATCCATACCATCTCTCTGCTTCCTGGAATTGGAGAAAATAGAGCAACGAAGCTTGCCTTTTTTTTACTCTCTACCAATGAACACTATCTGAGAGATTTTCAAGAAAGCATCGCTTCTCTCAAAGAAAAGACAGGAAAATGTGATATCTGTGGAGCTATCACTGATGCTCCGAAAACAATATGTACTCTCTGTGATAATAGTGCTCGAAATCATGAAGAAATCTGTGTCGTAGAAGAATATCTTGATCTCCTCACTTTAGAACAATCTGGAGGATATTCTGGAGTTTATCATGTGCTTTGAGGAGCTATCTCTCCGATAAATGGAGTTTTTGTAGGAGATCTCAATTTCAAAAAACTCTTCGCTCGTATCGAAGAAGCTCCAAAAAAAGTAGAAATTCTCATCGCAACGAATCCGAACCTCGAAGGAGAAGCAACCGCGAGCTTTCTCATCGAAGAAATAGAAAAACGCAAACTCAAACACAAAGTGCGACTCACTCGACTCAGCCGAGGTTTGAGCTCAGGATATATTGAGTACGCTGATACGATGAGTCTCATCACCGCTCTCAAAGAGCGCAAAGAAGTATAATTTTTGAGTTTTCCCTATGCAGAAAAAAAATCT
>JAYTJZ010000090.1:0-7758 GCA_043730605.1 Candidatus Altimarinota bacterium
CTGAGCATTGTCAAATCGTGCTCATTTTCTATATCTGTTTTTTGCTTTCATACTGCCAGTATAACGAGATTAAAGTTTCGTCAACTGGGGAAGACCCCTATTTTATTTATAGATGCTTCCTCTACTATCAGCATCATAAAAGTATATTAATATTTCTTCTTCTCTTACTTCGTAGAGAAATCTATATTTTCCGATTCGAAGTCTATAGTGAAACTTCTTTCAAACAAGTATTTTAATATCAAGAGAGTTTTCAAAGGGAGAGTATTCCAATACTTCAAGTGCATCAATATATTTAACGGCAATATCTCTATGCTTTCCTAAAAACTTTTCCACTCACTTATTAGTTTCTATCTTATATTTTTTCATTATTTATACTTAGCTCTTAAGTCATCAAGAGATATGGTCTCTCAATTTTTGAGATCCTCTCGTCATTCAAGCCAAGCCTTGTGATTTGCTGGAGTATACTGTATATCCCAGTCATCCTCTATATTATTTCCATGAAGTGGATTCACTTCAAAAATAGGCTTTGAGTGAGAAAGTACCACATATTTTATGTTTTCTGCTTGAGCTTTCTTCCAAAGAGTAGAAATATTTTTTCGATATTCATTGAGACTGATAAGTTGTGTTGTCATATATTACAAGATTATGTATAGTATTATGTACATAGATATGGTATGAATTATGCATAGTTTGTCAACCTTATTCAGATAAAAATCTCAAATACAAAAGTCGAAACTCGTCCGTTCTTTATAAATACTGTTTCGAGTATCGAAAATAATATTATTTTTAGAGTGGAGTAAAATAAAAGATTACTTATTAAAGCTTTTTGCTGCTTTCATTCATTTTTTAACATCAGTTGTAAGTCTTCGTTTCACTTTTTCTAAATCTTCTTCTGGACTGAGGCTTTCAGGAACAATTCATCTCTCCAATAAAGTTTTTCGTACTGAAATATTATTCGTAATATGTTCTGATGAAATCTCAGATTCTGTTTTCATATGATTATTCTGAGCATTATGAATCGTAATCTCTGTTGCAAAATCTTTTGCTTTGAGCAATATCGTTGGCATAAAATCTGCAAGGGGTATTGTAGGAGCTATTCCCCATTTTTTCTTCATTTCAGCAGTTGTTTTGCCAAAAAGTGCCGTATCTCATTTACTTCGTATCATAGCAAAAATACCTCTGAGAAATAATATATCCGCGTATTTCATAGATGCATTAACATTTATCAGAATAATCTGGTCTATAAGTTGAAATATATGAATTTAAGCCCTCTCCTCTTTTCGCTAGTTGCTTCATCGTTTCTACAGCAGAACTTCAGGCACTTGAGTAAGTATAGGTATATAAAGTACAAGCTCATGAGCTAAACTTCACTTTTATATAGTCATCTCCTATTTCATAAGAAACAACACTTGAATTTCCTCCGAGATTTTTATATGGAATCATATTGTATATAGTTAGTATGTAATATACATATTATATACCTATAATATTTTTTGCAAGTAAAAATTTAAGTTAATAAATCTTTGAGTGATTTAATTTTATCAAACAATTCATTATATGTTATAATATCAATATCTTTTTGAGAGTTTCTAAACAATTCAAAACATCCTTTCTGTTTTAAATTCATTTTTTCATTCTCTAAGCTTCCTATAATTAAAATCGTTTTAGGATTGAATACTTTATAATTTTTTTCTCAACTATTATTAGAATATTCTTTAATTGTTTTATCTTTTTGATCTAATACTTGTGAAATTGCTCACATTAAATCAGCATGCATTGCATAAATTCAAACTCTATTTCAGTATTCTTTATTATCTATCAATTTACTTGTTGGAGTCTTAATTTCAATTAAAGAAATATTATCTGCACCCTCATTTTTTCATACAAAATCTACCCATTTTCATCATTTTGTTTTTCATTGGATTAATCATCAAGCATAAAATTCATCATCAAAAAAACTTACTGAAGAAGAAAAAATCTGACTAATAACCCAAAAATTTTCTTTAAAAAATGGTTGCCAGTCTTGAATTTCCTTAGAACTTTTTTTATGTTCTTCCCAAAAATCTAAAGCATAATTAATTCTTTTTAAATTCATTCTATCTCAAATCTCATTTATCTCTTGTAATTTCGATATTTCAATAATATTAATAAATGTTTCAAGTCCTATCTTTCTCTTTTTTACTTCATCTAATAATTCAGAATCTTTAATATCTACTATTAATATATTCTTATGTATTTTATCCGTAAAGTCTTTTTGTTTTTCTTCTGATAAATCTCTAATCCATTCCAATACTTGTTCTTGGGTAGCTCAAATTAAATTTATATTTTCAATACTAATATCTTGTCTAAAAAAAGCATTAGCTCTATCTATTCTTGGCTCTAATCAAAAACAAAATCTTTGAAATTCATCTATATTTAAAAAAATAGTGTCTCAAAGTATATTAAATCCTCATCTTTCAAATTTTGTTCTAGTTATATAAATAGATTTTGAAGGGTTTTGTGACATAAATTTTAATAGTGTCTCACTAAAATTAAATTTTCTTGTTTTTCTTTTTTGTTTTTTAAAGGTAGATATTGAAAAATCAAAATATAAATAGTATTTTTTTTGATCATACTTATATAATACTTTATGAAATTTTGTAATATCCATCCTCCAAAAATTACGATTGTAAAACCACATCTCTCTCCTCCTGCGTCAATCCATACAAATCAAACACCATTTCATCTATCTGCGAATCGCACGTATCAATCTGAGTTTTAAGTTCTGAAAGCTCTATTTTATAGCTCATGAAATACTCTTCCCACTCATCTTGATCCTTGAGTGAAAGTTTTACTTTGAGTTTTTCGAGCTCTTTTACAAAGTCGACAAAACTTAGTTCCCAGATGTTTTCGAGTTTTCTGCTGAGTTTTACTATATCAAAAGTTCACGAAACACGACCCAAGAATTTTCCTGCTTTTTCTTGCAAGAGTTTATTGTGTTCGAGCATGAAGTCGGCTTTTTCGATAAAAGGGGCTTGTTCTGAAAGGGAAATATTTTTGATTGGAAATTCATCTAAATGTTTTCTCTTTATATAAGGAAAAGATTGAGGATTTGTAATAAAGAATTTTCGATATAAAAATGTAAATAATTTTGAATTTAAAAGTATTAATAAATATTTAGATGACCATTTTGATGTATCGTAAAAACAAATATTATATAATGATTGTATTGTGAAATATTGTTCTGTATCGATAATTGCACTAAAAGTATTTCCTGTTTTTCTTAATAATATTTTTTCTAAAGACAAATAAACTTCTTCTCTATCATTACTATGAATTAATTTTCTATCAAAATTTACATAATCTCAAGAATAAGTAAGATAATATCTTCACATATTCTTTCCAGATAAAACTTTCTTACTTTTTTCAAAAATAGGTGATTTTGCAATCATTTTATCTTGTCATCAAGTCATAATTCAAATATAGTTTAATGCTATCTTTCACAACTTTTCACTTTTTATCCTAGATTTTTCTAAAATATTTTCAGAGATTAAATCTCATGGTAAATGAAATAAATATTTATTATCTTGCAAATATTTATCACTTTCAATACTTCAAATATTTTCTTCGAGAATATAATCTAATTCAGAAAATATAATCTTACTATTTTCTAATACTCATTTTTGAAAAATCCAAATTATAGGTTCTACAACAGCATCAAAAAAGACTTTATTTAAAGGTTTTACAAAAGCTTTAATTTGAACGTTTGATAATATATATTTTCTAAGCTTAAAAGAATATATATTGTGTAAAAAATTCCACGGTGTTATCATTGAAACGATTCAATCTTTTCGCAAAATCTTGATAGATTTTTCTATGAACAAAGCATATAAATCAAGTTTATCATAAGCTCATTCATATTTTTCTAAAAAAAAGCTTTTTATTCATGTGTCCATCGATTCATATTTTGTAGTAACATACGGAGGATTCCCCACAATCACATCAAACCCTCCATCAGCAAAAATCTCAGAAAACTCTTTTTCCCAAGAAAATGCCTTGTCTCAGGCAACGGTTGGATCATCGATGAGAGAATTTCCACACTTGATATTTTTATCAAGATTTGCAAGCTTCTTCCCTTTACTTGCAGTTTTGAGCCAGAGACTGAGTTTTGTGATTTCTACGGATTCATCATTGAGATCGACTCCGTAAATATTGTTTTGCAAAATAGCCTTCAAATTACCGTCAGATTGTTCTAGTTCCATTTGTTTCGTTCCTCATTTAAGTTCGATAATAATATTTGATATTTCTTGATTTTTTGCGAGGAGAAAATCAAACACTTTCACGAGAAATGCTCCAGAACCACATGCTGGGTCAAGAACTTTTATCTGCTGTACTTTTTCAAGGAGAGCTTCATAGACAAGAATAGCTCGTTTTTCATAGTTTTTATCAGTGAGTTCTTCTCGAAAATTATGGAGTTGTTTGAGTTCGTTTTCCCAATCCTCTATCTTTTTTCCGACACTATTTTTGACGATATAGTCGACGATATACTCAGGAGTATAAAATATACCGTCTTTTTTTCGTTTACTTACTTTCGTATCGAGTTCGGTATTACGTTGTATTTTTTCTTTGAGTTCTTCGATATCAGAAATAGATTGTTCAAAGATATGTCCCAATATGTTAACAGAAAGTTCATCTTCAAAATCATATTTTCCTAAATCGATAAACCTTTTACAAATATCGTCCCCAATTTTGAGTCTATCAAGTTCGAGGTCTGCATGAAAGAGTCCTCCATTATATCCTTCTGGAATCCCTAGATTTTTACTTCCTGAGTTTACAAACTCAAAAAACTTTTTGAGCATTTCCCAAGGAGTAAATCCTATTTCTTCAGCTCTTAGTAAATTTTCTTTAAGTTTTCATTCAGGAAGCAGATCCTTATCTTCACAAAAATGAATAAATATAAGCCTATCAATAATCTTTTGTGTTTTATTAAGAGCTATATCAAGCTCTGTTCTTTTAAAACTATTGTTTTTTATAATATCTTTAAATAACTCTTTTCGTAACTCACTATATTCTTTATAAAACTTTTTTGTAATTGTTTCTTGTTCGATACGAATCTCAGAAAGAAGTTTTTTAGTGGTGGATTCTCCCCTGCGAGCTATGAGATTTTCTCGACAGAGCAAAAAATAAAACTTACGAAAGTTGTAATAGTCATCTTTCGGATTCACTAAGTCAGCGAGAGTCCAAACTTCATAGTCACTATAGTTATCATAAAAAAGTCGTGTCTCGATAAAGTTTGAGACGATGACGAAGTCACAAGATTTGAAAAATGGTTTATATTTGAACCCTTGCTGAACTGGAGTGAGACTCCCCTCTCTTTGCT
Organism: Candidatus Altimarinota bacterium; assembly: GCA_043730605.1. Taxonomy (GTDB): domain Bacteria; phylum Patescibacteriota; class Gracilibacteria; order BD1-5; family UBA6164; genus JAACSU01. Next base: position 5,360 of record JAYTJZ010000090.1, read on the forward strand.
GTGGTTTATCAAGTGGAGTTCGAGCATCTTTGACTTCCATCACGACTTTGAGCAGACTATTTTCTTTGCCTGTTGCATCAAAAAATCCCAGTCAAAAATCTGCTTTTTGTCAGGTAGACTCTGCTTTTGGTTGAGCTTCACGAGTATAGACATCATCACTTCCATAGGCAGTATATCCAAGTACAGAACCGAGAATATGTTCTGCAAAACTTTGTTCTACTTCTTTTTCTGATTTTTCTTTGAGATTTCCTGTTTGACTCACTTTATACCAACTTGAAAGAGTTTCAAGTTTTGCTTGCATATCTACAATCTCAAAGTTTTCGAGTCTTTGTTTAATGATTTTTTCTTTGAAAAGTTTTGCCATAGTATGATGCTCAAAAGTATTATCCCTACTATACGAAAAATGCTGTATTGTGCAATCCTATCTTTGAACTCAGATACAAAAAAATACTTCTCTTTCGAGAAGTATTTTTCTTATTTTTGTATGGCAGGCCCACAAGGAATCGAACCTTGGTCGCAGGATTTGGAATCCTGAATTCTAACCCCTGAACTATAGGCCTAGAAATTTTAAAAATAAGAAGTTTTACAAGGCTTTTGTAGGTTCTTACTTTTAAAATTATTTTCTATTAGATTGCGTATCTTTTGAAAGCTGTAAGCTCTGTAGATCCAAGAAAGTCTTTTACTTTCGTATTTGGATCTATCACAAATGCTTGTTCCAAAAGAGATATTTCTCCTTTGAATTTCCCCATTTTTCCATCAATAATTTTGAGAAGTACTTCATCTGGTTTTGTTCCCATAGCAGGATCGTTCTTCATCATTTCAAGCTGAATACGTTTTTCATTTTCTACTACATCTTGTGATATTTCATCTGGTGAAAGGTATTCTGGATTTGCAGCAGTTACGTGCATCGCTACTTGTTTGAGTTTTGTTTCATCTCCTCCAGTTTGCGCTACTACGACTGCAGCAAGTTTTCCATTTGAATGCACATATGAAGCAGATACTCCCCCTTCAAGAACTTCATAATCTTTGATCTGAAGGTTTTCCCCCATTTCAAGAGAATAATCAGACTCAATAAGCTTTTGAGCAGCATCACGTGAATCAACTCCATTTGCTTTCAAAAATGCAGCAATAACATCAAGCATTGCTTTAAATTTATCAGAGTTTGCAAGAAAATCTGTTTCACAAGAAACAGATATCACGTATGATTTTCCTGCTTCTGAGATAATTCGAAGTCCTCCTTCTAGAGTCTCTCTATCTGCTTTTTTTGCAGCTTTTGCAAGACCTTTTTTTCGAAGTTCCTCAATTGCCATTTCTATATCTCCATCAGTTTCAGAAAGTGCTTTTTTACATTCCATCATTCCGATTCCTGTTCTTTCTCGAAGTTCTTTTACAAGAGCCGCAGTTATTTCTGCCATAATCTATTTTTTAGTATATAAGATCACATCTTCTCCAAAATATGAAAAAAATGTGATATTTGTAGATGAATATTTATTTTTTTATAGTTTCCGAGATTTTATCTTCTATCACATCAAGAAACTCTACTTCTATTTCTTCCCCTTTATATGCTTTATAGGCAAAATATCCAGAAAGTATGAGGTAGGCTCCGTTTGCAACACTTGCAAAAAATCCGTTCAAGATAATAAGAAGAATACATATCCCAAAAGCAACAATAGCTGAATACTTAATATGATGTAATGCTGCTTTTTTATCAGTATTTCCGAGAAAATACATAGCAACAGCCCCTATAAAATAAGGAAAGTAACTCATAGCATGTACCATATTTGCTTTCTCAAGAATTCCTCCCTGAGAAACTGCTGGAGTTGCTCATTTCTTTTCTGATTTTGACATACAAAACTTTTAGAAAAATATAAATGCCCCTCTAGTATATGCACTCTTTTCGAAAATTAAAATTATTTTCGTGTCTGTTATTTTTTTATGCTGCAGGGGTTGTTTCTGCTGTTGCTTCTATTTGTACTACTGCTTTCTTTGGAGCTGCTTTGAAAGCATCTTTAAGGGCAAGAGCAAGATAATCAAGTGATTTCACAGAGTTGGTATTTGCAGGGATAGCTTGTTCTACTACAAATGGATCTCCGTTTGTATTAAATATAGCGTAGCAAGGAATTCCGAGAGTTCGAGCTTCTTTTACAGCTTGTCCTTCGTATACTCCATCAACTACAAATATAATATCTGGAGTTTTTTTCATTTCTTTTACTCACTTAAATGCTTTATCAAGTTTTTCAAGTTCAAGAAGTTTCCCTGCTTTTTCTTTTTTCGTAAGAATATCAAGTCCTCCTGTTTCTGAATCTCGAAGAAGTTTCAAGTACGTTGCGATACGACCTTTGATAGTCTTAAAGTTTGTAAGAAGCCCTGGAACCCATTTTTCAGTAACAAAGTAGTTT
>JAYTJZ010000091.1:0-2729 GCA_043730605.1 Candidatus Altimarinota bacterium
GGATTTGATCTCTTGAAAGAAAAAGTAGATACACTTATCACGATACCAAACGATAGAATTCTTTCTATTATCGATAAAAAAACTCCACTTCTTGATGCATTTTCTATCGTAGATGAAGTACTCAATCAAGGGGTACAAGGGATTTCAGACCTTATTACTCAACCAGGTCTTATCAATGTAGACTTTGCCGATGTTCGCTCTGTTATGAGATCAGCAGGTTCTGCTCTTATGGGTATCGGATATGGTTCAGGAGAAAACAGAGCGATTGAAGCAGCACGATCAGCGATTGATAGTCCACTTCTTGACCTTTCTATCGCAGGAGCTCGAGGACTTCTTTTCAATATCACAGGAGGAACAGATCTTTCTATGTTTGAAGTAGACGAAGCAGCAAAAATAATCACAGACTCAGTAGATCCAGATGCAAATATCATATTCGGAGCAACTATCCGAGAAGACTACGAAGGAGAAATAAAAATCACCGTAGTAGCAACAGGATTTGATGAAAATACGAATAAAAAATATATTGATCAAAAATCAGAAGCTATGCGAGGAGGACACCAAACAGGATTTGGAAAACGAAGTATCACAGACTCACGTATTACTTCAGTACCATCTCAAAATATACAAGAATCTTCAAGTATGCGAGATGGAGAAGATCTCGATATTCCAACGTTTCTCAGAAAGAAAAGATAATATATAAATACATAAATAATATATTTGACAAGTAATAAATCAAAAATAGAATACCTACAAGTATTCTATTTTTTAATATATATTTTATGGGAGAAGGAAATGATACACTTGTTGGATTATCAGAAGGGAATAATTCCATAGTAGGAGACGTTCAAGCTACATTTGCAGATACAGCAAATGATGTTTTACGAAGTAATGAAACTTACACTGAAGATATACAAAGACGACGAGAAGCTTGGAGTACACTTGCACAAGAACTTGGTATAGATGAGGGGCTTGTAGAAGTAACTAATAGAATACAAGTGAAGGGAGTTGCTGATTTTTACCTCGATGACAGCGAAGATGCTAGCTATGAAGAACTATTGAATTGAGAAAAATGAGGTCTTGAAAATCTCCCTGAACTTTCTGTAAGAGATAAACTACTAAATTTTATGTCAACTTGGACGAATATACAGCAGAAATCTTTTCTCGTAGATATATTGAAGATGGATATTTCTAAAAAATGTTGGGGTAATTTTTATCATTTTAAACAAGATTCTCTTTTAGGCTTTGCACAGCAAATCTTTATAAAAGGGCTTATTATCGAAAACGATGTACCAACTACTGGTAGAGATACTTTTGTAGATCAAAACTCAGTTCGTCGTGTGTACAACTAAAAATAATATATTTTTCTTGCAAATATTTACAGATAGATATAATACATGTAAGTTTTAGGAGAAAGGACGAGGATTTGGCAACAAGTTCTCGTTTTTTGTTGTTGATAATCTCATATTATTCACGATTTATTTTATATTTTCGTGAATAAATATAAAAAAATTACATATCTTCACGATATTTTTGACAAAACCGTGAATAAAAATACAATTCTTGTATGAATATACAAAAAATACATGCTCTGCGAGAAAGATACTTTGCACAGGCTCTCAAGAAACAAGCCTTGCTTGATATTTTGAGTGAATCTGAAGTTGCTGAACAGGTCTATAATTCAAATGCGATAGAAAATAGTACTCTCACTTTGGAGGATACTGAGAAAATTCTTCTGCAAATAGATCTTGATAGATATATCTCTGAAAGAGAACTCTTTGAAGCGAAAAATCTTGCAAGAGTCGTACAGTATATAGATAAAAAATCGAAACAACAAGAGCTTGATAGTGCTATGATATTGAAACTTCATACGATGCTTCTTTCAAATATTCAAGACGATATCGCAGGGAGATTTCGTAGCGAAAATGAGTGGGTAAGAGTAGGGAGTTACATCGCAGTAAATCCGAAAGAAATTGCTTCCCGTATCGAAATAATGCTTTCAAATTTTTATGCGAGCAGTAAAGAAAATATTATAGAGAGAATCGCTCGATTCCACCTCACATTTGAACATATACATCCTTTTGTCGATGGAAATGGTCGTATAGGAAGAGTCATCAATAACTATCTCTTGCTTCGAGAAGGCTATGTTCCCATAAATATTAAATTTATAGACCGAAAACTCTATTATGAAGCATTTAAAGAGTTTGATGCGCAAGGAAAGATAGAAATTATGGAGGAAATAGTAGAGAAATCACTCCTTCAGAGCTATCATAAACGACTTGCGTATCTGGAAGGGAAAGAAATTATATCACTCAAACACTATGCAGAGCAAGTATGAATCAGTCATTCTAACGCTCTCAATAAAGCGAACAGACAAACGATAGAAGCATTTTTAGAAAAGGGTACTTGGAAAATCTGAATCTAAAAAATAATTAAATTTTCTTGCAAATATTTTTAGATATATATAATAATTCTAACTTAAGAGAAACGGACGAGGATTTGGCAACAAGTTCTCGTTTTCTTTTAAAAATATTTTACTTTGACCTATTTCTTCCTCTTTCGTAGAAAGGGGAAGATGCCTGAAAGGCAGATGGGGATAATATATAACACTATGTTAGACATACAAAAAATACAAGCTGCTATCAACTTGATAGCAGCAGAAAAGAAAATTCCAAAACAAAAACTCGTAGAGATTATCGAGTCAGCGATCAAAACTGCTTATAGAAAAGACT
>JAYTJZ010000092.1:0-7618 GCA_043730605.1 Candidatus Altimarinota bacterium
AAAGACTCAGGAAACATATTCCGAGTGAAGAGGCTGATGCAATCATATTGCAAGAAAAAAGATATAATTATCAATTAGAAATTAATGCTGAAATTTGATTTTTAAGAGGTCTAATAAATTGATTAGATGAACAAAAGATAAAAAATAAAGTAATGAGACTACAATCTTATTTTTTACAAGATATAAAATCTAGTGGAGAAACATATAATCGACTCTTTAGTGTATATCAAGATGAAATTTCAGATCTCTCAGATAAAGAAAGAAAAGATGCACTCAAAAACTTACATCAAGTTGAAAATTCTTGAACAAAACTTAGAGCTCTTAAAACTCGTATAAAACAGCTAAGGAGTACAATAGAAGATATTGATTTGGCTTTAAATTATACTCAAAAACCAGATATACATAATTTTAATGAAATAGACTTTGAATCAATTGGAAATAACTTCAATTTACCTAAAAATGTAAACACACTTACTGATTCACAAAAGAAAAAGTTTTATGATGGAATGAAATCAATTCGTGATCATTTCAATGATAGTACCTGACATGCTCGTTTTACAAATGCGTTAGGAAGAGCAAAAAATAGTTTTAATGGGATTATAAAAGAATTGAAAGAAAAGCTCTCTCATGCAGAACAAGATTTAAATACAAAAAGAGAAGTTATTCAACAAGAAAAAGCAGATACTTTTAAGACACGAAGAGAACTTGATATACTATTTTCAAAATACTATGATTCATGATATTTTGAAACTACTATTAGTTGAAAAATACCTAAAATTTTAACAGAGTTATTTGAAAAAAGAGATTTAGATGCTGTAATCGAAAGATGGGTTCTCGCAGAGTTTGATTATACAAAAATGAAGAAGCAAGAAAGAACTGAAAGTATATTTAATTTTATAGCAATATTGAGATTATTTGAAAATAAAACAAAAGATATATTTTCAAAAATAGATAATTATGGTAAAAATCCTGAACTCAGTATTGATGAGTTACCTAATTTTCTTGAAGAAATAAAATGAACAAGAAAAACTTTAGGTGATATTAAATCACAGTTATTTACATAAAAAAATCTCTCTAAAAGAGAGATTTCCTATATTTTTTTCAAACTTATTTTTTCACGACTCGTCGTGCATTATGCTCTTTCACAGGATCGAGTTTCATAGCTTCGAGTTGCTGTACATTTGCTGTGATTTTTTCAGCCTCGCCATCAAGAAACTCCATTTCTGCCTCGAGAAACTTCACTTCTGCTTGGAGCTGTTTGATTTTTTCTTTGATATCTTCTTCTTTTGAAGTTTTTGAAGCTTTATCTGCGCTGATAACTTCTTGTCGAGCTTGAAGTTTTAAAATAGTCAGACTCAAGATGTCATTGAGACTTTCTCCTGTTGCTGTTTCTGTAACACTGCTTTCTGCTACTACTGTAGGACTTACCTCTGCAACGAGAGTTTCTTGAGTAAGGATTGGAGTTTCTACTGGTGTGATAGCTTCTACGAGAGATGTTTCTACAATTGAAGTTTCTACGGGAGTTTCTGCTATAACTGTTTCCATCACTGGAGTTTCTCATACAGGAGTACCCATAATAGAAATCAATTCCGAAGTATTTTCCGTAGCAGGAGCAAGAGGAGTTTCTACAACAGTTTCTAGAGAAGTTGGAGTTTGTGTCTTTTCTTCAAAAATATCAAATGAAAAATCTCCAAGAGAAGCTGTCGTTTCAGCAAGTGCTTGAGTCGTATCTGGAGGAGAAACAAGTGTTTGTGAACTTGTTTCCACAGAAGTTGGAGTTTCATCTCAAAAACTAAAAGAAAAATCCATATCTGAAGCAGTATCTGGAGTATCTTCACTGATAATGAGGAGATCTTCGTCTTGTGTTGCAGTTGCTGGGCTCATAAAAAGAAGGGTAAAAAAATATATATATCTATAGTAACATACCTTTTTTCATATCGCAAGAAAGAGAAGCTTTTTTCTTGAAAAAAGAAAAATAAAACTATAATGATGCAGTATTTATTCTATAAAAAAGAAACTATGGACTTTAGTAAAGCTGGGGAACTCTTGAAACTTCAACAAGAAGCGATGAAAGTAAAAAAAGAACTCGAAAACACACTCATTGAAGCAGAAGTAGATGGACTTGTTATTACCGTAAATGGAGAAATGAAAGTAGAAAAAGCTGATTTTGAAATAGCGACTCTCATTCCAGGACTTTCTCCAACACAAAAAACAGCTCTTGAAAAAGCTATCATGGACAGTGTGAATAAAGGGATGAAGAAAGCACAAGAAGTAGCAGGTGAAAAGATGCAGGGAGTGATGCAAGGGATGGGGCTTGGAGATATGATGGGAGGACTTCAGGGGCTTGGAAAGTAAAAAATGTAATTCTTTGTAGGGAACGCAGGCATGCGTTCCTTTTTTATTCCTGTAGGGAGTGCAGTTCCTTTTTTATTCCTGTAGGGAGTGCATGCCTGCGTTCCCTACAGACTTATAAAATTACCAATCTTTTTCATCATTTCATCACATAAGACTCTCGAAAGCTTTTTGAAAATCATTTTTTTCTTGTGATTTTTTTCCAAAAAATTGCTGATTATAGACTTGTTCTTCCTTGAGAGCTTCGATGATAGCATCGAGCTCTTGCTTCTCTTCTCAAGAAAGGGGTTCTATATTTGTATCTTGCTCTAGTTTATATTGATCTGCTCGTGCATTTTGTAGTACCGATGGCTGACCTTGTTCTTCACTTCCGTTTTCAGGTTTTGCCTCACTTTCTCAGGAAGAGCTTCCAGAAGCAGTACTTCCAGATCCTGTATTTTCTGGAGATGTTTCCTCTTGTTTTTTTTCTTCCTCTTGTTTCTCTTCGTCACTTTGAGCCTCATCTTTTATATCCGAAAGAAGTTTTTTTACGAGTTCATAGTTCCACCTCGTATCAAGATGCTCGTGTCTGAGAAGTGAGCCTGAATAATACTGCAAAGCTTTTTGTAAAAACTCTTGTGATTTTTCACCTGATAGTGCTTGTTTATAGAAAGTATTTCACAGATTATGCATTTGTGAAGCAGAGAGTTTTTCTTTTTTTTCTAAGAGTTGTTGAGCTTCTTGGTATGCTCAAGTATTATAGAGTATTTCAAACTTTTTATATTCAGACGCAGCACGAAAGAAAAATATACTGAGTCAAAGACAAAGCAAAACGAAAGTTCAGAAAAATATTTTTTGTTTCATACGTCTTATTTTTTATATATTTCGAAAACTGATATTCCGAGATATCATAACCAGAGAAAAAAAGAAAAGAGAAGAAGGAAAAAATACTCGTGCTGATTTCCTTTTTTTCACAAAGTCTCCAGTGGTATATCTTGAAAAATATCAGTATAACTTCATCAGAGTTCACTCGAAATCTTTTTGAGTCCTGATTCATTGAGTTGTGCGACAACAGGACTTCATTTATAGAGTTTGTATGGGGAAAATACATCCCCTGTCATGATATATCCTCCTTGTTTCGTTCCTACTCCTATGATGATAAGGTTTATATTTTTTTTTGAGAACGTATCTTTGAGCGTACTTGGTATTTTGATTTCTGACTCATCTCCATCTGTGAGTAAAACAATAGTTCCTGTCTTATCTTCGGTGAAGTTTTCAAGTGCATCTTGGAGTGCAAGGTCTATCCTACTTCCCTGCTTCGTGAGATTTGATTGACTCAGTCCATTCAAAAAAGTAGCAAAGAGGTTTATATCTGTCGTAAATGGAAGAATTCTCATCGATTCTCCTGCAAAGATAGTCAAAGCAAACTGTGTTCCTGCCGTTGCTCGGAGAGTTTCTAGAATCTTTTCTTTTGCAGCATCAAGTCTGGTTTTTTCACCTACATCTTGTACCTGCATACTTTGCGATACATCCAGTACAAATACTACAGAGTTTTGTGCATCTAATACTTGATTTTTATAGGTCAAAGAAAGAAGAAAAAATATACCCAGAAAAGATATGCTTCCTCAGAGCAATAGTTGTTTTCAAAAATTAAGAAAAAAGTTTTTCATTTACAGTCGTATTTTTTTGAAAAATAATATATATCCAAGTCCTAGGAAATAGAGTAAAATGAGTCCTGTAAAAAAAGAAGAAAGTGATTTTTCTATCTCATATATTTCTATTTCGAGTTCTTTCTTTTCGAGTTTTGCTATCGTATCAAATATTTCTCGAAATGTTGTCCTAGAATCAGCCTTAAAATAGAGTCCTCATGTTTCAGCTGCTATTTTCTTCAGAAGATTTTCATCGACTCCACTAATCCCTACTTTTTGGGGAAAACCTCAAAATCCAGGAACCGTGATAGTCGTTTCTTCTGCTTTTCAAACTCCTACGGTATAGGTTTTTATATTTTTATCTTTCAGAAGTTTGAGTGCAAGTTCTGGATCAACTCATTTATTTGCTTCTCCGTCAGTGATGAGGATCATTACTTTTTCTCGTTTCGTATCATCATTGGGAAATATACTACTTCCAAGAACAAGACCGTCTCCTATAGCAGTTCCTTGAAATCTTTCATATTGCTGTGCTATGGTATCGACGTTTATATTTTTTAAAAATTCTTGAAGAAAAATGTAATCATACGTCAAAGGAACTGATTGGAAAGGTTTCCCTGCAAAAAGCACAAGTCATACTCTATCATTTTTGAGTTCCCCTATGAATGAAACGAGTACTTCTTTTGCAACCTCGAGACGATTTGGAAGTATATCAGTCGCCATCATCGAGTAACTGAGGTCAAATACTATCTCGATATCTACTCCGTTTCTTTTGTCTTTTTCTTTTTTTAAAGCCTGATATGGTCCAGCAAGAGTGACACAAAAAAGCAAGGTTATCGCGAATACCAGTATGATATACGCACGATACCAATATGTATGAGAACTATACACTTTTTTTAGGATATTTTCATAGAGAAAATTTTCTTTCGGTTTATATTTTTGAAAGCAGATAAAAGCTACGATTCAAAGAAAGAGTCATACAACTAGGAAAAACGGGCTATGAAATCCATCTATAAAAAAATATTTCATATTCTATAAAAGTGAAATAATATCTTCGATATATTTTTGTCGTGTTTCGATCGAAATATCTCGACTGCTATATTCATATGCGTAGCTTTTTTGAAACAAAGCAAAGAGATGAGATTTTTTGAGTCCTGTTTCTCCTTTGAGTTCTTTGAGAGTTTTTGTTTCTGCTCGAGTGATGCCTTGTTCTGCAAATATTTCTCGAATCTTATTATTATATTCACGAAAAAATACTTGAGATGAAAGGCTCTGTGATTTTTTTCCAAGATTTTCAAAAAATAAGGTATGTTCTTGGGATTTTGAAACGCTCATTTCTTCTTGAGAAATTTTTGTTATTTCAGGTTTTTTTTGTTGTTTCAATATGTATTGAAGCAAGAGATAAAAAACGATGAGTCCTCCAAAACTTCCAAATATATATGCCCAAAGAAAATCATTTGTTTCTCGTAAATCTGTTATATCTTCAAAAGCAAAAACTGAAGCAGAGAAAAAAAATATTACGAGACAGCAAAGTAAAAAAATATATTTCATAGCAAAGAAAGTAAAATATAAAATTATCTTTTTTTATGCTCTCGTCGTTGCATAAGAGCAAGAAATTCTGAAAATAAGGAACTTGTTTCATCCAGAAAAATACTCTCTATTTTCCATTTTTGAAGTTTTGTTTGAAACTCTTTTTGCATTTTTTTACGTTCTTCTTGGTAGAGTTTCTTTTTTTCTAGATCATCAAGATTGATTCATCTACTTCCTGTTTTTCATCGCAACAGAGAGATTCATTCTCCCTCAAGCGTATTTTCAAAATGAGAAGCAAGTGAAATAAAAATAATATCGTGTTTTTGAGCCGCTATTTTGAAGCTCACATCATCTAAAAGGAGAGTATCACTGAGTACAAAAACTATAGAACGTTTCAAAGGATTTTTTAAGAGAAAATCGAGACTGAGAGGTTTTGAAATATCTCTAAGAGGAGTTTTATTATTTTTTTGGAATTCATAGAGCGAAAGAGAGCTTTTTTTCGGAACGATGTATTCTTTTTTTGTTTGAAAGAGTTTATATCAACCAAAAGATTCTCCACTGCCAAGACTCACTTCTCATAGAAGCTCTATCACTTCTTGCATGAGTGTTTGTTTTAAAGTATCTCAAAAGTTCAAAGAGGCAGTCATGTCTGCGATACAAAGGATGTGTGCTTCTTTTTCTTCCCGATATCTTCGTATCACCGTCGTTCCTTCACGACTAGAGGTTCACCAATCAATATACTTTGCATCATCTCCATAGCTATAGGCTCGAAAATCTTGAAACTCTAATCCCTTTCATGAAAAAGCAGCTTTAAAATTTCAAAGTAACAGACTCTTCATCAGTTTGGAACTTTTTATTTTGAGATGTTTTGGAAACTGTGTCTTCATAGTCTATACGAGAGGAGTATCTTCTAAAATCGTTTCAATAATATCCTCACTTTCAATTCCTTCAGCAAGTGCTTCATAACTCAAGATAATCCTGTGTCTCAAAACTCAGAAACAAAGTTCTTTCACATCTTCAGGAATGACGTAGTTTCTCCCCTGCATCGCAGCAAAAACTTTTGAAGTTTTGAGGAGAGCCAGAGAAGCTCTTGGAGATCATCCATAGGCTATGTAAGGATATTTTTTTGTATTTCTCGTCGCAAAAACGATACGACAGATATAGTCATACACACTCTCACTTACTTCCACCTGTTCTATTTCTTTTTGAAAGGCAAGGATTTCTTTTTTTCAAAATATTTTTGATATTTTTTGAGTTTCTCGACTCACTGTTTGAAGTAAAATCTCTTTTTCTTCTGCAGGAGTTGGGTAAGAAACAAGGGTTTTAAGGAGAAATCTATCAAGTTGTGCTTCTGGAAGATGAAAGGTTCCTTCTTGTTCGAGAGGATTTTGAGTTGCAAGTACGATAAATGGAGTATCCAAAGGAAAAGTTGTTTCCCCTATCGTTACTTGTCGTTCTTCCATAGATTCCAGCAACGCTGACTGGACTTTACTCGGAGCACGGTTTATCTCATCAGCCAAGACAAAGTTTGCAAATATCGGTCCTTTTTTGACTTCAAAAAGTTTTGCATCTGGGTCATATATTTTAGAACCGATGAGATCACTCGGAAGCAAATCTGGAGTAAACTGTATTCTTTGAAACTTCAGAGAAAGTGCCTGAGAAAAAGTTTGTATGGTCTTGGTTTTTGCCAGTCCAGGAGCTCACTCTAAAAGGATATGTCATCTAGCAAGCAGTGCAATAATAATATCTCGTTTCAAATCATTTTGTCCTACTATCATCTTACTTACTTCATCTTGAAGTTCTTGTATTTTTTGAGAAAAATCCGTCATAAAAGTATCCTATATTTATATGCTAAAATATGAAACTATTGTATGAAAAATATTAGATTTTGAAAGTAAGAAATTCGTAAGAAATATAAGGAAAATTATTGACTTATTAATTAATATATTTATTATAATAAAGTATAATATTAGGTACATTATAATAATGGTATATGAAACTTCCAGATATACAAGGGGTCTTCCCCAGTTGACGAAACTTTAATCTCGTTATACTGGCAGTATGAAAGCAAAAAACAGATATAGAAAATGAGCACGATTTGACAATGCTCA
>JAYTJZ010000093.1:0-24604 GCA_043730605.1 Candidatus Altimarinota bacterium
CATTGTCAAATCGTGCTCATTTTCTATATCTGTTTTTTGCTTTCATACTGCCAGTATAACGAGATTAAAGTTTCGTCAACTGGGGAAGACCCTAAAATATTATCGAGTCTTTCCTCAAGTAAGATTTTGTAGGATGTTACAAACACTTCAAACAGTTGCTGCAATAATAACAGCCCCTGTATTTTCAGGAGTAAGATTATCCCAATCTATTCTTCAGGTTTCGAGAGCTATTTTTGCTGCATTTTCTTTCTCCCACTGTCGATCAAAAGCTTCAAACGAATCATATGTATATCCTTCGATTGCCATAATACGATTTTAGAATATACTCACTTCTATATAAAATTATGATATATCTTTTCACTTCTTCGTCAAATGTTTTATACCGTTACTCTTGGGCAAGATAGCTCAAAGCTCTCAAAATATATTTCTTCTACTTTACTGGATAAAATAGAAAAAACTCTCGAAAAAGAAGAGAAAGTTTTACTCTATCTCAATAAACGTGGAAGCTACAGTTCTCTTGCTTGTAAAGACTGTCAATATCTCTGGGAATGTCCTAACTGTGACGCAAGTCTTTCAATACACTCTCATCCAAATCAGCTTTTATGCCATCTCTGTGCGAGTCAATTTCCTTTTCCACTTTCGTGCCTCAAGTGTTATGGAACTCAACTTTTACAAATAGGAGTAGGAACTCAGCAAATAGAAGAAGCACTGGGAAAATATTTTAAAGGAAAAACTCGCTCTTGAAAAGAAATATCTCACTCAAAACCTCACCACTGAATCTCCTCTCCTCAAGGAGAGGATAACTATATTATGAGACAAAGTTTTTGAGAAGTTCCAGAGTATATAAAAATACTAGCAAAAAAACTTAGAAATACTCAAACAACAACAGAAGAAAAAGTTTGTAGCCTCTCTCTCCTTGAGGAGAGAGAATTCAAGAGTGAGGTTTTGTGTGAGCAGGGATTCAAAAGTGAAGTTTTATGTGAATGATCCCTTGAAAATAAAGCCATTTCTATCTATCGTTTTGACTCTGACTCAATGAAAAATATTTCGAGTAAAAAAGAAGCTCTGAAACATCTCGATGATGCTGATATCATCATCGGAACAAAGATGATTACTACAGGTTTTGATTTTGAAAAAATAGGACTTATCGGAGTGATACTAGTAGAACAAGAACTTGCGTATCCGAGCTATGATGCGAGTGAAAAAGCTTATGCAAACCTCAAACAACTGATCGGTCGAGGAAATAGAAAATCTCAAGAAACCACTATTGTCTTGCAAACTTTTCTTCCGAAAAATCCTCTCATACAGCGACTGTGTGATGGAAACTACAAAGATTTTTTTATGGAAACCTTGAAGGAAAGAAAAGATTTTCTCTATCCTCCTTACACTCAAATGCTGACCCTCGAATACCGTCATAGTGATATGAAAAAAGCACTCGAGTTTACTCAGAAACTCGAACAAACTCTTTGAAATATGAATCATCTTTGAGATTATCGTATTTTGAGAGGAAGTACGACTTTCAAAAAAAATAATTCCTATCATGCAAAAATTATTCTCCAAGGAAACGATGTACGTGATTTCCTAGCTCCTTTGCACAAAGATATTTTAGGAAATTCAGCTCTCACTGTTATCTTTGTATAGGTATTTTTCACAACTTTTTAAAACTTTTTAACAAAGAAATTTTATTGCACTTGATTTCCCTTTTGAAATAAACAAAATATATTTTAATATATATGTTTCTAACTTTTTGTACTATGAAATTTGAAATCTCAACGAAAGCACTTCAAAAAGGACTTTCTATCGTGTCACATGCAACTGCTGGGATTACCACAACTCCGATACTTGAAAATATCCTCATCAAAGTTCATTATCAAAGTATCGTCTTGACTGCAAATAACCTTGAAATGGCAATAGAATACCTCATCGACGAGGATGTAAAAGTCATATCTGAATGATCTTTCTCTGTCCCTTCAAAACTTTTTGGAAGCTACATAGGACTCGTAAATGATGATACGGTAAGTATAGAACTTTCTCGAAACGATGCACTCGAAATCAAAACAGCCAGTGGAAAAACGAAGATAAAAGGAATCGCTGCTGAGGACTTTCCTGTTATCCCAAATATCAAAGAAGAACTTTCTCTCACCCTCAAAGGAAGTGTTGTAAAGCAGTCTATTGAGAAAACTCTTTTTTCGAGTGCTGAGGGAAATATACGTCCTACTCTTGCAGGACTTTTTGAACAAATCGAAGGTTCTCAAACTATTTTTGCTTCTACCGATAGTTTTCGACTTTCTGAGTATAAAACGATTCTCGATACTCCAAGTAATGTAAATTTCTCACAAATTATCCCAAGTAAAACTTGTTTCGAAATCAAAAGTATTCTCTGAGATGATAATCAAGTAAAAATCACTTCAGGAGAAAATCAAATTGCATTTTTCTTTGGATCAGTGAAACTCTATTCACGGCTCCTGAATGGAAAATTTCCAGACTATCTCAATTTTTTTCCAAATAGCTATACGACCAAAGGAGTCATCAATCGAAATGATCTCATGCAAGCACTGCGAAAAATCAATCTCATCTCACGAGAGAATAACTACTCTATCAAAATGAGTTTTTCAGGAGAAATGGGAATCCTCCTCGAAACTTCCGAAACACAAATCGGAGAAGGAGAAGTACAGCTTGTAGGAAGTGTCGAGGGAGAAGATGCCGTGATAGGAATAAACTCTACCTACTTTCTTGAAGCACTCGGAGTCATTGACACCACTCATGTCTCTCTCCAATTTGAAAGTCCCCTCGCTCCGATACTCCTACTTCCTATCCTCGATGAAGGAGCCAAAAAAGCTCTTCCAGGAAATTTCAGACATATTATTATGCCACTTAAAATATAATCTTTAAAAAAATGGATCGCATTGAAATTATTTATGCACATCTTGTTTCAATGAGAAATAATCTTGAAAAAGAATCTAGTATCGAAGAAAAATATATCAGAGAATACAACCTTCTTCTTTCAAAAATATGAGAATTGTGATTTGAAACTCAAAGCTTTTTAATAAATGAATCATTGTTAGAAAGAGAAATTACATCTATAACTCCAAACATACCTGGAATACAGGAATGAAATACTACTTATAGCGATTTAAGATATATTGATAGTAAAGACTTCTTTATAAAGATAGACTCCTTACTTATTTTTTTCAAAATTAAAAGTAATGATGTAAAAATATGATTTAACGTATAACAAAAATAAATCCAGCTTTACTGAATTTATTTTTTAAACTCTATTTTTTCAAAATCTCCATTTTTTATATCTTCTGTATGTTTCATCATCTCATATACAAGAAATGTTAAACTTTGTTTTGATATATTATAGCCATCTTTTGTTTCTTTTTTTACAATATAAAATGGAAAATATTGTCCATTATGTTGCGTAAAAGAAATAATACATCTTACTTTTTTAGAATTCAAATAGCATTTTAATATTTTTCTTCCATCTATTTCTCATAACTCAATAAGGTTTTCTAATCCGTGATGATGCTTCATAATCTCTCTTTGTATAGTTCAAAGTGATACCGAACCTAATTTTCAAAGTTCTTTACGAAAACTCTTTGTTATTAGAATCATACTTTATCCAGTTCGTGAGACATCTTTTTAAATGCCTCTGTAAATTGCGAAGATTGAAACATTTCATCAAAAAGCTTTTCTTCTATATCTATAGAAACCACATCATCTCGCTCTACATAACTTTTCATAAAATAACGCACGAGAGTACTTCCGTCTACTCCTGACTTTTTACTTTTTTCAAGAAATTTTTTTTTGAGTTCATTTTCTACTCGCATGGAATAGGTTGTATTCATATTTTTGTAATGACAATGTAATACAAGAATTGTAACGATATATTTCAGAAATGCAAAAAAATCCAGTATTTACAAATACTAGATTTTTATAATACACTTATTTTTGCTTCAGAGCTTCTCCTATCACTTTCAGAAGTTCCTCTATTCCTGTAATTTTTGTAGAAGATATCATCATAACTCGTGCTCCAAAAAATGTTTCTTGCGTATGTTGTTTTGACTTTTGTGCATCCGTTTTTCCTATTTTATCTATCTTAGACATAACTACCGTAGTAGGAAGTCCGAGTTCTGTGATATATTTATACATATCGATATCGCTTTGTTGTGGACCTATTTTTCCATCGCAGATAAGTATCACTTGCTTGATGGTATGTCGTTTTTCCTCTAAGTACCATGAGATAAGAGCATCGAGATCTTGTCTGAGTTCTTGTCCGAGTTTTGCAAATCCGTATCCAGGAAGATCCGTGAAATGGTATTTCCCATTCACGAGAAAGAGATTTGCATTTCGAGTTTTCCCAGGTTTACTCGAAGTTTTTACGAGATCTTTTTTATTGAGAAGTGCGTTCATGAGGCTTGATTTTCCGACATTGGATCTTCCTACAAAAACGACTTCAGATCGTACTTCAAAAAATATCTTTTCGTCGTTGATAGAGATAGATTTTAAAAACTCTGCACTGATGATTTTCATATGATTTCGAAAGAAAAATAAACTTTCGCATATCCTACAAAAAAACTTCATATTTACAAGCTTTTATTCTCTGCACTATTTTTCGCAAAAAGAAAGATGTATTTTCGCAATAGAGAGAAATATATGCTATCATCTCTTTATATACTTTAATTATCTTCTATGGAACTTCATAAAAAAGTAGTTGGAAATGCTATGTCTGCATACTTTATGGTACTGGTATCACTTGGATTTCTTTGGAGTAAAGATCCTTATATCAGTCATCCTTTCGTAAAAAACCACGTAAAAACAGCTTTCCCTCTCCATATACTCCTTCTTTTGATGCTCTTTGTGATGGGATATGGGATAGGAGATAATATTTCATTTTTTCGACTTGCGAGTCTCAATGATATCATAACCAGTATACTTTGACTCTTTATATTTGCAGGAATCCTGTATGGAGCCTACCAAGCACATCTCGGAAAAACAGTAACTCTTGGAGAGATATTTCATAAAACAGGTTCAAACACAGATTTTTTTCAACATGCTCAGATAGAAAAAATATCCGAAGAACAAAATACTTTTTTGATGCTCGCTCATGTTCCATTTTTTGGATTTATCCTATCTGGACAACATGCAGAACTCCCTCATATGCGAGATATTTCTCTTTTTCATCTTATTGCGATGCTGCTATGTGTCATACTTTATAGCACAGGATATACTTCTCTCGCAAATATAGTGATGCTTGCGTATATCGTATGGTCTATCGTACAAAGTATGAGACTTATTTTTCAAAATGAAATCACGACTCTAGATATGAGTTTTGTTCCGACTCCTAAGGAAAAATATATTCTTATGAAATCTCTTTTTTCCTATCTCATCTCTACGATGCACTCAAAAAAAGATTTTATCAGCTTCAAAGATATCGTAGTCCAAAAAACTCTGTTGCAACAAGAAAAAGAAAGACGAATCTTAGAAAAACTTCAAATACTTCCTGAAGCTTCTTTTCCTCCTTTTTTATGCTATATCCCTGTTGTAAACCTCATAGGACTCTTTTTTATGAAAACCAAAGAGCGTATTCATATAGAAAATGGCCTGGTGATAACTCTTCTTTTTCTCGCAATTCTTTGATTTTTTGGATGGGATAGTACCCTTCTTCTTTTCCTGCTTTTCCCTATATTTTTTGGAATAGGGAAACTTCGAGAAACATCCTATACTATGCCCTATATCTATGATATATTTTCTTTCATTTCCTTTTTCTTTTCTGGTATAGCTCATATTTTTCACAAAACTCGTGAACTGCAAAAGACACAGATACAAGAAACTCGTATCATCTGAGAAACAAAAAAAGAAGCTTAGGCTTCTTTTTTTTGACTGAGATAAAATCCAAGCAACGGAGCAACGGTTTCGGTTCGCAGTATTCTTTCTCCAAAATATATCTGCTTCATGCCCACTTTTTCAAACGCTTCGACTTCTGCTTCTGAAAATCCTCCTTCAGGTCCTACCAGTACATTGATATACTCTCTCCCTTCAAGAGAAATATTTGAGAGTTTTTGAGCATATTTTCCAGAAGTATGACACAAGAGAGAGATATCTCTTTCTCGAGTCCCTTTTCACACAAAACCTCACCCTCAATCCCTCTCCTCAAAGGAGAGGGAAGAAATAAACTTTATCTCAGGAATAATATTCCCCCCACACTGTTCTATCGCTTCGATTGCTATTTTTTTGAGACGCTCTTTTTTATTATCCGAAAGTACAAGGATTTGACTTCGCTCTGCTTCAAAAAAAATTATTTCTTTATATCCTATTTCACAGCATTTTTGGACTATATATTCTATCTTTTCTAGTTTATTGGGAAATGCTTGATAGAGAGTAAGTCTTGAAAGTAATTCGGATGATTTTTGAATCATCTTTTGTTTTCGAAAACTCACTGTATTTTTATTGATATGTACCATAATATACAAATGGTCTTCCTGGTTTGTTCCATCAAAAAATATCACTTCCTGATTGACTCTAGCTCGAAGAACTCTCGTAAGTTGGTGATAGAGTTCTTTTTGCGTAATTTCGAGTATTTCTCAAAACACAGTATATGGAAGGTGGATTCGTTGCATAGAATTTTATCGTGGCATACCATAAAAATCAAGTCCTTTCGTATCTGTCATCGTTTTCGTGAGAAAATTTTTCTTTTTTCCTTTTACGAAAAATCCTCTTTCATCGATGATTCCCTGTTCCATAAGTGATGTAGGATTTTTATTTGCGAGTTTTTTCTTTGGAAAATTTTGTTTATTTTCCATATAGTGTTTTCGAGCCTTAAACGACTGGTTTTTTCGTGTTTGAGGATTTTCATTTCAGATATAGACTGCAAATGATGCACGTTTATTTTTTGCAAGCTTTCGAGCTGCTGCTTGTTTTTGGACGATTCGTGAAGTAAGTCCGTGACTATTTGCCATAAAGTTCTCTTTATTGAAAAAATAATGTATATGCAAGAGTATAGCAAAAAGAAAAAAAATATCAATCTGAAGTGAGAGAGATATTTTTTGAAAGAGTTTATGAAGACGAGAAAAGAAAAACTATACTATTGAGTAGTTTTTCATAATTATTTTACTTTCAATAGTATATGTGAAACCAATCTATAAATTTTTTTATACCATCTTCAAAGGAAGTATTTGGTTTCCATCAAAGATCATTTTTAATATCTGATATATCAGCCCAGGTTTCTCAAACATCCCATAGTTGTCTCTCGGTATAACGACACAGAGCTTTTTTTCACATATATTTTTCGAGAAGTCCTATCATTGTATTGACTGATATAGGAGTTTCATTTCCGATATTATATATTTTATAAGCTTGAGGAGTATCTAAACAAAGAACTACAGCTTCGACTACATCTCAGATATACGTAAAATCTCTTTTTGATTCTCCATTATTATATACTTCTATTTCCTCCTCTTTTTGTATCTTTTGAGCAAATTTTAAAATAGCCATATCAGGTCGAGAATACTCACCATATACCGTAAAAAATCTCAAACCTGTTGTAGGGAGACGATAGAGATGCGAGTATGTATGCGCAAAGAGTTCATTACTCTTCTTTGTTGCTGCGTAAAGACTTATCGGAGTATCAACGTTATCAGATGGTAAATATGGAAGTTTTGTATTTTTTCCATATACCGATGAGCTTGAAGCATACACAAAATTTTTCACCTTGTATATTTTTGCTGCTTCAAGAATATTAAAAAATCCACATATATTCACTTCTATATATGATTGTGGATGTGTAAGAGAGTACTGAACTCATGCTTGAGCAGCAAGATGGCATATTTTCTCGATATGATAGGTGTCAAAGATATCAAAAATATCTTTTTGTATACATATATCTTTTTCTATACGTATAAAATTCTTATATGTGGAAAGGATTCTTTTTCTCTCTTTTTTGAGAGAAATATCATAATATTCATTTTCATTATCTATCCCAATAACATATTTTCCGTCTTCTAAAAGACGTTTTGCTACATGGTATCAGATAAATCAGCTCGATCAAGTTACGAGTATATAGTTCACGTTTATAATTTATAAAATAATACTTTTTTAAAAAGAGGAGTCATATCTTGATCTTCTAAAATATCAGAAAGAGTAGAAATATTTTTTATACAATACTTTCATTCGTTACATACAATAGTACGAGAAAAATCAAACATATCATCTATTTCTTTCTGAAATATAAAACATCTTTTATGTTCTTTTAGAAAAAGTCCGAAATACTTCAGTGCATCTTGTGATACAGATATCCCTAACTCTTCTTTTATTTCCCGTAGAGCTGTATCTCTGATTTCTTCATTTATTTCTCGTTCTCCTCAAAAAAGAGTGAGCATAGAAGGATTACTCGGAGCATCAATATCTCTTTTTTGAAGGAGATAGTTTCATTGCCTATCATAAAAAATAACTCCAACATAATCTGAATCATAGATTCCATTCACCATCTCAATTTCTAATTCGTACTTCGCATTCATTTCTTTTTGAAAATCCTTATAGTCTTCATATTTTGTATCAATTCCTATATTTATGAGTTTATTTTCTCTGATTGAAAAAAACTTTGAGCTTATGTCCCTATAGTCCCCATGAATATTAGAAACATAGCATGTTCCGAGGGAAGGATATTGATATATATGTCTCAGCTTCTTCCGGGATTCAAATCTTTTTTTCTTTTTTTCAAGAAGTTCATCTTCTGAAATTCTTTCAAAAGAGAGGGTCACTGTATCAATATACAGGTTATTCATACTTTTAAACTCAGTGTTTCGAAACGAATAGAGTATATCCTTTTTAGACTTTACATAGTATTTCTCTCTTATATAATACTCTATTTCAAGAAGATTATCGAGGAGAGATTTCCCTAACATTCCTGATCAAGAATTATTCACAAGAGCTCCTGCAACGGTTCAGGGAATTCCGAGTAAATGAGTACTATCATATCACTGTTTCATAAGAAATCAGCATATATCTTGTAACAAAGTTCCTCAGCTAACGAGAAATCTATCTTCTCATACAGACTTTATATTTTTCTGAGAAAAAGATGTATTTTTATATATCAAAATATCCTGAAAAAAAGTTATATCAGGAGATACAATAGTATTACTAAGTTCTCAAAAAACTTTAAAATCTCTCGTACTGACTGAAAGATATTCAAAATAATCTTGTTTATTTTCGATAAAAAAAACAAGCTCTATAATATCATTGAGCTTCAACCATGATGCTTGAGAAATATCAAAATTATATTTTTTATTCAATTTTTGCTCCTAATAATAATAATTTTTCAAAAATTCACTCATATCCTCTTTCTAAAATAGAGGTATTTTCTATATGTATTTTTCAACGAAAGAAAGCAACTAGTAAAAGCAAAAGTCATGACTCTCGAATACTATATAAAGAAATAGTTTCTTGTATTTCATATCCTTTTGGAATATCTTGAGGAACTTGTATGGTAATACATTCTTTTCAAATATCTATAGTACAATGAAATTTTTTATAGTATTCTCCATATCCATACCTTCCTATAAAGCGTGTATCTGAAATAGTAAGTGAACTGAGCAAGACAGAAAGAGAAGAAAGAACTGGTTGAGAATCAGACATTATATGAGGATATTCATTTACACTTATTTCCTCGGATATTTCCATATATTCACATCATTTTCCTAAAGTAATAATATCTTGTTCTCAAAACTTTATTTTTCATGGAAACAACCTATGTAAAAAATCAATCTCGGCATATCCATATGTATTATTGTAGTTCTTGATGGTTATATTTATTTTTAAAATGAGAGCAAGACATATATAAAATAATGCTTGATCAAAATCTGAAATAAGAGTGTAGATAAAACTTTGTACTTTCTTATATGTATAAACAAAAGAATGTAAATGTTTTCCCGTAGTACAAAAAGTATAGCCGAATTTTTCACATACGAGGAGAAGTTCTGCTATATCTGGTCGTATCGCATAAAAATTAGTAATATCTATAGATTCTATAGGAGTCTGCGATAGTACTAAAAAGATAATAATATTTTCTGTAAGCGAAGTAGATGCTATATGAGGATGAAAAGATATGTTCTTGTTTGTTCTATCTTTTTTTGTATTTTTTATACTTATACCTTGATTTCAAAAATGTATCTCATATCAAACTGTTTCAAAAAAGGCATAATGGAGATCATTTTTTCTTTCTCATAAACTACATCATCCTGTGCTATCTGGAATAAATACATCGTCGAAAAAATGTAGTAAAAGTCATATCGAAAGTATAGAATACCTAAACTTTGTATATATATCATAGGGTATAACATTCTGAAGTTGTGATGTTTTTCATGATATATATATTTTTTTACTCTTGAGATGATACGTGATTTTTACTCATAAAAAAGCTAAAAACTCTACACATATTATTATATCTTTTAGATGCGGAACATTACATATACATATATCACTTTTATGCTTGCATGCGAGTCAAGAAGCTAAAAATAATAATGGTAAAGTTGTGTTCTTCCCTCAAGATATGGAAAAAGTATAGTCTTTTTCTCTATCGAGATTTCAAAAATCTATGATCATTGTATTCGAGATAAAAAGTAAATACATAGAGAGAAAATAATTTCCATTTTAATTTTTTCGAAGGTTGAGAAAAAAGACTTGTTAAGAAGTTTTCGTTTATATATATTCCAAATTTTTCAAAGAAATGTTTTCTTGAGCAGAGAGCTTGAAAGATATCGTTATTGATTTCATCGTCTACAGGAAATTTAATCCCTGAGGAAAGAAGATGAGATGGAGAAATTCACATTTTTTCTCACTGAAAAAGTAAAAACTCCTTCGTATCACTCTGGATCGAGTGTTGTTTTATAGTTCCTAAAAAAGGCAGAAAATATTTATAAAATGGGATATAGTTTATATCTTTTTTATTTGCAATATTCTCCCACATGCTTTGAGTAACTCTAGTAAAAAGAAGGTATATCTCTGTCATATACGCATCATTATCAACCTGTATATCATCATCTTGAAAAAAAACTCACGGGAAAACTTGTTCTAGTTCTTCTCGAGAAAACACATATTCTGGTAGCGCTTCTCCTGCGATAATAGCACTTTCTGTATTTCCAAAAATCTCATCTCATAAGTCTCAAGTAACAAAGATACTCTTTTGAGGTACATGTTCTAATATATCTCCATACGCTAATAAAGTTGGATGAGACACTGTATGAGGAAAAAGAAGTCATGTATAATCTATTTCTTGAGAAAATCTCTCCTGTGTTTTTGAGTGAAGAAAAGTAATATTTTTTTCTGAATCTCATAGTATTTTTTTGATCTGATCTGCTTCTGAATACATTTTTCCATAACTCAGATTTATCGCTGTAAAATCTATTGAAAGTTCTTGAAAGGTTTTATATATGAGCAAAGAATCAATACCTGCACTCAATCATAAAAATATGCTTCTTCCAGTTTCAAGAGAGAGAGATTGAATATCGCGAGCTGCCGTATAAAATCTTTCACTAAGAATCGAAAAAATATCTTCCTTAGTTTCAGAAAGCACTGGGTGCATTTCTAAAGATATTTGCATCCCATCTATAAATCCATACCGGAAGTAATGACTTAATTTTGTAGTATCAAGTATCATGTATCTATATTCATTTTTTTATAAAGTGGAATGAAAGCAATCTGATACACTATGTATATATTTGTATCAGGTATATCGATAGTATATTTCTCTACAGCCTCTCTCTCAAAAGAAATATTAAATCCTAAATCAAATATAATTCCTGAACAAAGCTTAAAAACTCAGAGATTTTTTAAAATATCAAGATAATAGGAGATAAGATATTCTTCCATTCCATGAAACTCAAGATAGAGGATATCTCCTTTTTTTGGATAAATATTGTAGAGAAGAAGAGTTGTTACAAATATCATAATATGACCTCAAAAAACTTTCCCTGAAATACTATTTTTATATTCTTTGAGAGGAATGAGTTGATATATATACTTTTTTTGATATATGCAAGAGTGTAAAAGATTTTTATGCTTCTCTCAGAGAAGAAAGATATTTCTCATAGTCAGTCCATATACATTAAAAACATTATCATACTGAGAATATTTTGCTTGGATATGAAGAGTATCACTAAATCAAATAATTATTTTTTCACTTCATACTCTATCAAGTCACCGTGATACCTGGTTTATAGCATGAAATCATCCAGAAGAAAACAATATCATCTCCGTATTCTGAGAGGAAAGCAGTTCATGAAACAAAGTGGTTGATTTTTTTGAGGAAAGTGCGATATGATTCTCATACATGTAGTTATTTTCCTGCAAAAATTGTTCTCACTTCTCTTGCTCTTCTGTAGATATGTGAGCAGGAAAATCAGATATATTTATAATATGTACTTTCATATACTTATATCTTTATAGTTAATTCAGCTATATAACAGCTCCCTCTTATTTTTACGTCAGAAGATACCGTTCAAAAATATCATACTTTCTCTCCATCTTCATATACGAGAAAACTCTGTCATTCTTGAAGGGATTGCAAAGTATTATCTATAGTAAGAGTATACTGTTTTCAGAGCATTCATCAAATTGTATACAGAAAATTATATACATCATTGAATATAGTTCATGATTTTTGAGAAAGTATAAAAAAACAGATGTGGACTCCATCGGAAAGATGGTCTATTGAAAATCCTTTATATGGGAGTTTAGGACACTCTTTTTGAATATATTCTACTATTCAAGATATAAGACTCGTAGAAAGTCTTTTTCCTGTTTCTATTTCATAATCTTGATTTGTAAATATTTTTCCTATTTCAGGAAAAATATTTTTCCCTGACGAAATGAGTATTTGAGGAATCTCATAAAAACTATTTGAAAGTAAAAACTTTGGAATTCACACGAGAGTATCTCTATAGAGTTTGGGTCTTTCTCATAGTTTTGATCCCGTATATCATACCTTTTGGATATCTTTTTTTTCAGTAAGAGATAAAGGAATTAAAAACATAATTTCAGCAAGAATATGTCTAAAATGATAAACATCTAACCTGTATCAAGGAACATCAAAAATATATCAAGTATCTCTGTTATATGAAATACTATATCATCTTTTTTCTAATTCATCCTGATACATCATAAGATCTATATCTTCTCATAGAAAACTTTGTACCTCTTCCTGAGAAACATATATTTTTTTATGAGGTATATTTTTCAAAAAAAGTTTTTGAAAAGATTCTAAATCCACATGGGGTAGATACATATCAAGAATATTATCTTCCATGAAGCAAATCTTTCAGCCAAAGTAATGTTGTAAATAATGAGGAAAATTTGGATAAAAATATTTTTTCCAGTCTCATCGAAAAATCAAATTATCCCCCTTTCCCTCAATAATAATTTCCTGAGTTCATACTCACTTTTGAGAGAGAGCTGTATCTGTATTACTTTTCAAGAGAGTTGTAAGTCTCTCTCTTACAAGGAGATGAATCTTACTCGGTTGTAAAATAATATTTCATTCTTTATCTTTTAAAATATCCTTTGTCCCAAGTGAAGGAAGAGAAAGCTTTTCATATCATTCTTCTATAGGAATTCACCTCCAATTATTTTCTTTTTGAGTTTTAGAGTACTGAAAAGCAAGTTTATTTGCATTTATCCCAAAAAGAAAATAGTCTTCTTGTATAGAAAAATCAGAAAGTAGAAGAGGATCAAGATATCATCAAACTATAGAAATTATTTTTCATTCTACATTTTGAAAAGTAAACTCAAATCAAGGAGATACAAATGGAAAACTTTTTTCAGAGCTAGATATATAAAAATATCTTTCTCATATAATCTCAGAAAGTATATTTTCTAACTCAAGAATAATACTCTTTATATTTGTCTCTTGAATAACTGCTTCCAGTTGGGGATACTGTTTTATCTTTCCTTTCCCAGCATGACGAAAGAGATTTCAGAGAATATATTCTTTTTCATGTATTTTTCATTCCAGTATTCGTCGTACCATAATACCTGAAAACTGTGATACAAGAGTTATATCATTACTATAGTCATCTATATTTTTCCCTGCATATCGCACTTTTTCTAAGTATTTTTGTACCATTTCAAAGAGTTCTCCCCTAGGAGAGTCAGTATGATGAAAAAAGTCAGGAGAAAGTTTTACTTGTCCTTGCTGATACAAAGGTGAAAAAAGAGGGACCAATCAAAAAAAAAGATTGTCATTGGTAGATGAGAGAGGTGTATATGAAAAGGAAGGAAAAAATCATGCTTGCAGCATAGTACTATGAATATTTCTCTGAATTCTTCATAGTTCTGTCTCTTTTCAGATGAGATGTACTCAGACTATGTTTGGATTATACTGATTTATTTCTCACATACACCATAAATGATTTATCTTAAACTATACCCCAGTTCTGTTTCTATTCTTTCTCTAATACTAAAATATATTTTATTTATTTCTTCATTTGTCAGAGTCCTTTCTAAAGAACGGAAAGTAATTTTGATACTTATACTTTTTTTATGGTCTCAAAATTTCTTGTCATTTTGAAATTCATCTATGATTTTTACTGCTTCAACCATATCTCATCCCATGTCTCTTACGAGTGCAGCTATCGCAAATAAATCTGCTTCATCTTCTAACTCCCAATCACCACTTATTTCAGACTCTTTCTCATCTTTTTTAAAAGAAGATTTCGGCACAATAAAAGAGATATCTTTGTATACTGGAGGAAAATTACTTATCTGCTCAAAAGGATTTAAGTTTCCCCATTGTTTGATAACTCTTGGATCTTGACTCCAGAATAAACGTATATCAGGTATCTTTTTAATTGCCATTGCGAGTCTTTCTATTCAAAAACCAAATGCCCAACCATTATATTTTGTGGCATCCAGTCATAAACTCTCCATTACTGAAGGATGCACGATTCATGCTCAAAGAATCTCTAGCCATTTTTGTTCAAATTTTACTTCAACTTGAAGACTCTCTTGCGTATAAGGGAAACTATCTTCTAAAAATCTATACTCTACATCTTTCCCAAATATAGAATAAATAATATTTGTAAGGAGTTCTCTGAGCGTATCTTGTGTAATAAGCTCAATATCTTTATTGGTAACTTTTAAACCATCTATTTGATGAAAGCACTCATGATGTGTTGGATCTATATCATCTACTCTATAGACTTTTCCTGTAGATAAATATTCTAGCTTTCATCCCTGTTCTAACTCAAAAATACCTCATAAATCGTCCATCACATATTTCCACATCACTGAAGTATGGGGTCTAAGTAACATACTTTGATTCTTAAGCTCTGATTTTTTTATAAAATAGCTGTCACTTGGTCTTCTTGCTACATGATCATCTGGAAAATTAAATAAATCAAAAGTCGTATATTCATCCACTATTTCAGGAATATCAATTATTTTAAAATCTGTGAAATATCAAGCTTGAGACATCCTTTCAAAAATCATATTTACAGGATTCCCCTTAACTTTAGTAAGAGTAGGCATAGACTTAACACGAAAGATTCTTGCATAATATGCTCTTTCACTCTCTGAAAGTTCTGGATTATTCATCTGATCTTGTACATATGACATCCAAATATTATCTTGGTTTTCTACCGTTATTGTTTTCTTCTCTGACAGTAATACTGTTACTTGATATCAAGTATCGTCTCTTCTATGTTTTATAATTTCTTCTCCTGAAGTTTCTTGCGGTTGTGATGAACTTCCTATTGTATTGTTTGAATTTGACATAATCTATAAGAATAATATTATACATAATATATTTATATATAAATAGTATTAAGTGTCAATTTAAAGTGTCTAAAAATAGTTTCTTTATTATTTTAAAAATAATATAACAAAAATGAATACTTTCTCTTCCCCAGAAAATATTGAAAATGAAGCAAATAAGTTAGGAATATATATGTATCCAGCATTTGGTAAAAATACTCGTAGTCTCTTACTTACTCAATCTCAGAAAGAGAATCTAAAATTTCAAAATATAGATTTATGAGAAAAAAGTTTAGAAACTCTACAACAAACTGCAGATAAAGACTGGGAAGAACTTATGAGTCATACATCACATCATGTGATGAAAATACTTATTGCTATCATGAATAATGTAGAACTTGGAAATGGTTTGATTTTAATACCAGGAATAGATACATCTTCATGGTCTTCTTGAGATGATAATTGGTTACTAAGATCGACTCCTACTCAAAAAGTAGATCAGCATATCCCTCTTATAAGCAATCTACCTCTTCATACAGACTCTTTAAGCTCAAAATTTCATGATGATTTTAATGATCCTATTGTATGAACTCTGCTTCATGGAATTAAAAATAATCCTACATCCTATTTTTATCTCTGAAAACTTATGCCTGAATGACAAGACAATAGTATTCAAGCAATAAGAATAGCAGAAATACTATGATATGACGCATTAAAATTAAGAAAGTTGAGTCATTCTATTCAAGAGGAAATTGAAGCTATTATGAGACCATATGATTTCCCTAAAATAGATTTCCAAAGAGTCTCTCCATATGCTTGATTTACTCTACAATCTGGGATAACATACTTAGACTCAAGCACTTGAAAAATAATACAAAATCCTATCGCTCATACGTGATATCTTCCAAAACAATGAGATCCAACATGATATCTTAGACTTATACGACAACGAGATATTGAAGCTCTTGGTTAAAAACAAGAAAAATCAAGTGTACTATTTCTATTGTTTAGTTCGAAAACAATTTTGGAGGAGTAGAAGAAATACGTGTATCGTACTCGATGATAAGATATTCTGGAACATTACAAAAAGCATAGGCATCCATTTCACAGTTTGTATTTCCTCTTCGCGTATAGTACAAGTCATACTGAGTAGCTAGGTCTTGTTGTGTTGTTTTTTCTCATCATGGTAATATATATTCTCCATTAAATATTCTTCCTCATGCCAGAGTATTTCGTGTAAAAAGTGAACCTATGAGGGAAAGTTGATCTGGTAAAATGGTATTTCGAGTTGCTACATCTCAAGAAATAGGTTTTCCAGACTGTGTACTAATAAATCCCCCATCTGCATAGATAAAAGCAGAAATCGTTTTTACTTCGGGTTCTACATAGATATTTCATACATTTTTAAATCCATCTTCTTTATTGTATCCAGAGTCTGTATAGGAAACAAGTCCTATAGGCTTTCCAAGGGTATTAAAATCGTCTTCTATCAAAATATTTCCATTTCGAACGACCAGTGTTTCAAAGCTTGGATTATTTTCTAGCACATAGTTTTTGTTTGAATCAAGGGTTTTGTCGATATATTTAATTCCTCAAATCGTTGTATTGTGTACTCTTGCTTTTATATTTGCTCCTATATTTTTTCGAAATACAGATCTGAGATCAGAGGTACTGATATCTGTAAAGTTTTGTCTTTCTGTAAGATTATGTGTGTTTCCTACTCCTTGAAGCATCCCTATAACTTTTACAGGATTTTGGAGTTCGCGGGTATTTCCAAGACGAAGAGGCTCTTGAGAAAGGTTCAGTGAAGAAAGACGATACCTCACTGTTTTCCCTCCAAGCAAATAAGAAACATCGATTCCCGAAACCGTGTCATCCACTATTTCCAAAAGAGTTTTATGTTTTTCATTTTCTGCGAGATTACTGTTGAATATACCTGAAAAATATACTCCATCTGCTTGTGTTAATAAAGTTCCAGAAAGAGCAAAATCTGTATCTGGATGCCTCGCACGGAGGTATGATCAAAAACTTGAAAGTGTCCAGCTATATCCGAGAGATTTTGCATCTTCTATACGAACTCGATATTCGCTTGCGATATCTACGGGAAGGATATCTGCGACCCATACAGAAGAAACTTTTGCTTCCAAGATTCCTCGCAGAGGAGATAAAAATGTATTTTTATCTCCTGAGAGTCGTACTGAAAAAGCTGGATTTATGACATTCAGTACAAATGATTCTGTAAATACTCCTGGAACAAGAGCTCGGACAGAGAAGCTCAGCTTTCCATCAACATCTGAAAGTGTATCAAGGTCAAATACTTCGAGAGCTTGTCATCCACTTGGATTGGATCAAGTCATATCAAGTTGCAGTTCAGAACACACTGTTACTCCAACACACGACTGACTTATACTTCCTATTTGTTTGCCTATTACAGGATTATTGTAGCTGTCTCGCAGAGTCAAAGTATATCTATAGAAAGAGCTGTTATCTGCAAAGAGAGTTTCTCTTGCTCCGACTTCAACGAGACTTCTAGAAGTTGAAATACTTGCAGGAATAATATCAAAATAAAATACGACTCGTGATTGATTTCCTGCGACATCTTCTATATCGACATAGACTTGGTAGCTTCCTACTTGCGTGATGATATCTTGTATTCCTGCAAGAGTATCAAGCTTGAGAATATGGGTATCTTGTGCTTTGAGAGTTCCTAGAGGATTATAGTAATCAAAAGTTTGTTTTTGCTCTATTTTTTTTACCCAGTTATTGTTTTCAAATTCTGAAATACCCACAGTATACGCATTGATTCCAGAAACTCATTCCTGTGTTTTACTATTATTGTAAGGATCGTAGAGTTGAAGCTGTATATCGAGTTCTTCATCTGCCTGAAAACTTATATCATTTTTTATGTGATAAAATCTCTTTTCTACGATTTGTACTCCATCATAGAGTACTCCTTCATTGCTCACGTATTCTCGTATCAAAGAAGCTTCTGGAACTCCAGGAAGTATGAGATGTATATCAGGACTTATCCTATCATAAAAAAGTTTTTTATCAGCAGGAGAAGTACAAACTTGTGAGAGTCCAGCTTTATTTTTGAAAGTATAGGTGAAGGTTTGTGCATGTTTGATGCTTTGTGGAAGACTTAAAACGGTATCATCTTTCAAAAAACATCCAAGAGTAGAAGTATCACACAGACAAGCTGACTCTTCCTCCGAACACACAAAATACCCATATTTCGAAGTTCGAAACCATGGATATTCTGGAAAAATAAAATTTTCATTTCCTGCACTTTCATGAGAAAAGAGCGTCGATGGGCATACTGGAGGAGTGGTATCATAGTTATACAGAACAGCATAATAGGTCGTCACTCCAACTGATTGTTTTGGGATATATATCGATCCACTTTGAGTAAAAGTATTTTCTTGTATTAAGGTTTTTTCATAGATTCCATCTTGTATTTCCTGCCATCCAGAGAATGTTCTTTTTTCTTCTGGATCCGTATTTCTTATAAATCATATATGAGTACTATTGAAGAGAGTTCCTCCAATAGTATAGTTTCCAGCATTATTTTTTTTGAGAAGATCATTGGAAAAAGGATTGATACGATAGTTTTGATGGACAAAAAGTATCTTACTTCCTCCAGATTCTTTATCAAACGTACTTCCTGTTTCGACACGAGTGGACTGTAGATCGAGAAGATTATTTGCCTGAACTCCAGCATACGATCCACTCAGAGATACTGCTGCAAGAGAAAATAAATTTACAGAATTTTCGAGGTTTCCAAATCTCAAAGGGCTTCATGAACGAGATTGTGCTATAAGTTTATTAGAAGGAAATGAGTCTGCTATCGTACTTGTTCCTCGTCTCTTATCTGGAAATGGAATAATACAATCTCAAAAACGTATGTCACTATATGTCAAATCTGCTATATTAGTATAGTTTGTGTTATATATTCCCGTAATCATATTTCTCACTATCGTCTTTCTATTTACTAAATTGATACCGCAATTTTTGAAATGAGATTCAAAAGGAGTGAGGATAAATCCGTTTGTTTCTTTATCTGCGATATCATTGTCAGTATAAGTCGAGAGTGCGATAGCGACATATTGTGCTAAGTTTTGTTTTTCAAAAGCTATAAAGCTATTATATCGTGCTTGTCTTTCTGCTAGAGTAAGAGTTGAAAAAAGTTCATCGATGAGATCTTTTATTTCTTGAGAGGTTTTATTATAGCCTGCAGGAACATCTTCTCTGGAAAAATATTGGTCTACTTTTATTTTCGAAGATCCTACATCTGGATAGTTTACTGAAGTCCATACTTCTTTTCCGTAAGGAAGGTTTTGCGTACTCAAATAAAAATCTAATCCCGCAAAGCTTGAATACGGAAAAGAGAGAAGCACAAGAAAAAGAATGATTTTTTTCATACAAAATATATTACTTCTCTACAATAGCCTATTTTGAGCTTTCTTCAAAAAACTACTTATGTGTCATGATAAAAACACCTTGCTCAACTTGAGCTTTTCCTTCTAATATATCTTTACATCTTTGAGCCATACAGAAACTCGTCGGATCAGCCTTATTTTCAAGCCAAAGTGCTCCTGCTTTTTTATAGTTTTCTTCCCGATAATACACCAGTCCTTCTGCATATTTTCTCAAATATTCTTGATTTTTTTCTGGAATTTGAGAAGACTTTGAACCAAGAAGTTGGTATATATTCACTGCTTGTTTCTTTCATTTTACTGCTATGGTATCAAGTTCTCGAAAATGAAACGCATCCTTTTGAAGATCATAGATAGTTTGAGAAACACAGATAAATACTGCATATTCTTTACAGACTCCCTCCAGTCGAGAAGCGAGATTGACACTATCTCCGATAATCGTGTAACTGACTCTTGTATCAGTACTCCCGATATTTCCATGAACCGCTTCTCCCGTATGAAGTCCGATACGGATTTTGATTTCTGGAAACCCTTGTATCTGCCATGCTTGATTCAGCTCTTTGAGTCTTTTTTGTTGTTGCAAAGCGGTTTCACAAGCATAAAAACTATGATTTTCTTGTTTCAGAGGGGCATTAAAAAAGCACATCACAGAGTCTCCTATATATTTATCGAGGGTTCCTTTATTATGATGTATGATTTTGGTCATTTCGGAAAAATATTCATTGAGCAGAGTTACTATTTTTTCTGGATCTATCTGTTCTGATATGTTCGTAAAAGAAACAATATCTGAAAAAAATATACTCATCTCTCTTTTTTCTCACTGGATAAGCACCGAATCTGGATTTTTACTTATTTCTTCTACTATATCTGCTGGAACATAGGAAGAAAATTGTTTTTTGAGAGCTCGTTTTGCTTTATCTGTTACTTGGAAACGATATATGTATGCAAAAATAAAGCTGAGTATACAAGCTAATATTCACAGAAATATATCATAGAGTGAACCGAGAATAAACATCCACCCTCAAAATCCGAGAAGTACTCCTATAATAGTGAAGAGTATAGTAATCGCAGCAACAATTCTCAGATATAAAACACTTGCTATCACTCCCATTTGCAGTACAAAAAATAACAGAAAAGTGAAGTATATCGGTGCATCTGTGATATTTCTTCCTTCTTGCATCGTCGTGATAATATTAGCATTAATCTCTACTCACGGCATTTTGATGTTTTGAGATACAGGAGTAAAGTGACTATCATGTATCAAAGTTCCCACTTCTCCGAGCAAAACTATTTTCCCTTGAAGATCTATCGTTTTCCCATCTGGAGTTTTTTGTTTTCCATTATATATATCTATAAAAGAATAGCTTTCATATCAGAGAGTTCCTTCATTCTTTTTTCCATTTGAGTAATACTCTATATATGCGAGACCTGCATCTTTTGCATCAAAAATTTTTAGGTTTTTTTCTATTTTCTCTTTTTCAAAAGGAGAAGTGTTTTCCTTATAGAGTTCGAGTACTTCACGAGAAAGAGTTGATATATTTTCTTTATTTTTTTCAGATATTTCAGTTTCTGGACACAAAGTACTCAAGTTATATGCAAAAGGAATAATACGAAAGGTTCTCAGTCTGTCTTGTTCTATCGTATCTATTGCCCCGTGTTGTACTCCACTATAGAGACACAGAGGATATGGTTTATAGTCACTTCTCGTAGCTATCACGACTTGTTTTTGGTATGTTTCCAGAACTATTTTCAGTTTTTCTTCATCTTGTCTTCCCAGAACTGAGGG
Source organism: Candidatus Altimarinota bacterium (assembly GCA_043730605.1). Classification (GTDB taxonomy): domain Bacteria; phylum Patescibacteriota; class Gracilibacteria; order BD1-5; family UBA6164; genus JAACSU01. Next base: position 21,970 of record JAYTJZ010000093.1, read on the forward strand.
ATTTGCAAATACGATATCAACTCCGAGAACCGAAGCCTTATAGTTCGTAAATATATTTTCTATAAGTGTTGCGTAGGCTCATTTATCAAAAGCTATCATTCATAAATCACTCTGTCCAAGACTTTCAAGGGTTCGATCATCTATTTTGAGAATCACAATATCTTCACTATGTCTGTTCTGATTATACTGAAGTTTATACGTAAGGGTATCATTTACTATGTTTCAGATTCGTTCGATAAACGAAATCTTTCCGAGCATATATACTCCGAAAAAAACAGCAATACTGAGAAAAATAATAGCAAAAAATGGGTGGCTTTGTTGTTTCATAATTTTTTAAATACTCAAGCTCATATCCTTTCAGAAAATATACTTTCTTACATCATACCATAAAAGCAAAAAAAATACACAGAAAATCATAGACGTATCGTTGTATTTTTATAAAGTATATGTTGTAATGATAGTATATCTTTGATATTTCCTTTTCCTTCTCTCCTATGAAAAAAATACATTATATCTTTCTTTCTCTTCTTTCTGTCTGCTTACTTGTATGAATCGTATGGTATGTTGGAATATTTCAAAATAATACTGTTTCTCAGAAAAGCTTAGCTGAAGCACAAAAGATACTTTCTACCTGAGATGAAGTTCCTGAAACAGTAGTTCGTCTCTCTCCTGAAAAGCAAAAACAACTCGATCAAATAGGAGATATCTATGAAGAACAAAAAAATACACATAGTTCTATGATATGAGATATCTTAATAAAATACAAAAGCGATGCTTCGCAAAGTGAAAAAGATACCCTTCTCTGACTCGTAGAAGAAACTATCTCAGCAGAGCTTCTTAAAAAAGATATCACCGAAAAACTTGGTTTAAGTTTTCTCGAAAGTGATATCCGAAAACTCTTCGACTCAAAAGAAAAACTTCATGAAGAAAAAGAACTAGAACTAACACGACTCCAACTTTTTGAAGAAAGTAACAAAAAAGATATCGTCGATAATACTCGTAAACTTATACAGCTTACTCTTCAAGAGAGTCTGACTCAACATAGTTCTCTTGATGCTTCGCAAAGAGAAGAAATAGCAGTACAAATATCTCTAGAACTCTTTGAAACAAAAAATATCCTTGAGTATGTTACTTTTGAGGCACAAGAAACACTTCTTCGAGAAAGTATTTCACTTTCTCTCAAAACACAAACTTCACTTTCTCTTTCTGAGCAACAAGTTCTTACAACACATATAATAGAAGATATTTCTCAGCTTGAAATCCTCATCGAACCAGAAAAAAAGACTTCTTTTCTCTTTCCTCATTCCCAAGTTTTTGAAAATATTACGAAACTTGGATTTTTTGTATTTCCACCAGCACATGCAAGTGAAACTGCTTCACTGACTCCAGAAGAGCGAGAAATCCTCATTTTAAAAACTGAAATACGTATCGATAGAATTCTTGGGGAAAGTATCGAAACTGAAATACAATATAATAAAAATGTTCTTACAGAGCAAGAGTACTCAAATATCATAGAACAAAACCTCATAGAACTCGAAGAACTCGTGATACTCAAAGAAAGTCTTGAAAATGATGCTATGGCTATTTCTCTCGATGATATCCAGAGATTTAATCTTTGAAGTTATATTGATGATAGTGTTGCGATACAAAATCTCCCAGTTCTTGCCTATATACAAGAAAAAAGTGGACATATTATCATCCATAATCTCAATACCAGTTCAAAACTCGGAGAAGAAAATATGTCCCTCTACTCTGGATATGGGATAGAAACTCTCGCAAACTCTACTACGACTCTCATCTTTTCAGATGAGTCTATTCTCAGACTTGACCCTCTTTCTCGAGTCAATATCACTACTCCAAGTACTAGCAATATCACGGTAAAAGTAGAAAAAGGAAATATATGGACCAGAGTACTCAAACCTCTTCTTTCTGGAGATACCTTTACGATAGAGAGTGGAGATATAAGTCTCGGAGTCCGTGGGACTTCGCTTTCTCTTTCAAAAATCAATACAGGAGCAACGATATATATCGTAGATTCTTACACTTCTGATGGAAGTCCGAGTGTCACTCTTACAGAAAAAGACTCTGGAAAACAAAGTCCTGTTGCAACAGGAAAAAAGATATCAGTATTTAGTACATGAGCCGTAATAAACTCTTACAGTAAAACCAATCTCTTTTCTCAAAAACCTGAAATAACTACCTTTCTCCGAGAAGATCTGAAATACCTCAGTCTCCTACTCGATGATAGAAATCGTGGTTTTTATAATACTCCTATCGTTTCAAAAAATGACTCTGACACATTTCTTCAAAAGATAGCTTGAGAACTTCAAGTTTCTCTTCCACAAGGAACAGAAAAGTGATATATCGTAAAAAATACTGAACTCGCATGACAACTTATAAGTTCTGGAAGTATTTATCACTTGATACAAAAAGATATCTTGATGAGTGATGTCAAAAATAATCCTCTTGGAAATACAGCTGCTAAAGTACAAGCTATAAGAGATCTCGATATGATTTCTCTCGAAAACGAACTTGGAAATAAACGTGATCTCGAAAATCGTTTTGACTATAATATTTCACAAAATATCATCTCGAAAAGTACTTTCACAACTGCCGAACTCAAAAATATATTTTT
>JAYTJZ010000094.1:0-7478 GCA_043730605.1 Candidatus Altimarinota bacterium
ATCTCAATGGAGCAACGATTGATCAAGATCCAGCTCAAAATCTCACAAAACGATATGAAAATATGCTCCAGTTTCTCGTGCATCCAAAATTGAAACTCATAGAAACAGATAGTATCTGTTTAAAACTTGCTCTTGATGCTTATAAGGTATCACAAGATATATCAAAATATACAGAACTTGCAGGAGTAAACTATGGAGTGGGAGATCTCAAACAGCAAAGACAACTTCAATGTTTAAATATTATTTCTCAACTGATAGTTTCAAATCAAATAAGTGCTACAAACTATCCATATCTTCTCGTATATCAATCAGCACTTCCAAGACTTGGAGTCGATCCAAAAAGTTTAGAATCAGTACAAAAATGACTTGCTCCGTATCTCCAAGCTTGATACAAAGCACTTTTTGAAATACTTCCTTAAGAAAAAAATAGTCAGAGATTAATCTCTGACTATTTTTGTAAAAACTTTTCAAGTTTACGAGCTATATGACTTCCTATAAGATGTTCTATTTTACACGCTGTGATGATAGCTTCTTCTTCTTTTGCTCCGAGAGTTTTTGTGAAAAACTCTATAAAAAGTTTTCTATTTTTTTTGATTTTATCTACGGCATTTTTCCCTGTTTCAGAAAGGAGTATAAACTTATTTTTATCTTCTTCGATGAAACCTTTTTTGAGAAGAGATTTTAGTCCTGTCGAGCAACTTCCTGCAGTGATATCAAGCTCACGAGCGATATCGATACTTCGAGCATAGCCCGTATCTTCGTGGAGTTCATCTATAGCAAGCAGATAGTGTGCTGCTGAGTGAGTGATATCATTTTCATCAAACTCTTTCCAAACTTGACTAACTTCATGAGACATAATAGAGATATAATAGAAATAAGTTTTATATACCGAAGTATATGTATATTTAGAAAAAATAAAAATATTCGGTATACCGAATATTTTTATGATATAATAAATTATTTTATTTTCTTTCTCCGAGAAGAGAGTCTTTCATCCAGTTTTCATATATCTCATCAGTTTCTGTAATTTCTAGAACAGAAATTTCAGGAGTATCATAGGGATGATTTTTCTTGATATACGCGATACATTTTTCTTTTTTTTCTGAGAGTGTTTTTATGAGAAGTATGAGTTCAGGAGAAGATTGTATCTTACCTTCCCACATATAGTACGATTTTACTCCATTGATACGATTGACACATGCTGCAAGTTTTCCTCCGATAAGTCAAAGGATAAATTTTTTACATTCACGAGGTTTATTCGGATAGGTAGTTTTTATGAGAAGCATACAGTTATTTTTTCAAAATATTACGAATAGCATGAGGAATATCTTTTTTTCTGAAATGTTCAAAAATAGTAGTACTTATAGATTTCCATATCTCTGGACAGATTTCCGTACTCAGAGACTTGAGTAAAATAGTTGTTTTAAGTATCTTTTCTTGAGATTCATCGTCTTGTGGAAGAGTACTGACATTATGAAGTCTATCTGAAAGCTTTATGATTGCAATTTTTTCCACAAAATCTGAAAGAGACTCTTTTTCAAATGAGACATTATTTTTTGAAGCTTCGTGTTTTATATATTTGGAAAGTTTCTGTTTTGATGTAAATCTCTCAAAATACTCACTATCACGTTTTTTTTGAATCGTTTCTTCATATCTTCTCCATATATTTTTTAATTCTTCTGAAAGATGAGGAAAGGTTTTGAGTCGAGATCAAGAAGATATCGTCTTTCATGTTTCTTTTTTTCCAGCTTTTTGTATTTTTTTAAAATCATCCCTGTGATAGGATTGAAAGGACTTTTTACTCAAGATATGTACTCAAAGAGCTATCTCAAGATTATATTTATGAACCAAACTTTCGAAAGATTCATCCGTATCTTCTATGCTATCGTGAAGCAGAGCAATAAGTATATCATTTTCCTGTAATGGACGAGGACTATACTTTTTAAGATTCTGAACGGTTGCTATGAGATGTTCGATATAGTGACTACCGTCTTTTCTTTTTACTCCAAAAAACCCTATTTTTAAATCTGAAAGGATCTGATTTTTATTTTTTTCAGAAATTCAAAACTCTTTTAAAATACTCTCTAAATCTTCAAGGTGAGGGAGTATATGACAGTGATCTATTATTTGTGAAACTCAGAAATGTGCTCGCTTCATTATTTCCAGAATAATAATATTTTTTGTATTATAGAGAGAAAAAAAATATTTGCAAATTAATTTATATATTGCATAATACTATTATTTTTGAGGATATTTTTCCCAGAATTTTTTTCTAAATACTTCATAGTTTCCTTCTTGGATAGCAGTTCGTGCTTTTTTGGAAAGTTCTATGAGAAAAGAGAGATTATGATAGGAAAGAAGACTCATTCCATACATCTCATTTTCCGTGATGAGATGACGCAAGTATCACCTGGAAAAGTTTTTACAAACTTTACAAGAACACTCTGCATCAAGTTTTGCATCTGAAAGCTTATGCTCCAGATTTTTGATACGGATATTCCCGTACGTTCCAAAAGTAAGACCATGACGACCCACTCGTGTCGGAAGAACACAATCAAACATATCGATTCCTCTATATATTCCTTCGATGAGATCTTCAGGAGTTCCAACTCCCATGAGATAGCGAGGTTTATTTTCTGGAAGCTGCGTTTTGAGAACATCTAGGATTCTATACATATCTTCTTTTGATTCTCCGACCGAGAGTCCTCCGATAGAGATTCCTGGAGTATCCAGGTTTTTGATAAACTCTGCTGACTCGCGTCGCAGATCATCATAGATGACTCACTGAACAATTCCAAAAAGTGCTTGTTCATGAAGACCTGTTTCTTTTCGGATTTGATTATTTTTAAGCCATTGCATTTTGCTTCTTTCAGCCCATCTATGCGTTCGATCCATAGCAGCACGAGCATACTCCTTTGAGCTTTCTCCAGGAGCGCACTCATCAAAAGCCATGATGATGTCAGCACCGATATTACTTTGGATATCCATCACTCGTTCTGGAGAAAAATAATGCTTACTTCCATCGATAAAGCTTCGAAAATGAACTCCGTCTTCCGTGATTTTTACGAGAGAATTTCCTTCTCGTGTTTTTCCAAGGGAAAATACTTGAAATCCCCCAGAATCCGTGAGGATAGGTTTATGGTAGTTTTGGAAGCTATGAGCTCCTCAAAAATGTTTTACGACATCATCTCCAGGACGAAGGTAGAGATGATAAGTATTATTGAGAATGATTTGAGCTCCCATTTCATCGAGGTCTTCGCTTGATATTCATTTCACTGTAGCTTTTGTTCCAACAGGCATAAAAATAGGAGTTTGTATTTTTCCGTGAGAAGTTTCTATTTCTCCAGCACGAGCAAATCAGTCTGTCTTTTGAAGGGTAAAGGAAAACATATGTTCTATAAAATTCAAAAATAAAGTAGGGTACGAATATTTTCGTACCCTACAAAAAACAAGTAAATTATATAAAAAAACTATATTTTTCCAAGTTGTTTTTTGAGCTTTTCCGTATTTTTGAGAAGTTTTTCACTTCGTTCTTTGATCTGAGTTCCGGTATAAAAGCGATGTCCTTGTATGACATCAAGTGCTGCATGATGCCAGTCAGGATCTCGTATTTTGATATTTTTTATAGTTTCTCGTTCGTGTTTAAGTTTTTCCGTGATATCAAAAAAATCTTCTCTTCCGAGATTATCCATATCAGCATCTTTGATTATTTTTTCCAGGAGATTTTTTGGCTCACGAGAGGGAATAGTAGCAAGAATAATATGCTCTATAATATCTATTTTTTCTTCATTATAGAGAATCGTTTTGAGATAGTTTTCTGCAATTTTTGCTCCGATAGATTCATTTTCATCATATTGTATCACAAAACCAGTATCATGAAAAAGCGAAGCTATCGCAAGCATCTCTATCTCATCAGGAGTACAACCTTCTAGGGTCGCAAGATATATAGATCGCTCCATCACACTGAGAGCGTGTTCATAGTGATGATAATACAAACCATCAAGAGGAAGTAAGAGATAGTTAACGTAATTTTTTATATCAGAAATTCTCTCTTTATTCATAATCCTTATTTTGGAAGAAATATTTTTATGATATCATTATATGCTATAAGTATAGAAAGTGCAATAAGCAGAAGAAAGAAAAATATATGGATGATATTTTCTCCTTTTTCTAGTATTTTATTTTTTCAAAATATAGTCTCTATTGTGGTCCGAATCCAAAGAAATAAGATTCTTCCTCCGTCAAGAGCTGGTATAGGAAGAAGATTAAATACTCAAAGATTGATGGAAATAAGGGCAGCAAGTATACATAGAAGCATTACTCCTCCTGCAAGAGACTCGGTAATCACACTTACGATTCCGATAGGTCCAGCCATCTGGTTCAGCGCTTCTTGTCTATCTTCTGGTTTTTCAGGACTGAAGATATTTTTTACGAGAATCCCAAGCCCACTCAGAGTCAGTCGAGACTGATAATACGTTTCAAGAAAACCATATTTGAGTGACTCTAGGAGACTATATTTATAAAGAAAATCTTTTTGTAATTCGTAGTTTGGAGAAAGATAGCTTCCTATTCTTCACTCGAGCGAAGGAGTTATTGAAACTTCACGTTTTCAGTCAAAAGGACAGTTTCCTGTATCAGAACATTGTGTCACTACACTCAGTTGTATTTCTAAAAGCTTTGATTCTGAAATTATCTTTTGAGCTTGTTCCATACTCAAAATAGGAGTTCCATTTATTGAAGTCAATATATCTCCCTCAAAAATCCCAGCTTTTTGAGCGAGAGAATCAGCAGTAGGATAGAGAACAATCCCTTCTTTTTCTACAAGAAGTCCCTCACGCAGAGCTTGCTCAAGAGTAGGGATTATCTTACTTGGAAGTTCAGTTGGAATAACGGTATTTATCCCTACAGGACGAACTCCTATAAAAAATAAAACGCTTAAAATGATTCCTGCAAGTAAAAAATTCATCACCACTCCAGCAATTAAAACAGAAGTTTTTTGCCAAATATTTTTTTCAAAAAAATTGTGTCATTTTTTTGCTTGAGGATGTTCAGGAGATTCTCCAGCTATTTTTACGAATCATCCAAGAGGAATCCAGTTGAGTGAAAAAATAGTCCCAGCTTTGTTTTTCCAAAGTTTTTTTGCCCGAGGAGGAATACCAAGTCCAAACTCATCAACTTGTATTTTCCAAAATCTTGCGACAGAGTAGTGTCCAATCTCATGGAGTAAAACTATGACAGAAAACATCACGATACTAATCACTATTCCGAGAAAAATCATAACAAAAAAACTAAAAAATATTTGTCCGTATTCTATAGGATTTTAAGCCTTTTACAAGAATATTTTTTACAGGGCTTTATTTTTGATTTTTTTGATTTTTTATAGTATAATATATATAATTATTTTTTATAAAAATACTATGACAGAATCTACTTCACGAGAAACACTTGAGTCGGCAAATGAAAATAATAAAGCCAAGAAAACACTTTCTTCTTCTATGTTTCTCCAACAATTTGTAAAAGACTATGTAGAAAAAAAACCTGCTGTAATGAAGAACGAACTCATCGAAGAAGTGATGAGCAAAGATACTCTCAGTGGAACAAAAGCTTCCCAAGGGCTGATGGAGTTTCGAGCGAGCGATGAAAAATATAGCGATATAAATCTTGTAGAGATAGATGTATTTATGCTACGAAAACAACTCGCAAAAGGTTTTTTACAGATAGGAAGAGCTCGTCAAGACTTTGAGGCTCAAGTTCTCAAAAACTATGATATTACTCCTGAACAATATGAAAGTAAGATTTCTGCTGAAGTGAAAAAACTTTCTTCATGAGAATTGCAAAGATATATGAACTCTCAGCATCAAATTGAGGTATTTCTCAAAAAACAACTCGGAAAACAAGCACAAGAACGAGTCGTATTTGATATGCTTGCTGGGATTTCTCAAGTACAGATGCAGCAGAGAGTACGAGAGATGAAAGAACCTCAAAAAACGGAAATATCAGTTATTTTACGAAAACTTCAAAATGCAGGAGTCCCACGAGATGATGAAATACGAGCTCTCGTAGAAAGTCCTCTTTTTGATGAAATGCAAAAAGTAAACTTTGTACAAACTTTTATTCCATTTATAAGTTTAGAAAAGGCAAAAACTATAGGACTCATCGATGATAAAAAAGCAGAAAAAATAAAAGATGCTTATATAATTGATCTTCTCAAAGCTTCAGATATATCGGCAGATAATAAAAAGGAAATCGAAAAAACACTCAATTTTTCAGATATCCAAATAGCTACACGAAATATCGTGAAATGAACTTGAGATGCATTGAAGGTGAGTGAGGGTGTAGGATTTCAAAACTTTGTTTCCGATGTAGAGTCTCAAAATACGCAGGCCCGTGAAAAAACACGAGCTCTTGGACCAAAGACTTTTGAAGGATTCAAAGTTTCTCTCTCTGATCTTTGAGCTTCAAGATGTTCCAATATAGGACTTTTGAAGCCAGGAAATATATTAAAATTTACAAAACAGAAAAGTGGATCAGATGAAAATATAGACTATATCAAAATCATAGATTTTGATGATGAAAAATGAGAGCTTCGTTATAAAAATATCGGAAATGAAACGATTAATCTTAAAAGCACGGGAGAGCCTAAAACAGTAAAATATGAAGATTTTTATACCAATCTTAAAGCAGATACTGGAACTCGTTTTGAAGTTTTTGCTTCTGAAACTATTGCTGCAAAAATCAAATCATGAGATATCCAAGGAAGCGAGCTTCAAACTTTAGAAGCTGTAGATTTTGAGTGAGATGAACAAAAAGATCGTAGAGATACAGTAAAACAAAAACAGCAAGAAATTCTTGAAAAAGAACTTCGCGATCTCGAGAGTGAGTTTGCAGGAAAAACGGATGAAGAGAAAAAAGATGCAAATACTCTTGCAAAAATAACTTCTAAGAAGAAAGAATTAGAAAAATTTAGAACACAGGAGCTTTCTTCTCAAGAAATAGCTCAATACTCAAATATACAAGTATTTCTTGATAAAATCGATGAAGTAGATTCCGAAGGAAAAAGTCTGGGTTTTTCAAATCAAGTTGCTTTTTATACTGGGAAAGGAGATGATACTCAAGTTTATATCGTAGATGCTGTAGATATCGAAGCATGAGAAATACACTTTCATAATCGTTCTCATATAGAAAAAGCAAGTTTTGATACTTTTTTTCAAACATTTAAGAAAGAAGATGCAAAACGTATCAAACGAGTTTCTTCTGAAACGGAGCTTGTTTCGAGTTTTGGAGATAATTTCGAATATAAAGATGGAAGTATTATCCAAAAAAAAGCAGAACACAACGGAAAAACAGAAGATAGAGAAGTAGAATATATGGTAAATGAGAAAAATAAACTTCTTAAAATACACTCTATTTCAGGCTGATTTGTAGAGTTTCAAGAGGGAGAAATCGACGATGGAAAACACGATGATGGACATGGAAAA
>JAYTJZ010000095.1:0-24289 GCA_043730605.1 Candidatus Altimarinota bacterium
CCTATGCAGAAAAAAAATCTCGTACTCTATTTTGATGCTCCTGGAGAAGTATTATTTGCCTATCAGTACATCAAAAAATCTATTCGCATGAGACAAGAAGAACTTCTTTCATGCTTTCCTCAAGATCAAATAAATATTTTTATGGCTCGTGGAAAAAAAAGTTATCTCTGAGAAAATGATTTTCTCCCAACGTTTCAGAAAATATGAAAAAAATGGTTCCGTTATGAAGAAAAAATTATTACTGCTGACTTAGTTCTTGGTTTTCCTATACCTGATTGAGTTACTGTTTTTTTTCCAAGTATTCGAGAAATCACTCTAGAAAAAACTCGTATAGAGTGTCTTTTTCCAAACTACACTCTCCACTCTATAGTATGCCAAAATCATAGTGAAATTGAGAAAAACTTCTGAAACATTCATAGTATTCTCAAAGTCCTGAAACCTTTGTGTGGAACACGTGGAAGAGGGATAAAAATCCAAGAAATGCTTCCAAAAAAAGAAGAACTTCCAAACCTATATTATCCGTATATTTTGCAAGAATTTTTTGATACCAGTACTGGGTGGAAAAATTACCAAGGATATCATGATTTTCGAGTCGTGATTCTCAATGGAAATATTGTCTGATCTTTTCTCCGTCAACCCAAAAAAGGAAGTTATATCTCAAACTCTCACCGATATGGAACTTTTCTCGATCTCACTTCTCAAGCACTTCCAAGCGATGTGAAAAATATTATTACAGAAATAGATACTTTCCTCGCGGAAGACTATCCTATCCGTTTCTATAGTATTGATTTTGGGAGAAATACTTTATGAGAACTTAAAATCTTTGAGATGAACTCTGCTCCATGACTTTCTACTCCTATAGTAGCACATACACTCGGAGACTTTATACGAGAAAATATTTTGAAGATTTGTTAAAATACTCTAAAATAGATATATATTTTTAAGTAAATTTTTATGAGCGAATACGCACCACTACCACCAAAAGTTCGAGTCACCAAAGCTCAACTTCGAAAAATACAGGCAAATTACGAGCAAGCTCAAAGTATGGCTGTAGATTTCAGTAAAAAAGAAGCAAAAGAAAAGAAAAAAGAGCTTTCAAAAATAGAGAAAGCTCTTGAAGATTTGTTGTAAAAAGATTATTTTATCCAGCCTCGACAAATATCTATAAGCGCTGCAGCGAGTTTTTTTGGGTCGTGACGTACGACATCACTCTCATTTACAAAATCTCGCTCGATAATCTTGAATCTTCGAGAAGAAAAATCAATCTCTGCTTTGAGTTTTACTGGTTTTTTTCCTTCTTTTTTATATTTTTCTACGAGTTCTTCCGAAATAGTCCCAGAGTTTACAAGTACATAGTCTATCACTTTTCCTGCATATTTTTCGATATTTTCAAGGAAATCTGAAAGCTCATAGGTCGTTGTCTCTCCTCTATCTGCCATAATATTACAGACATATACGATTTTTGCCTCTGTTTTCTGAAGAACTTCTTTCATTCCTTTTGAAAGAAGATTTGGAATCACCGAAGTATAAAAATCTCCAGGTCCGATGATCACGAGATCAGAGTGCATGATAGCGTCATAGGCTCGAGGATTGAGATTTCCCTCTCCTCCAACAAGAAATGCTTCTGCTACATTTTGATTAGAGTTATGTGTTTTTTCTCAAGGATTTTTATCGGAAACATCTATATTTTTTTCTCCTATCACTTCCGTTCCGTCCTCCATGCGAACTCCAAGATGTACATCTTCCAGAGTTACAGGAATCACTTTTCCGACCACATCAAACATTTTACACGCTTCGTCTAAACCTGCTTCAAAACTTCCTGTGATATCTGCAAGAGCTGTAAGCAAGATATTTCCCATTTTATTTCCTCCGATCACTCCTGTTTCATCTTTAAACTTGTATTCAAAAAATTGTCTCACGAGTCCTGTATCTCTGGCAAGGGCTGCAACAGCTCGACGAATATCTCCAGGAGGAAGCACTCCGTATTTATCTCGGATCTCTCCTGTTGTCCCTCCAGAATCGGTCATCGCGATAATCGCTGCAAGATTTTTTTTCTCAGTCAAACTATCATCGTGATAGGTTTTGAGTCCATACAGCACATTAAACGTTCCACTTCCTCCTCCGATAACGGTGATATTAAAAGTATGTTCTGGCATATTTTTTTGATAGTTTTTAGTGAAAGAATTGTATTTATTTTTGTTTTAATGTAAAATAGAGAAAATAAAATATAATCTTAAATTTATGGCAAATATAATTGATTTTGAGCCAATAGGGAAAGATACTCATACTCCACTTCTTCCAAGAAGTAATAAAGAAAATGCAGCCTTGAAAAAAATGATAGGAAATGTAGTTACAGTTTGATGATACCCCTCAGATGAAGCAATACAAACTACTCTAAAACGGACAAAAAGCTATACTTTACGTGCAGTTGACGTATGAAGAATATCTCATAATGATATACCTGCAGAATTTGTTACATCCACTGAAGAAATGTACGAAGACATCACGGAACATTTTGAAGTTTTAAAAAAATATACGCTCAGTCCTGCATCTATAGGATTTTCAATGGATGATTTTGAAATATGAAAACGTATTCTTCTTACCCATAGATGGCTTATTCAGTATAATTTTAGAATTATCCAAGATCCAAATCTATATGACGCGGTACAAAGCTTTTCTGAAAATATTTGGCCAGTACTCATTTCAAAACTTGGGAATAAATTATGACTTCTTGATGATGTATCAGAATGATCTGATCTTGAAGAAAGAGTTCTCTATGAACTAGATACCCAAATGAATAAAAATAAAAGAGCTACTTCGTAGCTCTTTTATTTATTTTATCAACACTGCTTTTATTCTGCGAACTCCTCGACTACATGCTTCTTCTTTTTGGATTTTAAAAGTTCCCAGTCCAGAAGAGTTTACCACGTGTGGACCTCCACAGAGCTCTACTGAAAAGACTTCATCTCGTTTTGCCATCGTATAGACTTTTACGATATCTGGATATTTTTCCCAGAAACTTCCCACGACTCCCATATCAAGGGCTGCTTGTTTTGGCATCTCAACCATAGTAACATCAAAGTTTGTAGCAATAGCAGCATTCACAAATGCTTCTACTTGTCCCAATTGTTCCTCTGTTACTTTATCATCTTGAGAAAAGTCAAAACGAAGTCGTTCTGCCGTGATATTTGAACCTTTTTGAAACACATGCTTTCCAAGAACTTTTCGAAGTCATGCAAGTAACAAATGTGTTGCAGTATGAAGCTCTGTCGTAGCTTCGGAACTATCTGCAAGTCCTCATTTAAACTTCTGCTCTGAACCAGCTCGAGATAAATCTTTATGAGCTTGAAATGCTGTTTGAAATCCTACCATATCAATTTTAAGCCCTTTTTCTTCTGCGAGTTCTTGAGTCAGTTCAATTGGAAATCCAAAAGTATCGTAGAGATGAAATGCTTGAGTTCAAGATATTTGAAAACTCATTCATTTTTCGATAGTATCAATTATTTTAGAAATTTCTAAAATATTTTTTGTAGGTAAAATATTTTTTAATAAATTTATCGTATTTTCTATTCACCAAAGGGAAAAGTATTGTTTATAAGTATTTAAATCTAAAACATACATCATATTTAATCAATCTGTTGTAAAGCTTTGATTAGATAAATGGAATTTTAATGAGTTTAAGAATTCGGTTTTAAGATTCTGAATTTCACTATTCATTAAAAGATATTCAAGTCTTTCAAACTCCTTAATCCCCTTTTCAAGCGTGGTAAGAAATTGTTTTTCTTCAGACTCGATTTCTGCGAGGATAAAATCTTTTTGAGTCACAAGTTCTGTGTAGTGATGTCCGTACTCAGCAATGACTACTTTTGCAACTTCTCCAGAAAGTCCTGACTGTATTCCGAGATCTCGAGCAAATCGTATCGCTCGACGAAGCATACGACGGGTAAAATATCCTTGGTCTTTATTACTTGGGACTGCTCCATCTCCGATGAGAAAGGTTACCACTCGCAAGTGATCCATAATCACCCGAAAAGCCTTGGTTTCCTTTTCGTCTGCTCCGTATCTTTTCCCTGAAAGTTTTTCGATCTTTGCTCTAATTCCATTGAATAAATCTCCTAAAAATACATCTGGGATATTATTTCGTGCAACCGCAATTCGCTCGAGTCCTCCTCCAAAATCGATGTTTTTATGAGCCAGTTCTTCAAAACCTGTTTCTGTCTTTTTATACTGCATAAATACATTATTCGCAAACTCGAGAAATCTTCCACAGTCACACGCTGGATGACAGTGTTCGTCTTGCACTTTGTATTTTCATGATACTTTTCTTGTTGTGAGCCATGTTTCATGAAGTTTATGTTCTGGTCCGAAGTCCCAAAACATCTCTGAGTCTGGACCTCCTGGCTCTCCTACTGGCATCTTTTCTGGAACTCCTGCTCGACTCCACCAGTTTTCTTTTTCGTTATAGTAAAATATTCTCCCTCCTTGCATTCCCTTTTCTTCTGCCATATCGACTGCTGGAGCATCGATTCATTTTGATACAAAAAGTTCTTGCCAGAGTTTTACAGCCTCATCATCTCGAGGAATCCCAAATTTTTCATTTCCACGATACACGGAAATATAGACGTTTTTTGGGTCAAGTCCCATTTCATTGATATAAAAATCAAATGCCCAGCCAATTTGTTCTTTTTTAAAATAATCTCCCAGTGACCAGTTCCCAAGCATCTCAAAAAATGTCGTATGACGGTTATCTCCGATATCATCAATATCCGCAGCACGGAAAGCTTTTTGACTATCGACGATACGAGTTCCCAGTGGATGTTTTTCTCAGAGAAGATATGGAACCATCGGTTGCATCCCAGAACCCGTAAAGAGAGTCGTTGGATCATTTTCTGGGATGAGAGAAGCGGATGGGACGATTTTATGTCCTTGTTTTTCATAATACTCTAGATATTTTTGACGAATTTGTTGGCTTGAAAGCTGCATATAATTTTGGATTTAAAGAAATATGTAGGGTACGATTGCAATCGTACCCTACGAGTTTTTACTTCTTTGATTATACAGATTTTTCTGAGCTTTCAAGCTTGTTTGTATGCTTTTTGCAGGCAAGGAAAATAGATAGCTCAATCGTCAAGCGAAATTGCTCGGAAATAGAGAAAAAATATGTTATTTTAGAGTATATATTTTATTTTGCAAGAATCTATTTTATGTCAAATATACTTTCACAAGAAGTCATACAATCTGATTCGCAAGAAACTATTGAGTCAGAAACTTTACGTATTTTGGAAGCATCTGAAAATATTAAACTTAAGATACAAAGTGAAACTATTCGGAAAGAATATGAAGAAGTTCGGCTTGCTACTATCGGAGCACTCAGAGAACTTCGGCTCAGTACCTCAAGTGATCTTCAAATCTTTAAAAGTGAACTTACAAATCCTTCTGATACCCTCAGTAATGGAACTATTAGTACAGAAGAATTAGAAATTATTCAGAAAGAATTTCAAGATCTTGAGCAACAAGCACTTCAAGAACAAAAACAACAACTTCAAGAAGAAGTTCTTGCTCCTCTCAGAGAAATGTACGGAGAAAGTCCCGAAGTAATGGTATTTTTAGAAAATCAATTTTCAGCAGAAACCATTCTCAGTGAAGCTGAGTTTTGATTACAACTGACTCAAATTATTTGAAGGTTTAATCGATCTCATGATGATATATATCTTCTCCCTCCTCGTGATACAGATTTAAGTGATTTGTATACTGGAGTTTCACAGGTTCATGATTTTAGTGAAAGTATAGATACAGTGGTATTAACACAAAGATTTCAAGAGTTAAGTGCAAAAAGTTGAGAAGTGAGTGCTCAGATTCAGGATTATAGAAGAGAAATTCGAGATGGTGTTACAGAAGAGAGACAGAAAGAAATAGATGAGCATATGTTAGCTTTAGGATACGTACAAATGGCTCTCTCTCAAGATCTTGCTGAAACTGCTGACTGAGTTACTGGTCTTGATGCCACATCAACTACGTGAGAAGCTAAAGAATTAGAAGAACAAGCAAAACAAGAAGCAGAACAAAAACTCCTCGAAGCACAAGCATTTATCAAAGAGTCTTTTGAAAGTCTTGCAAATCCTGACGGACTGAGTAGTGAATATATTTCAACTCTCTTTTTAAGTCTCTCTGCTCAAACCGCAGAAATACCAGAACTTGCTCAGAATGTAAGTGATTTTGTACTTCAAGCGCTTGAAGATATAAAAAATTCTGAATCTATACTTTCCAAAAACTTTGCAAATCTCCCACTTCCTAGAAATACAGAAAGTGACGAATATAAGATAGTTTTTGCTGCAAAAGTACAAGAATATAATACAGATCTTCAACAAAATATTGAAAATAATCCTGAACTTACTCAAGCAAAAGAAGATTTTCTTGGGATACTTAGAAATGAAGCTCAATGAAAACTCAGTGAAGATGAACTCAATACTATATTTGAAAGTGTTATTCAAAGTATTCGGGATAATCCAAGTGGAATAGGTTCTCTTGAGGAACTACGTCAAGTTTTTGGAAGAGAAATAGAAAATCCTCTTATAGTTCAAGCTCTTGAAACAGCTCGTATTCAGGGACTTGCCTATGTAGAAATAGAGAATAGTAAAAAAATTGTCGATACAAAAATAGTAATGGAAGAAATATGTGCTGATGGAATAGTAAGTCCTGATGAATATGAAAAGTTCGAAATAGTAAAAGCAGTTTATTTAGAATTGAGCGAAAATAGAGACGAGCTCCAAGCGAGTATCCTTACTTCTGATGAAACTCTTCCTCTCATTATAGCATATTTAGAATGAGGAAGTATAGAAGATTTTAACTCAAGTATGCAAGCTTTAGAAGTTCAAAATACAATAATACCAGAAGAAGGAGAAGAGGAAATTATATCACCTCAAAGTGTAGAACTTTCAAATGAGCAGCAGGCTCAAAATACTATTTCAGCTCTTGAAGCAGCTCTTGAAAATAATAATCCTGAAGCAATACAAATAGCTCTTGAAGCTGTACAGAAAGAAAGTGAAGAAGCTGAAATAGAAGCCAAAACAGATGGACAAATGGCAGTCATACAAACATGAAGCGATATACCTGGAAATGAAATTGTTATTGAAAAAGCTGTTGTAGGACTCGAAGCAACAGCGCGTTCTACAGGGGCTGGAGAAAATACATATATTCAAGAACGACTCACTCAACTCCGTGATACCCTTGGAGAAGATAATCCTCTCGTCGTTCGTATTACCTCTGCTCAAGAAGAAGGGATACAAAAAGCTTATGCAAAACAATCAGGACAAGAGTGAACCGTAACTCAACTTCCTGCAAGTGCTCGAAACTTTTATAGTGAAACGATTATTTCTCTCTGACTCTCTGAAAGTGAAGTATCTACACTCACTCCAACTGAACTCAAAATTCTTAAAAGTTCTGAAACCGCAAGAGAAAGTTTTATGAATTTCCGACAAACTCTCGAAAACTTGAATCTCGAAAGTATTTGGCAATTTCGAAACCAAGTTTTCAGAGCTATAGGAAGTCTAGATTTTAGTATTGGAGATGGAGACTATATAGGAGCAAATGAAATGAATATATTTCTCTCAAAAGTACTCTATGCCACGACTGGAAAAGATACTTATAAAAATATTCCTACCAATTTTCAAGAAATACAAAGTAAAATCATTACGGAAAATAGACTTTGAATATTTTCATGAGTTCGAGATGTGAGTGGAGTCGGAGATGGAGGGTGAGTGATAGAAAATAAATTTCGTCAACTCTTTGCTCCAAAAGATGCAGGAATACTGACTTTCAATACTGTTGCATTTCAAGAAGCCCTCTCAGGAAAAAATATGAATTCTTAAAAAGAAAAAAATCCCCTTTCGGGGATTTTTTTAATCATCTGCTTGTGTATTTTCTGAAATTTCATCCTCTTCTTCGCTGGATCGTATCACCGAAGCTCGTACGATTTCATCCGTTTTATCTTTGAGTTTCGTGAGTATCACTCCTTGTGTCACTCGTGAAGTTTGTCTCACTCCTTTGAGATTGAGACGAATCGTTTGTCCTGCTTTTGATATGAGAAGAATATCACTTTCCAGTCTATCTTCTTCGGTCAATATTTTTGCTGAAACGAGTTTTCCAGTTTTTGCCGTCATTGCCATTGCTTTGACTCCAGATCCTCCTCGTTTTTGGTTTCGATATTCTTCTATTTCTGAGATTTTTCCAAGACCATTTTGAGTCACGATAAATACAAATTTATTTTCATCTCCTACTATTGCAACTTCTATTACATAGTCTTGTGCTTTGAGTCCGATTCCTTTGACTCCTGCTGCAGCTCTTCCCATTTCTCGTACGTCTTCTTCATGAAATTGTATAGCTTTTCCTTCTCGTGTTGCGATAAATATACTATCATGCCCTGTAGTAGTTTTAACCCATTTGAGATCATCTCCATCTCGAACTCCTACGACTTTGAGTCCATTGGCTCTTATATTTCTCACCAAATCCATATTGAGTTTTTTAACGACTCAGAGCTGAGAAACGAAGAAAAGATATTTGTTTTGTTCTCGGGTAATATCAAGAATCGCAGCTATTTCTTCATCTTTTTGAAGATTAATAAGATTTACAATAGGTTGTCCTTTTGCGATACGAGTCGTTTCTGGGATTTCATAGGCTGGAAGAGTGAAAACTCGCCCCTTCGTCGTGAAGAAGAGTAAGTCTGCATGGTTCGTAGTTGGAACCATAAGAGAGATTTCATCATCTTCTTTGGTAGCAGTAGTAATCCCTTTTCCTCCTCGTTTTTGTGTTCGAAATGCTGAAGACTTCAAACGTTTTACATACGAATTTTTTGAAAGAACGACGACGATATCTTCATTTGGAATCGTATCTTTTGCATTGAATTCTCCTACTTTTCCTGAGTTAATTTTTGTTTTTCTGTCATCTCCATACGACTCAGCTATCACATCGATTTCTCCATCGATAATAGCAATCACTCTTTCTGGTTTCACGAGAATATCTTTGAGGTCTGCGATAAGTAATAGTTTTTCGTTAAGCTCATCTTCGACTTTTTGTCTTTCGAGACCTGCAAGTTTTTGCAGTCTCATATCGAGAATAGCATCTGCTTGAATTCCAGAAAAATCCCATTTGAGTATCAAGTTTTCTTTGGCATCTTCTTTCGTTTCACTCGCTCGTATCGTCTTAATAATCTCATCAATATGATCAAGAGCTTTTTTGAGTCCTTCCAAGATATGAGCTCTCGCTTCTGCTATCTTGAGTTCATACATCGTTCTTCGAGTCACGACTTCTTTTCGGTGAGCGATAAACTCAAGAAGCATTTCTTTGAGATTATACAGTTTTGGTTGAATTCCTCTATCTCACAGAGCAATCATATTGTACCCAAAACTGGTTTGAAGAGTGGTAAGTTTATACAGTTGATTGAGTATTTTCTTTGGAAAAGCATCTTTTTTGATTTCCACGATGACTCGAACTCCATCTTTACTACTTGATTCATCTCGAATATCTGAGATTCCTATTATTTTTTTATCTCGTACGAGATCTGCCATCTTTTCGATAAAAGTAGATTTATTCATTCCATAGGGAACTTCTGAGATATGTATATATTTTCTTCCTTTTTTATTTTCTTCGATACTGGCTACTCCTCGAACTACCACAGAACCTCGTCCTGTAGAATATGCCGTGAGAAGTGCTTCTTTGTCATAGACTATACCTCCTGTAGGAAAATCTGGTCCCTTTACATATTCCATAAGATCTGAAATCGTGATATCTTCCACGTTTGGAGCAAGAAGTAGATATTTTATAGCTCCCATCAGTTCTCGCAAATTATGTGGAGGAATATTGGTTGCCATACCAACGGCAATTCCCATTACCCCATTCATGAGAAGATTTGGAATACGAGTCGGCATCACTACTGGCTCTTGACGAGTAGTATCATAGTTATCTCTCCACTCTATCGTTTCTTTATCGATATCAGCGAGCATAAATTCTGCCATTTTTGACATTTTTGCTTCCGTGTACCTCATCGCAGCAGCTCCATCTCCATCCATAGAACCGAAATTTCCCTGTCCATCAACGAGTGGATAACGAAGGGAAAAATCTTGAGCCATACGAACCATTGCTTCATACACTGAACTATCTCCGTGTGGATGATATTTTGCAAGCGTATCCCCGACTACCGCAGCTGATTTTCGATATTTTGCACTTGGTCTGAGTCCAAGTTCGTGCATTACAAAAAGGATACGTCGATGAACGGGTTTAAATCCATCTCGTACATCTGGAAGCGCTCGAGAAACGATGACACTCATTGCATACTCCATATAACAACTTTCCATTTCTTCTGAGATACTTCGAGCTGAGTCTCCATCGTAGACGATTCCAGGAGGAAGTGAAAGACTTGCTTGTTCGGCAGATTCTGTTTCTTGATTTTCTGAAGTTTCATCTTGCGTTTCATCTTCAAAATTTTCGTTTTCTGACATTGTTTTTTCTATAAAAAAATAAGCTATTATTTTCGCATTTTCCTCTACAAAATATACTTATTTCTTGGCTTTTCGCAAGCAAAAATCAAGCTTTCTCTCGTATTTTACGATAAATAATTTGACAATATTATATATAAAAGTATAAATATCTTTACTTATTTCAAATATCGTAAAAAATATGAATAAAATGACATCTATTCTCGCTCTTACAGGAAGTCTTCTCGCATCAGCTGGTCAGGCAGATGACAGAGTGTTTATGGGTTTTATGGGAGAAGATTCGAAAAATCCAAATATTACCTATTGGGGAGCTGGCACTCCTATGGAAAGTACTGAAGTGCTTGCTGCAATGGGAGTAACGTGTGATAGAGTGCAACCTATATTAGATAAAACAACGGGAGAACCTTACTCTTTTATTCCTGCAGATATCATACAAAGTGCTCAAGAAAATGGAGATGAAACGGTGATTATTTGTGAAGACAAAGGTCTTGGTGATATATAAAATATATAGTGTAATAGTGTTTAGTTTCTAAAAAAATATATGTATTTAAAATCTATATTAGTTTCTGCTTCATTAGCTATCTGATCACCTGTTGTTGCAGAAGATACTCAAATAATTAATGTTATTGATACAACACAACAATGAACTTGACAGATATTATGATTCGTAGATTTTATAAAAGGTGGTCAATGATATACAACAAAATACTTTATTGGTTGAATTCCTGAAGAAGAACAAAGAGCATGTGATGAATATCCAAATGATTTAACATGTTGAGTTATTCAAAGTGATACTCTCTCTCCTTTGAATTTCAATATATGAAATGCTACAGAGATATGATTTCAAACATGGAGAGAAGATTGAATTTAAAATGCTTTTGCCCCAAAATACTTTCTGCATACAATAGCAGAAAGTATTTTTTTATTCGTAAAAATATGAAAGCTATCATCCTTGCTTCAGGAGAAGGATCACGACTTCGTCCTCTTACTGATACTACTCCAAAACCACTTCTCAAAATACTCGGAAAACCTCTTTTGGAGTATAACCTTGAGATTTTAGAAAATATGGTAGATGAGTGTATCATCGTGGTAAAATATAAATCTGAGCTTTTTGAAGCAACTTTTGGAAGAAAATACGGAAAAATGAAACTTTCGTATCACCTTCAAGGGGAAAAAAATGGAACAGCTACAGCTCTTCAAGAAATATATCTTCCTGAAGATGAAACTCTTCTTATCCTCTATGGAGATAGTATTTATTCTGAAAAAGATCTCCTGAAGGTTATCCAAGCAAAACACTTTGGTTGTCTCGTTCAAGAAGTCCAAAATCCTGAAATATATGGAATCTTTGAAGAGAGTGATGGAAAAGCAACTCGCATCATAGAAAAACCCACAGAATACATCGGAAATCTCGCAAATATGGGAGGTTTTTTCGTAAATGGAAGTTTTTTGAAACTCTGTCAGCACGTTCCTCTTTCGGTTCGAGGAGAGTATGAAATCACGGATGCACTCAATGAATTTATCAAAGAACATATATTTAAGCTTCATCGACTTCAGGAAGAAATTCTCGATATCGGATATGCTTGGAATCTTCTTGATGCAAATACTCATTTTCTTGAAAAACTCAAAAAATCTAAGATTCACGGAACAATAGAAGAAAATGTTGTGATACAAGGAAATATTATCCTCGAAAAAGGAGCTATTATCAAATCAGGAACTTATATCGAAGGAAATTGTTACTTTGGAAAAGATTCTATCATCTGACCTTCTGCCTATATTCGTGGAAATACTTCTCTCGGAGAAGGAAGTAAAATAGGTTTTTGTGTCGAAGTAAAAAATAGCTATATAGGAGATCATTCTAAAATTCCTCATCTTTCCTATCTTGGAGATAGCGTAGTAGGAAATAATGTAAACCTCTGATGTGGATTCAAAGTAGGAAATCTGCGGCATGATGGAGGAAATATCAAGGCTCTCGTTAAGGAAAAACTCACTGATACGGGTCGAAGAAAGCTCGGCTGTATCATAGGAGATAGAGTAAAAACAGGTATTAATACACAGGTTTATCCTGGAAGAACGCTCCCTACAGGATCTACTACTCTTCCTGGAGAAGTCATAAAATAGTATTTCTATTTCTTAAATAAAAAGTTCGGTATACCGAACTTTTTATTTGACTCTGTATTTTTATTTCATATACTTCTAAAACTTTAGAACATTAAAAATAGTATATGTGTGAATGAGTTGATACCTGTCCAACAACAGGTCTTCCTATAGAACAAGCTCCGTGTCATATGATTAAAAATCTAAACGTTTGAGAAGAAGTAGCTCGAGTTTGAGAACAAACGAGCAAAAGTTTTTTCTCAATACTTCAAGCTCCTGGATGAAATGGTGATATAGCAACAAGTTTTTTTAGAACTTGATGGACATGAAATAGATAAATAAAAAAATCCTAGCATAAAACTAGGATTTTTTTATTATTTTTATGGAGCCATTACCGGGATTTGAACCCGAGACCTCTCCCTTACCATGGGAACGCTCTACCAACTGAGCTATAATGGCAAAAAAGTTCCAAGATACTACTTGGAACTTTTTGAAACTATTCCTGTAGTTTCATTTCTCCTCTTGGGAGAAAACTGTATGAGGGCCGAAAGAATTCAAGATAGAGGGCTTTTATACAAAGTATCTCTTTAAGATTGTATTACCGAAACATACATTTCTGTATATACTCGTCCATCGTATCTTTTTCTTCTTTTTTGAAAAAATTGTACCATTCCTGCATCTTTTGCAAAAAGAGTAAAGTCATGTCCTTGCATAACTCCCTCAGCAGGAAAATATTTATTTCCTTTTTGTCGTATAATAATCCCTCCAGCTTTTACTGGTTGATTTCCATATACTTTTACTCCGAGTCTTTTTGCATTACTATCTCGTCCATTACTGGTTGATCATTGAGCTTTCTTGTGAGCCATAATTCTTTTTTAATGAAATAATTTTAATGGTCTATCTGTTTGCAAATCGAGCAAATGCTTTATTTGCTTCAGCCATTTTGTATACATCTTGTTTTTTCTTGAATGCTGTTCCAGATTCGTTTGAAGCTTCTATAAGTTCACCAGCAAGAAATTTAGAAAATGCAGCACCTTTTTTACTTCGAGCTGAGTCAATAATCCATTTTGCAGCAAGGAATAACTGTCTTTTTGGTTTTACTTCTGAAGGAACTTGGAAGATAGAACCTCCAACTCGTTTTGGTCGAACCTCAATTCGAGGCATAATATTTTCAAGTGCTTTGAAAAATACTGCTTGAGGACTTTTTTGTCCTTTTGCTTCTATTTCAGCAAATGTTTCTTGCATAATTTGACGTGCAAGAGATTTTTTTCCATCAAGCATCACATAGTTGGTAAACTTAGTGATCATATCTTTATTATCTTTTTCTGGGAGAGACATAGAGTATTGCAATAAACAAGTAAAGTATGTATTTTTGAATTTTTTTCAGTTATTGCCTAACTTACTCCAAAATATACATGTTTCATACTATAAATAATATGAAGTAAAAAGTGAAAAAATACTTTTTCACTTCTATACCTCGTATTATTTAGCTTTTTTTGGTCGTTTCGCTCCATAATTACTTCGACTTTGTTTTCTATTTTTTACTCCTTCACAGTCAAGTACTCCTCGAACAATATGATATTTAACTCCGACAAGATCTTTTACCCGACCTCCTCGTATCATCACTACCGAATGTTCTTGAAGATTGTGTCCTTCACCTGGAATATAAGCACTCACTTCATACCCGTTAGTAAGACGAACTTTTGCGATTTTTCGAAGGGCAGAGTTTGGTTTTTTTGGAGTAGTCGTAGTAACTTTTGTACATACTCCTCTTTTAAATGGGCTCGATTTTTGAGATATGGCTCATTTTTTAATAGAGTTTTTTATAACTTGAAGAGCTGGTGATTTTGATTTCTTCACCTTATCTATTCGAGGTTTTTTTACAAGTTGGCTAATAGTAGGCATTTTCTAAATAATAGAGAATATAAATTTGAGATTCTTGAAAACAAGAATATTAACGTTTCGACCAAGATGGAGATTTTCGTGCTTTCTTGAGTCCTGGTTTTTTTCTTTCCACTTTTCTTGCATCTCTCGTAAGGAGTCATGCTGCTTTCAAGATTTTTCTATTTCAAAGATCTTTTTCAGCAAGCGCACGAGCAAGTCCGTGAGCAATAGCTGCTGCTTGTGCACTTTCTCCTGAGCCTGCAACTTCTACTACGAAGTATGTAGAGTCATCTACTTTACAAAGTTTAAGAGGAGAAAATACTGTTTCAAATAAATCTTTTCGAGTGATATAGTTTTCAAGAGTTCTACTATTAATCATAGATTCTCCTTTCCCTTCAAAAAGTTTTACTTGAGCAGAAGCTGTTTTTCTTTTCCCAAGAGAGTACGTATAAGTTTGAGCCATGGTATAGGTAAAATTATAATGTTAATGTTTCTGGCTGTTGAGCAGCAAATGTATGCTCAGAACCAGTAAAAAGTTTCAATCGATCCATCATATCACTTCGAAGTTTATTTTTTGGAAGCATTCCACTGATAGCAGCTTCAAAAGGTCTTGTAGGTTTTTTCACGAGAAGTTTTCCAAGTGGAGTAGAAGTGAGTCCTCCAAGAAATCCAGTATGTTTATGATACATCTTATCTGCAAGTTTATTTCCTGTTACGGTAAATTTATCACAATTGATAACAATAACATAGTCTCCATTATCCATATGTGTTGCAAAATCAACTTTATTTTTTCCTCGAAGTATGGTAGCTACAGAAGAAGCAAGTCTTCCAAGGTTTTTACCTTGTGCATCAACGATGTACCACTTTCTTTCTGTTGATGTTATTTGTTTAGGGGTGAGAGTTTTCATAATTTTTCTCATTCAAGTAAGAAACTAAAAATATTATACGAGTCCAAGAGCTACAAGTTTTGCATTGTCTCCATCTCTATATTTAATAGGAGTAATTCGAGTAAACCCCGAAGTTCGTAATCCTTTATATTTTGGAGCAACGTGAGAAAAAAGTTCACGTGAAGACTCTTCTGTAAAAAGATATTCCATCACTGATCTTATAGCATTCATCTCATCTTTTGTATTTACTACATTGATAAGCTTGTCAATCATAGGAATAATTGATTTTGCTTTTTTTTCTGTAGTAGTAATTCCTTTGTGAAGGAAAAAAGAAGTAACTAAGTTTCTTTGCATTGCATTTCTATGTTGAAATGATTTTTTCTTAAACTTGAGATGTTTTCTGACTTTATGTCTCATAACTCTTAATAATATAGTAAATTAAATTTTTCTTAATGTATGTTAATCGTCTCCTAAGAGTTTCAACCCTCTATCATTGAGAGAACTTCGTATTTCAGTCATTGCTTTTTTTCAAAATCCTTTGATAGAAGAAAGTTTTGTCTCTGTACATTTAGTAAGTTGTTCGATAGAAAGGATATTTCCATTAATCAGAGCATTGAGCGTTCTTGGAGAAAGTCCCATAATTTCAATCGGAGTATAACTTTCTTTTTCTAGTTCTTCTTTTACTTCTTCTTTTTCTCGATTGAGAAGATCTTTTACGTTTCCGATGAAGTGTCATTCTACTTGAAGTGCATCTTCATTGAAGAGACTGAAGTAGGAAGCAAGCATATCTCCTGAAAACTTAAATACTTCTCCTGGAGAAAGAACTCCATTTGTTGAAATCGTCATTTCCATAGCATCGAGGTTCGTAAGGTCTCCGATACGAGTAGAAGTAATGTCGTATTTTACATTCAGTACTGGAGAAAAATTTGCATCTATAAGAAGAACATTAATATCCTCTTCTCGTTCTTTCAAATCATCTACCCCCATGTAACCTACTCCTTTTTCGATTCGTATTTCGATTTCAAGTTCAAGTTTATCTTGATCTATTTCTGTGATATACATATCAGGATTAAGTATTTTTATTCCTGATGAAACTGTAATATCAGCTGCTGTTACTTTTCCTGCTTTATTTTTAGAGAGTCGAATCCATTCTACTCCTGTTTGTGTTTTATCGATAACGAGTCCTTTGAGATTGAGCATAATATCTACTACTGAATCTTTGATTCCTGGAAGAGTTGAATATTCATGACTCACTCCTTTTACTTTTATTCCTGTTACTTTTGTCCCTGGAATAGAGGAAAGTGCTACTCTTCGAAGTGAATTTGCAAGAGTAATTCCGTATCATCGTGGAAGAGGACTCATCGTAAATACTGCTGTGTTTTCGTCGCTATTATTTTGTGTAATTTTTGGAACTCCAATAGTATTATGAAGAATATGCATACTTTTTTGTGTTTGAAAAATAAGATAGGAAGGTCTGAAAAGAAGGAATTATTATTTTGAGTAAAACTCTACTATCTTTTGAATATCTATCACTTGATCAAAGTCTTCTTTTTCAGGAAGACCTGTAACGGTAATTTTTAAATTTTTTACATCTACTTCAATCCATTTCGCACTTGAAATTTTTCTTTTTGCATCCTTTGCAAATTCTTCGAGTTCTTCAAGAAGAGATTTATACAAAGGTGATTCTTTAAGTTTTGCTCGAAGTTCTATAACATCTCCTACTTTTAAAGAAATAGAAGGAATAGAAACTTTTATCCCATTGAGCGTAAAATGTGCATGTCCTACAAATTGTCGAGACTGCATTCGAGTTCGAGCAAAACCTGATCGGTATACTACATTATCGAGTCGAAGTTCAAGAAATTTTAGCATTTTTTCTCAGGTAGTTCCTGATAAGCTTGATTTTTGAGCTTTTGTATAATATGAAAAAAATTGTTTTTCAGAAAGACCAAACATTCTTTTTGCAAGTTGTTTTTTTCGAAGCTGTGTTCCAAACTCAGAAGCTTTTCTGGTTCGTAGCACACTTCTTTTTCCTTTTTCAAGATCGTATTTTTCAGTTCCAAAGAGATTAATTCCCTCTCTTCGACAAAGTTTTTTCTTAGGTCAAGTATATCGCATGTTTCCTATTTTAAGATACAAAAATAAAATTATATTGTTTTTAGTGATACTAAAAACTTGAAATTACATTCTTCGAACTTTCTTTTTTCGACATCCATTATGAGGAACTGGAGTTACATCAAAGATAGACCGTAAGTCAACTCCTCCTGATATAAGTCCTCGAATAGCTTGTTCTCGACCAACTCCAATACCTTTAATATATACGTCTACTACTTCAAGTCCATGAAGTGTTTTCGCTTTTTGTACTGCTTGCTCTGAAGTCATTTGTGCAGCATATGGAGTAGATTCTCGTGCTCCTTTAAACCCCACCGAACCTCCTGTTGCCCAAGAAAGTACATTTCCTTGTTCATCAGTAATACTTACAATAGTATTATTAAATGATGCAAGAATGTGTGCTTGTCAAATTTGAACAATTTTCTTTGTTTTTTTCGTTTTTTTTACCTGAGTAGCCATATTCTCTAAGATTTATTTTTTAGATATAAACTATTTTTTCTTTCCAGCGATTGCCACTGATTTTCCTTTTCTTGTTCGAGCATTTGTTTTTGTATTTTGTCCTCGAACTGGAAGTCTCTTTTGGTGTCGAACCCCTCTATATGATCGTATTTCTTGGAGTCTCTTTATATTTCCAGAAATAAGTCTTCGAAGATCTCCTTCTACGATATGAGATTTTAACACGTCTCGTATCAAATCGAGTTCTGTTTCAGAAAGGTCGTCTATTTTTCGAGTTCTTTCTATTTTCACACTATCAAGAATAGTTTGTGCTTTTGTTCTTCCTATACCATATATATACGTAAGGGCTATTTCAGAATGTTTCCCACTTGGAAGTATAACACCGGCGATTCTAGCTGCCATAATGCAATAAAAAATAGTAAAATAAAATATTAACCTTGTCTTTGTTTATGTTTTGGATCCGTCGAGCAAATAACTCGTACACACTTTCTTCATTGAAATCTTCGCAATACTATTTTGCAGTTTTGACATATTTTTTTTGCTGAAGTTCGAACTTTCATAAAAATCTAAAATATTAAATAAAATTATTTTCTATAGGTAATCCTTCCTTTACTTGGATCATAGGGACTGAGTTCTATAGTAACTTTGTCTCCTTCTATGAGTTTGATAAAGTTTTTTCTCATGTTTCCACTTAAATGTCCTCGTACAATACCTCATCATAAATCCTCTGGTAATTGAACTTCAAAAACCAGGCCGGGTAGAGACTGAATTATAGTACCTTCTACCTCTATTTTATCTTCTTTTGACATGTGTTGTGATATCTCTTTGAGATTATAAGCTCGCGAATTGTATCGAAAAAAATAAGAAAGGCAAATCTTTTTTTACTTTTTTATATATGTGCATTTTTTTGTTCTCTCTCCTCAATGATAGAGCGAAAATGCATGTGAAGTTTTGGGTACTTTTCAAGCATAGATCGCATACTAAAATGTAGTATGACAATAAGTTTCACTTCTGTCTTTGCTCGAACACTGGCATTTCGAAGTGGTGGTTCTCAGAAAAAAGCCATTTCTCCTACCATTTCTCCAAATCAGAGAGTTGCTATCGTTTGATTTTCTCCATTCATACTTTTTTCTATAAAAAGTTCTCCGGATGCTATAATATAGAGAGCTTGTGGCTCATCTCCTTCTCGAAACAATATTTCTCATGGACTGAGAGTCTGCGACTGACAAAAATCCGAAAGACTTTCTTGATCTTGTTCTGTCATTTCTGAAAACATCGGTATCGATTGAAAATAGTTCATATTATTTTTCTATTACTATTTTATATATTTCCAAAGTATCTTTGAGTTCTACATTACTCGTTCCTTTGAGTTTTATTCCACACTCTATAGGACCTTCCAGTCTATGTACTTCCTCGACTCCTTGCTTGAGAGATTCTATCACTCCTTTTGCGACTACTTTATCACCACGTATTACTCGAACAAAAGCCTTACTTTGTATACTACTTCCTTCTTCTTTAAGAACCAGACCAATAACCATAAACTTCTTAGAACTATAAAAAATACCTCCGACTTTCGCTTCACATAAAGTTACTTCTACTTCTTTTGGATCAAGCATTCCCGTCACTATTTTTTCTATACGCTCCGTGATATGATAGATGATTTTACTTTGGATAAATTCTACTCCTGATTTTTCAAGAGCTCATTTGGCATTTACTCCAACAAGAACAGCAAATCCTATCAAAATAGCAGAACTTCCTCCACACATAAGTACATCTCCTTCCGTAATATTTCCTACTCCAGAGTGAATAATAGAAACACTCGTTTCTTCGGTTGAAAGTTTTACGAGTGCATTTTTAATCGCTTCGAGACTTCCGTTGGTATCAGCTTTTACTACTACCTTGAGATGTTTGAGATTTCCTGACTTAATACGAGTCATCAGAATATCAAGTTGAGAAGTTTTGAGTTTCTTTTTATGAGAAAGAAATTCTTGATACTCTATAGATTTTTGTCTTGCCACATCAATTCATGAAACAACTTGAAGGATATCTCCTCCTTCAGCAACTCGATCAAGACCAACAAGAAGAGCAGGCATACCTGGAAGAGCAAATTTAATGCCTTTTCCAAGATAATCTTTGAGAACTTTTACTTTTCCATAGGAAGCTCCACAGACGATAGCTGACCCTTTTTCTATCGTTCCTGTATTTACGAGAACAGTAGCAACTGGTCCTAACTGCATATCAAGATGAGATTCAAGAATCGTTGCAATCCCATTTCGTTGCGGATTTGCCTTGAGTTCTAACATATCCGAAACAAGAAGAATAATTTCGAGAAGATCATCTATTCCAAATCCTGTATGTGCTGAAACAGGAACCATAGGAGTATCTCCTCCCCATTCTTCAGGATTCAGTCCATATTCTGCAAGTTGTGCTTTTACATGATCTGGATTTGCTCCTTCTTTATCCATTTTATTGATAGCAACAATAACAGGAATTCCTGCTTCTTTTGCATGAGAAATACTCTCTATCGTCTGGGGTTTCACTCCTTCATCTGCTGCAACTACGAGAATCGCAATATCAGTAGATTTCGCTCCTCGAGATCGCATAATCGTAAAAGCTTCATGCCCTGGGGTATCGAGAAATGTTATTTTTCTTTCATTATACTCTACTTGATAGGCTCCTATACTTTGAGTAATCCCTCCTGCTTCTCCTGAAGCTACTTTTGCAGATCGTATATAGTCAAGAAGTGATGTTTTTCCATGATCAACGTGCCCCATAATAGAAATAACTGGAGGTCTGATAATACACTTACTTGGATCATCCTCTGCAAGAAATTCTTTGATATTTCCCGAAGCAAGTTCTACAATTCCTACTCCAGCAGATGCATCTTTCTCAAGTTTTACATGAAAATTTTCAGCGATGAGGGTCGCAGTATCAAAGTCTATTTGAGAATTAATCGTCATCATCATCCCATTTTTCATAAACTCCGCGATAAGCCCCGAAAGAGGAACTCCTATTTTTTCTGAAAATTCTTTTAATGAGAGAAACTCAGGAATAATGACAATTTCCCCCGTTCGAGTCGTGAGATTTTGAGTGATATCTTCTATCTTTTTTTCTTCTTTTTTACGTGTTTTGAGTTTCGTTGATCTCGTGAAACCAGCATCTTCAGTATCAAAATTATTTTTGTATCGTCCTGATCGAGGGTCGTTTGAGAATACTTTTCCTTTTTTTCCAGATCTTTCATCATCTCGAGCTACTGGAGTATTATAGTTTGGTTTGGTTGCAACTCTTGAAAATCCTGGTTTAAATTTTGGAGCAGATTTTTCTGCAAGTACGATAATCTCTTCTACTGGAGTATCTTCTCCCACAAGAAGAGGCCCTGAAGAAACTGGAGTTTTTATTCTCGTAGAACCTTGTGAAGTATGAGATCTTTGAGAGTTATGTGGATTCTGAGAATGAGATGAAATATCTTTTTTTACAAAATTTCTCCCCGGCACCTCCACACGTGAAACAATTGTCACTTTTGAAGTTTGGTTTTTTTCAAGAGCATCATTAAGACTTTCATGTATTTTTTCTGGAAGGGTTTCAGCTTCTTGTACTTCGAGAATACTAGAAAGAGGAGGTATCCCATCTTCTTCTGTATTTTTTGCCTTTATTTTAATTTTTTTCTTAAGGAGAAGAGGCTGAGTTTTTGAAGCAGAAGGAGAAGAAGTATCAGGACTGGAAGAAATACTTGAATAATAATCGTCTACGTTTTGAACCATATGCTGTGAGGGGTATAAATGCGAAGTAATAAAATGATAGAGCGAATAGTAAGCCTTTTTGCCCTGAAGTCAAAAAATTATAAAAACTTGTAAAAAAGGAAAAATTCCTTACCCTATTTTCTAAATTATTTAGTTTTATAAGTTATGTAAACTATGCTCGTATCTTTAGAAAATCTGGTACAAGAGTTTTTTGTGAAACTAGCAATAGATTTTTCCGAACTGAGTGTTACGCAAGAAGCTGAACACATCTATCGTGTTTCTCTCAAGAGTACAGACTCTGCTCTTCTGATAGGTCCTCACGGGAAAAATCTCGAAACACTCACTCATATACTTAAACTCCTGATTTCAAAAAAACAAGAAGCTCATATCCATATCCATCTAGAGATAAATGACTATCTGGAAAGAAAAGATGAAAAACTTCTTGCATTCTTAGAATCTAAAATCAGGCTCGTTCAAAGTACTGGAAAAGAAATAATTCTTCCTTTCCTTACATCCTATGAAAGAAAAAAAGTACATTCTTATATCAGTGAACATTCAAAAACAGTATACACTCAAAGTGAAGGCGAAGGAGCTGAACGACGTATGCACCTATGTAAAAAAGAAAAACCAAGTATCACTATCGATATAGATGGAGATGATATCTAATAGTATTTCAAGACTCAAAATATATGAAAACAAAAATAATAGTAGTCCTATCTCTTATTCCTGTATTGTTTGGATTTTATAAAATCTCCGAACTCAACTATTCAAAGTATAGGTATATACAGGCTCATATCGTACAACATCCAGAAAAACTTCCTACTCCAGAAACTGCAAAGATGAGTAGCTTTGGATTTCGCAATATGATGGCTGATATGTTTTGGCTTCAAACCGTTCAATATATCGGAGGAAATGTCATCGGCTGAGAATACAAAAAATATCTCTATGCTATGATGGAGCTCATTACTGAGCTTGATCCCTATTTTGAAAGCCCATACATCATAGGACAGCTTTTGCTTCCATCCAACGAAAGTGATAATGAAAATTTGAGTGAGGCAGAAATAAAAAATAATGTTTCTCAGGGAAAACTTCTTTGACTCAAGGGAGTGAAAAATTTTTGTGACGCAGATAAAGTAGCGCTCATAGCAGTACAAGATGATTTACAAAAAATAACGAGCGACCCTATCTATCAAAATCCATGTCACAGTTATAAAATACCCTACTATCTCGGATATATTTATTACTTTTATCTCAACGATGGAAAAGAAGCTTCCAAATATTATAAAATAGTAGCTGCTCAGAGTGATGCTCCTTCTGGAGCAAAAGTTCTTGCTGCTATCATGCAAGGAAAGGGAGGATCTCGAGAAAAGTCTCTCTTTATGTTTCTTTCTCTCGCAAAAAGTCTCGGATCTCCTGAAGAGTCTTGTACTTTTATGACGGAAAAAGTAGAGCAAACCTATCTCTATATTTCTCAAAAAGATATCCCTCTCACAGGAGAGCTCATACAAGCCATAGAAGCTGATAGTAAGATTATTCTTCCGAAACTCTCTGAAAAAAATGAAGACGATATCCTGGGAGATACCAAGTGTTCAAATTTCCTCGCAAAAGCTATTCGAGAAATCAATCTGCTCTATCTCGAACAGGCTGATGCTCGGTATGTATCAGATCATCCTGGTGAAGATTCTGCTATAAATCCTGAAAAACTTTTTTCTGAAAAATATATAAATTTCATCCCGACAGACTATCAACAATACGAAAATGAAGAGTATGGTATCATCTATAAATATAATCCCGATATCAAACGTTTTGATTATGAAATGTGATTTTAAAAAAAAAGTTCAGTATTTCCACTGAACTTTTTTTATTTCTTCTTTATAATCCTACTATTTCTTTGAGTTTTTTATATTTTTCATTGTGTATTTCTCTTGCTTTTTTATTTCCAATATCGAGTTGTTGCTGCACTAAGTCATAGTTTTGCATATACTTTTCATATTTTTTTCGTGCAGGAGCAAAATAATCCAATAAAATAGAAAAAAGTTCGAGTTTTGCGTGTCCATATCCATAGCCTCCTACTCGATATTTTGCTGCAATTTCATCTTGTTTTTCCTGTGTTGTAAAGAATTTTATCAGGGCAAAAACGTTACAGGTTTCAGGATTTTTTGGAGCTTCCAGAGGAGTATCATCCGTCACGATGGACATGATACGTTTTTTGAGAGTTGCTTCATCGTCAAAGATTCCAATAAAATTATCATAACTTTTACTCATCTTTCGTCCGTCTATTCCTGGTATCAATCCGACATCTTCCTGAATATGTGGTTCTGGAAGTTTAAAAAAGTCTTGCTTATAGGTTTTGTTAAAACTTTCTGCTATATCTCGTGCAAACTCAAGATGTTGTTTTTGGTCTTGTCCCACAGGAACTCTATCCACATCATATCCTATGATATCTGCAGTCATGAGAATCGGATAGTTAAACACTGCCATATTGATATCAGAGTTTTTTGTTTGAGAATCTTTAAAACTATGCGCTCGAAGCATGAGACTATAAGGAGTCACACTACACAGAATCCATGTCATATCGTTGATATGCTCTATTTTTGATTGTTCAAATATATAAAAAGGGGCATCTTCT
>JAYTJZ010000096.1:0-24169 GCA_043730605.1 Candidatus Altimarinota bacterium
TCTCAAGGCACATATCGAAGGGTATGATTGGAAAACAGCCTGTCAACTTGGGACTGTTCTTGCTTCTTACTGTGTCTTGACTTCTGGATCGCAAACGCACCATTTTAGTTATGGTGGAGTCAATGAAGATATGAAAGAGTATTTTGGAGTAGAACTTGATTTGTATAATAAGAGGAAGTACTAAGGAGTAAAAATAACTAGACCTAAGATCTTCTCTTTTATTCTCTTTGATACTATATCAGAAGGGAGAACTCATATTTTTTCAGCATAAGAAAAAAAACTTTCCTCTATCTTGATATCTATTCAAACTTGGTGCAAGTTTTTTTGAAAAGCATGTATTAAAATAAGAAAATTTCTTACACTAGTACTTTTTAATTTTCCATCAATTTGGTATATAATAGAAAGAAGAATTTCATCTTTTATAACAAGTACCGTATTTTCTTTCCCATCTAAGATTTCAGAACTTGACTGGAAAAGTCGAGTGATAAACTTCCAGATAAGTATATGATCTCCAGGGAGAGACTTTGCTTTTAAAAAAATATTAATAATAACTTCTAAAAGTTCTTTATGTTCTTCTACGAGGTTTAAAATATTTACAAATGCCTCACTGGGTCATTCTAAATCAAGTTCTTCTATATAGTCTTGAAAATCTAGGTCTTTATTTCATAAATAATAGGATTTTCCGTCTTTTGTATACTCTTTTGAGGTAGAACTTTTCTTGATTTTTTGAGTAAGTTTCTCTTCATAGGCTCATCCTACTGTTTTTTCATATATCGTTTTTTCTCAGTTTTTTGATTTTAAGAGTTCAGCCAAAAAGGTAAAACCTCTACTATCTTTCATTCCAAAATTCTCTACAAAAGTAATTCCTAGAATTCTCGCAAGACGACCATTTCCGTCTTGAAATGGATGAAGTACGGTGAGTAAATAGTGAATCTTTCAAGAAATATATTTTACATCTGAATCTTTTTCATCGAGAGATTTTCTGATAAAATCGCCTATATCTTGAAGTCATTTTTCTATATGAAGTGGAGATGGATTAATAAAAAGAGAATCATGTACTTCTCAGCTTTCACCTCAAATAAAAATGGTATTATTTCGAATTCTTCCAGCTTCAATTCAAATATGAGTATTTCAAATCATATAAATTTCATGAATTCTTTCACAAAAATCTTGAAAAGTCATTTTTCAATTTAGAAATTTTTGCCATCAAATAAGAGATGCTTCATACGCAATACAATGTTTATTGATGTCAGGATCATCTCTTCCGAGCATCGCTTGTTTTCCAGTGATATATCCTCGTCCTTCTTCTCTATTATACGATGATATTGCCGTAAGTACGAGCATTTGATTATAGTATTCATCTGTATGTACTTTTGGAATTTCGGTTTTTCCATCAAGCATATCTTTTTTTTAGGAAGTGAGATTTTTTTAAATATACTATGCAAATATAGCATATAAATTCAATAAAATCCAGTATGTCTAAAAAAATATATCTTATCGATGGAAATTCATTTATTTATAGAATGTTCTTTGCCTTGCCAGAATTTTCTACCAAAGATGGAAGAATAGTAAATGCTACTTTTGGAATGGCTAAGTTTTTGACCCAACAACTGGTAAAAGAAAAACCAGACTATGTCGTGTTTATCAAAGATGCAAAAGGAGATAATTTTCGTCATACGCTCTATGCTGACTATAAGGCTACGAGAGAACGTATGCCAGATAGTCTTCGAAGTCAGATAGGGGATATAGAAGAGTTGATAGCACGTATGGATATGAATATCATAGAAATACCTGGATATGAAGCAGATGACGTGATAGGGACTCTTGCAACTCGACTCTCGCAAGAAAGCTCAAATGAGATATATATCCTTTCAGGTGATAAAGATCTCTATGCTCTGGTAAACGAACAAGTAAAAGTGTATGATACACAGCGAAAAAAGATATCTGGTCTTGAGGAAACATTTGAAAAGTTTTGAGTTCCAGCGAGTTGCGTCCGAGACTATCTCGCAATATGCTGAGATACTTCTGATAATATCCCTGGAATCTCGGGCATCGGTCCAGTGAAGGCCCAAGTACTTCTCAACTATTTCTGAAGTTTAGAAAAAATATATGGAACGATAGCTACTCTAGAAAATAATCAAAGTCTTCCAAACGATACTCCTGAAGAAGTCTTAAAACTTTTAAAAGGAAAAACTCTTGAGAAATTTATAGAAGGTCGAGACCTTGCATTTCTTTCTCAAAAACTTGCAACTCTTGCCTGTGATATGGAACTTCCTGGTTTTGATATTCATGACTATGAGTTTCATCCTAAAAATATATTTACTCCCGAACTCTTTGAATTTTTTCGAGAACTTGAGTTTTTTTCTTTGCTACACGATACACAGGTTCAGAAGAAAAAATGGATTGATACAGGAAAAAAAGTGCAAATAGTCGCTGATGAAAGAGGACTTCAGGAACTTGAAAATCATTTGATGGGATATAAAAAAATAGTGTTAGATACCGAGACTACCAGTCTCAATGTACGTGAGGCTGAGCTTGTATGAATCAGTATACTTTCAGATGAAAATAATATTTTTTATATAAATCTTCTTCATACATGACCTCAAATCTCTTCAGAAATAGTACAAAAATTTTTACAAAAGCTTCTTCTTCATGATATTCAAATTATAGGACATAACCTCAAGTATGATTTGCAAATTATTCAAAAATTTCTAGAAAAAGATTTCACTGAATATCAAGTGAGAAAGATGCAGATGTTTTGACAAATATGATTGGGGATATAAAATAGAAGTAGTTTATTTTTTAAAATAAAATATATGTTTTTGAAACGAATAGGATTATTTCTTCTAACCAATATTGCAGTACTGTTTCTTTTTTCAGTAATTGTTATAATCATAGAACGAGTATTTGGGATAAATATAACAGCTGCTGCAGGAACGAGCTATATAGGACTTTTGATATATGCTGCGACCTTTGGGTTTCTTGGAGCATTTTTCTCTCTTGCTATTTCCAGATGGTCTGCAAAAAAAGCTTATGGGATAGTTCCTCTCAAACAAGAAGATATATCTAGTCTTTCTCGTAAAGAAAAAGTAGTGTATGATACAGTGTTTGAGATAGCAAATAGATCTGGTATCAAACTTCCTGAAATAGGATTTTATCATGCACAAGATCCAAATGCTTTCGCAACAGGAGCTACGAAAAATAGTTCTTTAGTAGCAGTTTCGAGTGAACTTCTCGATATGATGTCAGAGCAAGAAATAGAGGCAGTAGTAGCTCATGAAATGGCTCATATTCTCAATGGAGATATGGTAACTATGACTCTTTTGAGTGGAGTGATGAATACTTTCGTTATATTTTTTGCACGTATCGCAGCAGAGTTTATCAATAGTCGAACTGATGGAAAACTTGGCTGGATCTGATATCAAGCAGTATATCTCGTGCTTCAAATAGTATTAGGAGTATTAGCCTCTACCGTAGTTATGGCTTTTAGTCGTCATCGAGAGTTTAAAGCAGACGAAGGAAGTGCTCGTTTCGTAGGAAAAGAAAAAATGATAGCAGCTCTTGAGGCTCTCGGACGTATGAAAGGACTTGCTCCAAAAGATAGTGAAAAACTTGCGATGATGCAAATCAGTACTCAAACACACTCTTGATTTAAAAAACTCTTTATGTCTCATCCTCCTTTAGAAGAACGTATCACGTATTTAGAAAATCTTCGAATGTAAAACGTCACTTTTTATTTGTTTTCTCGTTCTAATGTATGAATCTTTTATTTTTATAAATTTCTTATATGAAAAAAATATCTCTCGTAATGCTTCTTATTTCTTCGCTTTTTGTAACAAGTGTAAGTGCTTATACCGAACACAATATTCAAGGAGCAAACTTTATCGCAACAAAAGGGGTTATTAATAATAACTCCACTGATATACTCAAGTATAATCTAGATTTTAATATCACTCGTCGAGAAATGCTCAAAGTGATGATGAATCTTTCGTGAAAAACTCTTGGAACAAGTTGTGCCTGAAAATTTTCTGATGTAGGGTCTTCAGACTGGGGATGTAAATATGCTGAGGCAGCTCTTGCAAATGGATATATAGCAGCAAATGCTACCTTTCGACCAAATGATAACATCACTCAGATTGAAGCTCTTAAAATGATTATGCAAGCAAAAAATCTACAAAAAAATACGAATGACGATTGGAGAGCTGGATATGTTTCAAAAGCACAATCAGAAGATCTCATAGATACTGGATATATAGACTATAATACTTCTGCGATTCGAGGATGGATTTTTAGTACTTCTGCACGAAGTTACGCAGACTTTAGCTATGAAGCTCCTGATGTAGAACTGACTCCTGAGGAAGAAGAACTTTTTAAATTTCTTCTTGAACTCTAATATATGAATTTTTCTAAAAAATTACTTTTTTGATTTTTTTTCTCACAGATATGTTTTCTGTGAGTTTTTTGACTGGAAGAAAACCAGTACCTAAGTGTCTCTCAAGAACAAAGTTGTTGAGTATTTCAAAAAGGGAGTGCTATATCACCAAACTGGCTTCCAGAGTGATGGAAAGCAGTCATAAAAACTCCAGAGCTCCAGAAAATATTTTTGCAATCTGGAAACTGCAAAGAAGGAAATCTCACAGCATGCTGTAGAGATATGTGATATATCTATACGAAAAGTTCTATTGGAATAAAAACTCTTTCTCCCGAGCGAGCAGCAGCTGAGTTTTTAGCAGGGAAAAAAGTTATTACTTCTCAGAGTCTTAGTCCATCTGATTATAAACTTGCAGAAAATCTTTCTCGAAAAGAAGTGATGAAGATTATTATAAATCTTTCTGGAAAGACGATAAACCAAAATTGTAGAGAGGTATTTTTAGATGTGCCAAATGACTGGGCTTGTAAATATATTGAAACTGCACTCGATAGTGGATTCATCGTCGGAAAGCAAGCGTTTCGACCAGATGAGAATATCACGAAAGTAGAGGCTTTAAAACTCATATTTCAAGCAAAAGAAATAGCAAAACGATATCAAACGACTTCCTGGCAAGAAGACTATATTTCTTCTGCGTATTACCTCGGATATATCGATGAAAAATTTAAAGATTACAATGCTTCAGCAACACGAGGATGGATGTTCGAAATCGTAGCAAAAACCTATAAAGATTTTTCTTCATAAATAGATATATTCGTCAAGAGCTTCTCTTTTGAAAAGAGAAAAAAAAACATATTATAGGAATACTATTTTATAATTGCTTTTTATGAGAATCATCTTAAGTGCTGTTATTTTATGTTTTTTTAGTTTCACAAGTTTTGCAAGTAGCTCTCCTTTAGAGTCTACTAAAGAAATAGAAGCTGCGAATTATCTCGCAGATAAATGAATCATAGCTTCTGTAACAACAGATAGTGAATATAGAGTCGAAGGAACTATCACTCGAAAAGAAGTTTCTAAGATAGTAGCAAAACTTGCGGGAGTTACACCTCCAGAAAAGTGTGAAGGAAAATTTAGTGATCTTACAAAAGATTGGGGATGTAAATATATAGAATGGATGCTCTCAGCATGATATATTGCAGCAAACCCAACTTTTAGACCAGATGATAATATCACAAAGTCTGAAGCTGTAAAACTTATTTTTAAAGCACGGAAAATAGAAAAAAAATACTCAACTTCAAACTGGCAAGAAGATTATGCAAAAACAGCAAGTGAACTCGGATTGGTAGATACATATACTGACTACGATGCAAACGCGACAAGAGGATGGATTTTTAGACTGGCTGCTCGATGATTTGAAGACTATAAACAAATAGAAAGTCTTATCAGTGACGAAGCACTCTAAAACATTTGACAAAGCTTCTGTAAAAAATATAAATATCTGTACCGATATATGTAACTTCTTTTATGCAATACCAAATACATACATCTTCTGCACTGCTTCTGCTTCAGATTTACATCTTGAAGTGGTCTTTGTAGTATAAAAATATTTTTTATAAGCTCTCTTCAAGAAAACGAAGAGAGCTTTTTTATTCTCTAAGATATAAAATTATGAAAACTATAGAAGAAATACATGCCTGAGTTACAAATTTTTGAGATATTGCAAATTCTAAATACACAATCCCATGAAATTCCCATTTTAAACTTCTAGATAGAACTTGGCCCGATACAGATATAGAAAAAGCTCCAAGATGGGTAAGTGTAGATCTGCGAGATGGAAATCAATCTCTTGAAAATCCTATGACCGTAGCACAAAAAATAGAACATTTTCTTATTCTTGTACGTATGGGGTTTAAAGAAATCGAGATAGGATTTCCCTCGGCATCACAAGAAGATTATAACTTTGTACGAAAGCTCATAGAAGAAGAACTTATTCCTGAAGACGTAACGATACAAGTTTTGGTTCCTTCAAAGAAAGAACTCATAGAAAAAACAAGACTTTCTCTTGAATGAGCAAAAAATATTATAGTACATCTGTATAACTCTACTTCCTCAACTCAAAGAAACATAGTTTTCTGATTTTCAAAACAACAAACGATCGACTTAGCACTCGCTTGAGTATGAAATATCAAAGAGCAGTTTCGTGATTTTTCTTGAAATATAATATTTCAGTATTCTCCAGAAAGTTTTACAGGAACAGAAATAGAGTTTGCAAGAGATATTTGTGCAGCTGTTATCGAAAAATGGTCTGCATTTCGAGGGAAAGAAGTAATTATAAATCTTCCTGCAACGGTTGAAAATACTACTCCAGATAGATATGCCGATAAAATAGAATGGATGGTACGAGAACTCAAGTATAACAGAAAAGATATAAACCAAGCGATTGCTATTATCATAAGCTTACATACACATAATGACCGTGGAACAGGAATATCTGCAACCGAATTGTGACTCAAGGCTGGAGCTGATAGAGTGGAGGGAACACTCTTTTGAAATGGTGAACGTGCTGGAAATGTCCCACTCGAAGTACTCGCACTCAATATGTTTACTCAAGGAATACCTCCAAACTTAGACTTGAGTTTTATATGAGATATTGCTCAGAAAATAACTCAGATTACAGGACTTCCTATTCCTCCAAGACACCCCTATCTTTGAGAATTTGTTCATACAGCCTTTAGTGGTTCACATCAGGATGCTATTAAAAAATGATTTGATGCTCAAAAACGAGGTAAAAAATGGGATAATCCCTATCTTCCTATAGATCCCAAAGATATAGGACTTTCCTATACTCCTATTCGTATCAATTCTCAGTCAGGAAAGTGATGAGCTAGTTTTGTCATAGAACAAGCAGGCTATAAAATACCCAAAGAAATGCAACGATATATTGGAGAAGTGATACAAAAACTCACTGAACAAGAAAAAAGTGAGATATCAGCAAAAACGGTAGTACAAGAATTTAAAAATAAGTTTATAAATGTAGAATGAGCTCTCTCAGAGAAAGGTTTTCATTATGAACCCTGAAAGTGAAATAAATGAATCGTAGAACAACTCTCTGATTATGTGTCAGAAAAATATACCCTTTCTTTTGAAGTTCTCG
The DNA here is from genome assembly GCA_043730605.1 of Candidatus Altimarinota bacterium. Lineage (GTDB taxonomy): Bacteria > Patescibacteriota > Gracilibacteria > BD1-5 > UBA6164 > JAACSU01. The sequence goes on from JAYTJZ010000096.1 coordinate 7,524, forward strand.
ACTGGCATGGAGACTCCAAAACAGAAGGAACTTGAGCCATTGCGGTGAATTATTTCAAAATAAAAATAGGGAATCGTATTTATTTTTGAATAGGAGAAGACAGCGATATCGCACAATCATCTCTGAGAGGACTCATCTCAGCTCTCAATATAGGGTACAATACGCTGTAAAATATTTTGACAAATACTTTGCTATCAATACTATAAACTGAGTTCTTTTCCTCTCATCTTTGTTTGAAATCTGCTATGGAAACGCAAGAAAGTAAAAGAGAGAGAAAAAGATAAAAGTAAAACTCTTGGGTGGAACCGTCTAAAAACATTAGACCCCAAAGGCATTTTTTCAAAAAGTGCTTTTGGGGATTTTTTATTTTTAATATTTTTTTATGGAAAATATACTTGCAGAAATCTCAGAACTTCATGCTCGAAATAAACGGGTCGAAGCAGAAAAAGCTTGGGAAACGAGTTGGCAAAGAAAAACATTTATTCTCTGCATAACATACGCTTTCATGTGCTTTTTTATGAATATGATAGGAGTAGAAAAAGTATTCATAAATGCACTCGTTCCAACCTTTGGATTTTTTCTTTCTACACTTTCTCTCGGCTTTCTCAAGAAAAACTTCATTGGAAACTATCTCGAAAAACAAAAATAATTTTTAACTATAAAACTATGACAGTAAAAATGGAAGATATCGTAAACCTCGCAAAAAATCGAGGATTTGTGTACGCAGGTTCTGAAATCTACGGAGGACTTGCCAATACTTGGGACTACGGACCATACGGAAGTATCCTCAAAGACAATATCCGAAATCTTTGGCTCAAAGAATTCGTACAAAAACGAACCGATATGGTACAGCTTGATGCAGGGATTCTCATGAATCCTCAAGTATGGGTAGCATCTGGACACGTCGGGGGATTTTCTGATCCACTCGTTGATTGTAAATCTTGTAATCAAAGATTTAGAGCTGATAAAATAATGGAAGAAAATATATTATTAAATCCTGATTGACTAGAAATTAATACTATTATAAAAGAGCTTGATTTTCATTTAATGTGAATATTTGTAAAAGCATGATTTTCTGAGAACAAATTATTTGATGAAAATGATTTAGATTTTTCTGAGATTAATGAATTAGTAGATGATTATTGGAATCCAAGTATATGATGAAAAGAAGATTTAAATCAAGAAATAAAATCTAAGTTTAAAGAAAAGAATTTATGTTATACCTGAAAAAATTTAAATCAAAAAATAAATTATTACTTTCAAAATTTAAAAACACTAAAGTGTCCAAATTGTTGAGCCCATGATTGGACAGATATAAGAAATTTTAACTTGATGTTTCGAACTTCTCAGGGAGTCACAGAAGACTCTTCTGCAACCATCTATATGCGACCAGAAACAGCACAAGGAATCTTCGTAAACTTTGCAAATATAGCACGAACGAGCCGAAAACGTATTCCTTTTGGAGTGGCTCAAGTAGGGAAGGCATTTCGAAATGAAATCACTCCAGGAAACTTCATCTTCCGAACCCGAGAGTTTGAACAAATGGAGATAGAGTATTTTTGTGAACCAGAAACATCTATGGAGCATCACGCTCTTTGGAAACAAGCATGTTATGACTTTTTGATACAAAAAATCGGACTCAAAGAAGATTCACTCAAAAAAAGAGACCACGATGCTGATGAGCTCTCTCATTACTCTAGTGCTACAACTGATATCGAATTCAAATTTCCATTTGGTTGGGGAGAACTTTGGGGGATAGCTCATAGAGGAGATTTTGACCTCAAAGCTCATATGAGCGAGTCAAAACAAGATTTGAGCTATTTTGATCCAGTGAATAATAAAAAATATATTCCTCATGTTATAGAGCCAAGTGTCGGACTCACCAGACTCTTTCTCGCAACTCTCTCTGACGCATATACCGTAGAAGGAGAAGGAGAAGAAACTCGAACCTATCTCAAACTTGATCCTAAAGTTGCTCCGATAAAAGTAGGAATATTACCTATAGTGAAAAAACTTTCAGAAGAAGCAAGGAAGATATATGCAGAACTTTCTGAAAACTTTGTCTGTGAATATGATGAAACAGGAAGTGTCGGGAAGAGATATGCTCGTATGGATGAAATAGGAACTCCTTTTTGTATCACGATAGATAGTGAAAACTATGATGCTGGAAATGTTACTCTTCGTCATCGAGATAGTATGCAGCAGGAAGTGATAGCGATTTCCAATCTTGCAAACTATATCAGAGAAAGACTAAGATAATATTGACAAGAAGTTTATAAATTATATAAAGAGTATAAATTATTTTTTATTCTTTGTATGAAAACGATTCTCTACTGACTCAGAGCGAGTGGAAAAACAACTATTTGAAATGAACTTTCGAAGCAAAGCTGAAATTTTTTTACGGATTTAGATAGAAAAATCTTAGAAACACTTCAAGAAAAATATGGAGTAGGGATGAATATATCACGATATGTGGAAGAAGTCTGCAACGGTACATGGTATAAGTTTCGAGACCAAGAACATGAATCTTTAAAAAAAGTTCTTACTGGAAAAAGTGAGATTATTTCCCTTGGAGGAGGAAGTATCGCATACGATAGAAACAGACATCTTATAGACCCGGTAGATACCTATAATCTTTCTCCTCACTTGAGTATACAAACACAAAAATGAGTAAGGGAAAGGATATTTAACCGAGAGAAATATCCTAAAAACTCTCAGCGAGTATTTCTTGATGTAAGCCTCGAAGAGCAAAGAAAGAGACTTGAAGAAGATTCTAAAGGGCAAGAACATAGACCTGACTTAGGAATAAGTCTAGAAAATATATATACTGAAAGAAGAGACATATATCGAAACTTTGCTGACATAACTATAAAAGTTGATGGAAAAAGTATTGAAGAAATAGTGCAAGAAATACTTTGATATACTCATACCTTAGTAAAAAATCTTTAGATAAAAAATCCAGCAAATTTGCTGGATTTTTATTGACTTGAGGAACTATTTTAGAGTTCAGTGTTTATTTTTGGAGCAGTAAGTGGTATTTCTGATATATGTTTTACTCATATATCAGAAATTCTTTTCGAAACTATATAGAGCATACACCACGGGAAAAAAGTCATCAAAATTGCCGTTCCAGTAGATTGACCAGCTCTTTTTGCCATAGCAGAATACAGAAAAAATAAAGCTACAAAAACAAATACTAAGGCTCATATAAATCCCATTACAAACCCATATATCATAATGTTTTTTAGATTTCCCCCCTGAATTGCTCCTCAAAAAAGAAATCCAAGTACTGTTATCGTTATACTCGCCGAAATTATCCCTAAAATACTATAGAGCACAAGAAGAGCGAATCATTTTCCAAAACTATATCCTGCTGTTTTGATATAGGTATATAATTGAACTAATGGGATAAAAGCAAGCCAAGAGTATTTATCTCCAAGTTTTTTACTGAGTTTATACAGACCATAAGAAGTAACAATAAAAATAATAATATATAAAATATTGATTCCAAGACTTATATTTTGAGCGAGATTTAACCATTTTTCAGCATCAGGATTTGACTGAAGAGCTTGAGTTTTTAAGAGTTCAAGTTGAGATGGATTCATATTATAAAAAATAAGTATATAAAAATAGTATTTTCTTCTAAGTCATAGTATAATAGAGAGTGAGAAAATCAAATGTTTATTTTTTATATAAAAAATATGTTTATTGCAAAAGAATTATTTTTAGATCGCGTAGAACAATCTTTTTTGGTTTTTAAAAAAACTTTTAGAACCGTATGTATCCCGTTTATTATTTTTAATATCATTTTTACAATAGTGCTTCCATTTATTTTTATGAATATTTTTTCGAGTGTCATTTCTTTCGATGAATTATCATCTTGATCTGCTGCTGCAAAAACAAGTATTTATATCAGTCTTGCTGTGACTATTGCACTTGTATTTTTCATAGTATATAGTATGCTTGTTATCCCACTCCAACTGTATGTTTTAAAATCGATACATGATACTCTTGAGGATGCCAAAAGGAGTATTCAGGAAAATATAAGCTATAGTTTCAAGTATCTTACCCAAGCATTTTCTACCTATTGGTACATTTTTGCCTATATGCTTTTAGTTCCAGCACTTATCTTTATTGCGGGAGGATTTTTTATTATCTGAGGAATGTATCTTAAAGGTAGTGTTTGAAATATACTGAGTATTCTTTGATATATATTTGTTGGACTTTCAACTGTTATTGGAGTATATTTTTGAATTTACAGAGGACTCAAATCTAGTTTTGGACTCATAAGTGCGGTAGAAAAAGAAAGTTTTACGAAAGAAAATTTCAAGTATTCTCTGGGGGTTTCAAAAAATCAATGGGGACGCATATTTTGGAATCTTGTTTGAGTTGGAATCGGGGGAAGTCTCCTTATAGGAATCATTTCTCAGTTTGGAAAAACAATAGTTTTTTCAACACAAGACTTTTCTATACTCTCTGAAATACAAAATACAAGTCCGGATTGGAAAAATATAATAGAACATTTTAACTCATTTAATATATATTCTTTTCTCAATAAGATATTTCAACATACACTTTCATCGACTTTAGGAATTTTTGTTATTATTTTTACTTATATATTATTTAAACGACTTGAAATAGAATCACAAGAAATACTTCCTCAAGAAACAAAAAAAGAACTTATACAAGAGCTCTAATAAAGAATATTTAAACGGTTTATTTATTGCCACTGAGAAATATAAGACTCAAGTATATTTTGTACTACTTCATAGAGATATACTTTATCTTCTATGATACGTGTGGGATTTTGTGTATTTTTGATTTCTTGAGATTTTTGAGAAAGTTTATCTGAAAAGTTTTGAAAAATAGATATTTTTGATTCATTTGCAAGGGTTTGAAATTTTTCTTGCTGTACAAATATATTAAGTTTTCCTTGAACTTGAGAATATATTTTTTCTTGAACTTGAGTTCTGATACGCTCACCATTTTCTTGAGCTTGGGCTTCATACGTTATAACACGTTCTTGTTTTTCGATATTTTTTTGTTCTATTTCGAGACTTACATCTTTAGTTTTTTCATATAGGAGAAGATCTGCTGCAACAAAGTTCTTGAAGTTTGCCAGTCTTTCTATTTCTATATAAGAAACAAGAGAGACGTAAAAGTCTTGTTTTTTAAGAAGTAATTCTTTTTGCGAGTCACTATCTGTTTTGATATTTTCTTGTATTTTTCGAGTTTTTTCTATATAGCTGAGTACAAGACTTTCAAGGGTACTTTTTTCATTTTGTTCTAAATCTGTTCGAATAAAATCTTTTAAAGTTCCATTTCCTATACGAAAACTACTCCATTGAAACTCTAAGTTTTTCTTTTCTTGTTCGAGAAATACTATATTTTCTTGAATTTCTTTGATAGTTTGTACTTTTGGAGGTTCTGTAAATGCAAGAACCATATCTCATAATTGAGTATTGTATCAAAAAACTCCTTTTCAAAATATGAAAAAAAGAAGAAAAGATAAAAATATTCTGAGAGAAACTTTCAAAAAAGAGAAAAAAATAATAAAAAATTAAAGAGTTTCGTTAAAAAATAGTTTTTTAAGGCTTAACCATCTTGATACAAAAACTCTTTAATAAATATATTATAGAGATAATTTAAAAAATGCGAATTGCTAATGTGAAAATTGAGTGAAGATATTTTAGAAAATAATCTCAAAGGAAAATCCTTTCCCAACATCCGATGATATTTTCATATTCCAGTCGTGAACTTCGACTATTTTTTTCACAATAGAAAGCCCTACTCCAATCCCTCGAAGACGAATATCTCCTGTTTTTTCTTTTTTTCCTTGATAGAATTTTTCAAACAAAAAGGGAACTTCTTTTTTTGAAATTCACGATCCATTATCTGAAAAAATGATTTTTTTACTCGATATATCTATCGTAAGTGTAGTATTTATTCCCGCATATTTGATAAAATTTCAAATAATATTATATACGAGTTGAAGAAATAGGTCCTTATCCATAAAGATTTCAATATTTTTTGATCCTTTGAGTTGTATATTTTGTCATTTTTCTCGAAGGTATACTTCTTGAGTTTCTTGAAGTTGTGAAATGACTTCATAGGGATTTTGAGAAGTTTTATGAAGATGTAGCTCAGTTGTATCAAATTTTTCGTATTCCATTATCTGATTGACAAGTTCTATAAGTCGAGACATCTCTGAAGTAATAGAAGTGAGTGTTTTTTCTGAAAGTTCTATGACTCCATCTGAAATTCACTCAAGATAACACTGTATAGAAGTGATTGGTGTTTTGAGTTCATGAGAAATATCAGCCAATAAGCGACTTCTAATATTTTCTTGAAGTGCGAGACGTTTATTGAGATTATTGATAGAATCTATAAGAAGTCCTATTTCATCTTTTTTATGATAGAGAATATTTTCTGTATATTTTCATACTTTAAGGTGCTGTATTTCGGATGTTACTTTTTTAATAGGAAGAATTATTTTTTTTGTAAAATACCAAGTAGCAGCTCAAACACACAGAAGTATAAGAATATTTATAAGTACTAAAGAAAGTAACAATCGTGATACAAATTGTGACTCTGCACTTTGAGGATCTTTGAGAAGCAGTAGTATTTTCTCAAGATTATTTTCAGGAATAACCTCTTCTATATATTTTGGAGTAACTCCACTTTTTATTAAAAAGTCTACGACAATATTTACATTTTCTTCTTTTTCGAGAGGAATTTTTCCTTTATTTATATCAAGAAGTTCAAAAAACTCTATTTCTACATCAGAAAATATATTATCGATATCTTCTAAAGTCTGCCTTTCAATAATATTATTAATATATTCTATCGTAACATCTTTTCGAGCTTCTATCTTTTCTGAAAGATAGATACGAATATAAGAATTATACAAAAAATAGAATGTGAGAATATTGAGTAAAGCAATACTACAGACACTTCCTAAAAGCATAAGAACAAATTTTCGAGAGAGAGACATAGTTTCTATATATTTAAACGGTATCATTTCCCACGAAGAGTAAGAATCATATCTTTTTGATCTAGTTTTTTCCTCAAGTTTTTGATATGAGTATCTATAGTTCTATCATACATATAATTATCATACCCTATGACTTCTTTCATCAGCGTATCTCGACTCACGAGTTTTCCCTGGGCTCTCCATATTTTTTCTAAAATATCGTACTCATTTTTAGTAAGTGCAGTAGGAATATCCGATACAAAAACAAGCATTTTCTCAGTATCGAGAAGTATATTTCTGTACTGCAAAATATGCTCTGAAAGTTGTATTGGTTCTTCACTACTCCGTCGTAAAATAGAAGAAATACGGGCTAAAAGCTCCCGAGGAGAAAATGGTTTTGCGATATAGTCATCTGCTCAAGAATCAAGTCCTGTAATACGGTCTATTTCACTATTTCGCGCAGTAAGCATGATAACGGGAACTTGTGAAGTTTCGCGTATTTCTCGACATACTTCTATCCCATCTTTTTCAGGAAGATTGATATCGAGTATGACCAAATGAGGCTTTTCCTGAACTATAAACTCATAAGCTCAAAGTCCTGTATGATAGGCTACTACTTGAAAATCAGAATTTTCAAGATAGAGTTTCAAGGATGTAGATATCCCGACATCATCTTCGATAATACAAATTTTTTTCATAAATTTTTCAAAGAAATATTGTACTGTATTTTAGATATTTTCTCATATATTGCAAGAAATGGAGTTTTTACTTACTCGGTGGTGCGAGTAGATTTCTTGGAGATTGGTTTGCTATCCGAAGTTTTTCTTTTTGTTTTGCTTCATGTTCTCCTCTTGCAGTAATAGATCCGTCTTTTTCTATAATAAGATGTGGGTATTTTCTATTGAGGGTGCTAAAAAAATCTACGAGATGGATTCTCTCACTTCCCATCTTAGATTTTTTAGTATAGATTCGTCATTTTTTTATGAATAAATATTTTTGTATCTCCTTACTTTGAAAAATCATATCTCCATTTTTAGAAAAGAGTGCCCCATATTTTTCTTCATAGTGTACTTCTAGATCTCATAAAAAAAGGAATCGAGAATCAAAGATATCTGGGATATGTGTCCAACCATAGGGGGTTTCGATGATTTGTATTTTTCCGTTGTTATAATTTGATTTTGCAAGAAGAAACTGTGTTCTTACCTTTACTCTCTCTTCTTTAGGAATTGCGAGTGTATTTCAGAGTGCTTCAAGAGTAAAGAAATCTCCTTTATGTTCTTTAAATATTTTAATGATAGTACTTTGAAGTTCATTATCAGTCTCAAAAGTATAATCTTTTTTTTCAAGAGGATTATCTATCTGAGCCACTCGTCTATTTGTCTGTATGATATCAGGAGAATATTCTCCGATAAAATATCCTTCTCCACGTTCGTTTCGTATATGATTTTCTGGAAGTTTTTTACTGAGAGTTCGCAGTGCTGGAAGGTATTTCGGAAGTATTTTTAGGATTTTTCCTTTTTTTTGAAGAAGAAGAAATAGAATTTTAAATTCAGACTCTGTTAGTAAGATTTCAGTTCTTTGAGATACTATATCTCAAATATGTATCTTATATCTTGTGACTGATCAATGTAAAGTTTTTCAGAGAGTTGTATATTTCATTCCAAAGACATAACTTTCTATTTGTTCTCTAGGATCTACATCACGCAATAATATTTCTTTCGGTTCTTGTCGTATTTTTTCTTTTGAATCTTTGTTTTGAGATGGTATTTTTTCTTTTCAATAAATCCCTTCTCTCTGTCCCTTAGAAGTTTTTCATAAAGTTTTTTCAGTATCTTCTACGACAATTTTTGGAAAATATCCAATCATTCCATGAGTAATCTTTAAAAGAATAGTTCATTTTTTTTCTTCTTGTGCTTTGAGTAATAAAAGAGCTGTTCGAATCTGGTCAAAACTTTTTCAAGAATCTGGAGCAAATTTCTCATAGAGTTCCATAAATGAGAAAGTTTTTCCAGGATTTTCAAGGAGAAAGTTTTTGATAACGGTATTAAAAACTTCATCAACTTCAATATTGCTTTTAGAAAGGGAAGAGGAAACTTGTGAATACGTACTTGAGCTGAGAGGGTCAGGTTTTAAAACAGGTTTTTGATAGGGAATACGGGCTCATCAAAAAGTATTGACTTGTGAGATATTATTATCTCTCGAATTTTCTTTCTGTTTTTCTATCTTTTCTTTCATCTTTCGTCTTTCTGAAAGAAGATTTGCCAGTTCTCAAAAACCAGATTCAGTGAGAAGCTTTTTTACAATTCTTAATGTTGGAATCCTATTCTTTACAAGTTCTAGAACTTCTTTTGTTTCACATAAAATCTTGAAAAGTTCATACGGGGATGGAGTAAACTCAAGAACTTTCTCATTTATTTTCACAAAAAATATTTGTTTCTTTCCTCTTCCTTCACTTTTTTCTGTCTGTATAGAAAAATCTCCGAGTTGTACGTTTATTTTCTTATCTTCAGACAAAATAATCTCATTATTTTTAGGAACTTTAAGTTTTATTATTTTTTCTTTTACAATCTTCTCCTTTACAATTTTTTCTCCTAGTTCACGTTTTCTGCGTTTTTGTTCAAAAATAGGTATAAGTTTGAGAGTTCCAGTGTTTGTGAGTTGTTCCTTTATATTCTTATAATAAGAATATTGTTCTGCAATAAGTAAAATATTTTCTTCTTGAGTTATAAATTTACGAAAAAGGTTATATTCTCCCTGTGAAAGAGAAATTTTTTCGTTTCAAACTTGTACTATAAATTCTTTTTTATTTTTCCCAATGTATGATACAGATACTGTCTTAATATGAAATTCTCAAAAAAAACTATCTATCTTTTCTGCTTCAAAAATAAGTATTCTCGTATCTTTCGGAGTTTTTATTTTTACTGCTTTAACTACTTTTTGTTCTGAACTATTTTTCCTTAGTATTTTTCTTCCTTTTGGTTTTTCCTTTGAAATATAACGATATGATCCGTTTTCAGTCTGAAGTTGATTTTTTCCATTTTTATTGAGTTGTGCCCTTGCAAAAAGAAAAGCATTTTGAACCTCTTCTTTTGTTTTTGATGCATCTTTTCAAAATATTTTTTGTAAGTCATGAAGAGAATATGAAATGCCTGGATAATCTCTGAAAAACTGTGTGATTTGTTCTCATAAAACTTTGTCAATGACAGGAATATATGATATCTTTTGAGGAGGAGATAACACAATTTGAGGAGGAACAGAATCTCAAATCTGAGGTACTATTATTTTTTGAGTCAAGATTTTCACGGACTGAGCTTCTTCTTTTTCTAAAATAATTATTTGCTTCCCAATTTCTTTCGCAGAAATTTTTAAAATTCTTGAGATTTCTGTATTAATAGTTTTTATACGTTGAAGGAAATCCTTTTTCCCATCTTCGTTTGTAATTATGGATTCCACTTGCTTTTGAACGGATTCAACAAGGTCTAGAGCTTCTAGAATTTTATATATATCTCATGATTGTACATCATTTTCAATACTATCAAGAGCCTGAGAAATATCACTACTTAGGCAAAACTCTGGAGAAATGTTCATAGAAAAAAAGAGGATATATTTATCATAAATATATCCTCTTTTAATATTTTTACAAATAAGAAATTACAAGTTGCAAATCTCTTATATAAGTGACTTAAAGAGTTCTACACTTCTAAGTTCTTCCCAAGGAACATCATTTCTTCCAAAATGTCCGTATGTTGCTGTTTTTTGGTAGATTGGTCGTTTCAAGTCAAAGAAATCAATAATCCCTCGTTGAGAAAGATTAAAATTATTTTTGATGCAGTTTATCACTTTTTCTTGTCCTACTTGTGTATCTTTGAGATCCACATATATACTTACTGGTTCTACGACTCAGATAGCGTATGCAAGTTGTATTTCACATACTTTTGCAAGTCCTGCAGCCACAATATTTTTTGCAAGATATCGAGCCATATAAGCAGCTGATCGATCTACTTTACTTGGATCTTTTCCAGAAAATGCTCCTCCTCCATGTCGTCCTATACCACCATACGTATCGATAATAATCTTTCGTCCTGTGAGTCCACAATCTCCTTTTGGTCCTCCTACTACAAATTTTCCAGTAGGATTGATATGAAATATAGTTTCAGCATCTATGAGACTTCCAAGCTCTGCTTGAATGACTTCTTTCGTAATACCAGCTTGAAGTGTTTCAAGAGATACATCAGCAGAGTGTTGATTTGAGATAACAACGGTAGAAACTCGTTTCAAAACCCCATCTTCATATTCACAACTTACTTGTGTTTTTCCATCTGGACGGAGGTAGGGAAGAGTTCCGTCTTTTCTCACTTTTTCAAGTCTTCGAGCGAGTTTATGAGCAAGATAGATAGGTGTAGGCATATACGCTTCATTTTCATCACTTGCGTATCCAAACATGATTCCTTGATCTCCAGCTCCTCCGGTATCTACTCCTTGAGCAATATCTGGAGATTGAGAGTTTAAAAGGATTTGTACTGAAACATCATCTGCTGAAAATCCTGCATCCAAACTATCATATCCGATATCTCGTACTACTTTTCGTGCGATATCTTGAAAATTTATCCATCCTTTCGTCGTGATTTCTCCACTGACGATGATAGTTCACGTAGTAGTCATACATTCACACGCAACCCGAGAGTCAGGATCTATCGCAAGACAGGCATCAAGCACTGCATCAGATATTTGGTCGCACATTTTATCAGGATGTCCACAGGTAACAGACTCTGCCGAAATATAGTGTTTCATAAACATAGCGTTACATAACCCTAACTTGAATTCTTTCCCTTAATACTAAGGGAAAGAGGAACAGAGTATGTTTCCCTCCTCCATTAGTATTAAGGGAGGAGATTCAGAGGTGGGTTACAAAAATATAAAATATACATTCCAGGGTGATATAAAAAAAGATTTTTCTGTATACAGAAAAATCTTTTTGAAAATTTTCAATTTATTTTTTGTATATCTTTCCCATATTGGGGAGGAATGAGCACTACTTTTCTTTTGACAAGAACAGCTTGCTGGAGTACTAAAACGAGCCTCTATCTCTCGTACTCACTCTGGATATGTATATTTACTTTATTTTTTTTATCTTAAAAATCAAAGTTTTTTATAAAAAATATTTTTTTACTCTAAAAAACTTGCATTCTTATACGCTCTCTATATAATCCCGCACGTAACAAAATTTTTGTTCTTATTATGTAATGAAAGAAGTATGTCATTTGCTCCAAAGAAAAAAACATCAAAACACCGAAGTCGACAACGAACTACCAACTGGATAAAGCTTACTGCTCGAAAACTTTGGAATAAAGTAGCACTCAATGCTGCTTGAAACGGACTTTCTCATTTTGCTGATGAAAATGGTATGTATAAGGGAAGACAAGTAGTTGCAGTGAAAAAATCAAAGAAAAAAATTACTCGAATATAATTTTCTAGGAAAAGTCTCTTGTTTTTCATACGAGAAATATGAAACAGAGATTTTTTTGTACATTTTTATTTTTCCTTTAGAGTGCTTCAAAAACTCTCATTTTTGAAGCCATACCCAAGAAGGGAAAGAGGATTTCATGCATCTGCACCCATGCAACACGCTTCTCGAAAAAAAACACGAAAATATCTTCTTCAAAAACTTTATGCTCGTATCTACGGGAAAATCCCAGAACAGCCTTTTTATGATGCATTTTTTGAATGAATTTTTGATTTTAAAAGTGATACTGCCTATCTCGACGAGATGTTTACTACTATCATAGAAAAGCAAGATGAAATTCTTGAAATCATCGTGAGTTATGCTCCAAAATTTGATCTCGATACGATGCTCAAAACAAATATTCTCGCTTTGAGTATAGCTATCTCAGAGATGCTCTATCTTACAGAAGAAATCCCTGCAAAAGTATCGATAAATGAAGCGATAGAACTTGCAAAATATTATGGAGATGATACGAGTAAAAACATAGTAAACGGGATTTTGAATAGTTTTTTCGCAAATATAGAAAAACATCAAAAATCAAAAGAAAAAAGTAAAACTTTGTATCATTTTTTTCACTAAAATAAAGCTTTACAAAGCATAAAAAAATAATATTCTAACGAGTGAAAGAATATTATTTTTTTTAGAGAAAATTTTGGTCGTAACACAAAAACTCGTAGATAATCCGAGCTATCATTTAAAAATCGTACAACTTCTAAAAACTCTTGATATATCATATAGAGATATCACAAAGTTTGTACTTGCTTTTATCCATCGATCTATCGTCAATGAACGCTCTGACTTCACTCCAGAACACAATGAACGTCTTGAGTTTCTTGGCGATGCAGTGCTTGAACTTATTATTACTCAAACTCTCTTTCTAGACTTTCCAAAACAACAAGAGGGCGATATGACAGATATGCGATCGGCTCTTGTTCGTGGGAGAAACTTGGCTGAAGTTGCAAAAAAACTCCATTTTCAAGATTGTCTTTTTCTTGGAAAAGGAGAAGAAAAATCAGGAGGAAGAGAAAATGACTATATTTTAGCTAATACTCTAGAAGCTTTTATCGGAGCTCTCTATCTCGATCTTGGATTCGAAACAGCTCAGAAATTTATCGTAATGCATATCTATACGACTCTTTCTCATATCCAAGAAAATAAACTCTTTAAAGACTTTAAAACTCTTTTACAGGAGTATACGCAAGCACAAAAAGATATTACCCCACACTATGAAGTTCTCAGTGAAAGTGGACCAGACCATGACAAAGATTTTCTTGTTTGAGTTTTTCTTAAAACAGAAAAAATCGGAGAGGGGAGAGGAAGTAGCAAGAAAAAAGCCCAAGAATCTGCAGCAAGGTCTGCATACGAACACATTATTTCTTAAACATATTCTATGATAACTCTTCTTTTCGCACTTATTATATTTATACAAATTTTAGAATATATCGTCATTTTTGATGTGATACTTTCATGGCTTATGCTCCTAGGGATACAATTTCGTCCAAAGTTTATAGCTGATATTCTTAATCCTCTTTATAAATTTGTTCAAAAAATTATTCCGACTCGTATCGGAGCTTTTGATCTCACTCCTATTATTATTATTCTCTTACTGAGTTTTATTCGATGACTCATAGTTTTTAGTTTTCCTGAAATTTCTGTACAAATGGAAACCTTACTTCAAAGATAAAATGAAATGAAAGCTGTAGACTATAAACTTTTTTTTACTGTTTTGTTCCTTATAATATTTGGAATGATTATGATAAGTTCCGTATCTGTATACGGATCATTTCGAGTTACCAGTACGATGGCAGCTGCAGGACTTATCGAAAATCCTTATAATCACTTCTATGTGATACGAAACATTATGCACGTCATCATTTCCTGTGCTCTTATCGGAATATGCGTTAAAATCCCCTATAAAAAATATGAGCTCTACGCAAAACAGATTTTTTGAGTATGCCTTATACTTCTCATTATTGTTCTCATTATAGGACAGAGTTATAAAGGAGCTACGGGGTGGATTTCTATTCCTGGACTACCATTTACGATACAACCAACCGAATTTCTCAAGTTTTGAGTTATCGTGTATCTCGCTTCATTTTTTAAAAAATATAAACTCTATCTCCATACCCTGCAAGAAGGATTTCTTCCTTTTGCATTGATACTCGCAGTCATACTTTTACTGGTCGGTGCACAACCTGATTTTGGAACGATTTTAGTCGTACTTCCTGTTTCGTGTATGATGTTTTTTATCGCTGGAGCCAATGTAAAGTATCTTCTCTCCCTTTTTCTTTGAGGAGTAATACTCGTACTTTCGGTATATACTCTGGGAAGTTATGATCCAGAAACAGGAAAAAATCTTAATAGCCTCGGATATATTACTCAACGTATGGATAATTTTCTTTCGAATAATGAAGATGCAATAAAAAATAAAACGATAAACTATCAGACCGAACAAGCTCTCATTGCGATAGGAAGTGGTGGTTTTTCAGGACTTTGATTTGGACAATCTATACAAAAATTTGGCTATCTTCCTGAAGTACAATGAGATTTTATATTCTCAGTAATCGTGGAAGAACTTGGATTTCTAGGAGCTTTTATACTTTTGCTTTTATATCTTTACATTGGTTATCGAGGATTTCTTATATATCGTTATAGCTCAGATCCTTTTGCTAAATATGCTGCGTTTGGGATTACGAGCTGGATTTTACTCCAAACCTGTATCAATATCGGGGTAAATCTCAATATTGTTCCTCTCACAGGAATTACTCTTCCTTTTATCAGTTATGGTGGATCATCCCTACTGGCTCTTTCTTTAGGACTTGCACTTTTGCTTTCTATTTCCAGAGATATAGACCCTGAGAAATATCAGAAAAAACATAAACGACAAAAACAGTTTTCATTTACCAAACTCTTATGAATGTAAATCTCAACATCACCCCAGCGATGCAACAGTACTATGATATAAAACATCAATATGCTGATGCTATATTATTTTTTCGTATGGGAGACTTTTATGAGATGTTTGAAGAAGATGCAAAAATAGCACATAAAATACTCGGAATCACGCTTACTAGTCGCAATAAAAATGCAGAAAATCCAGTACTCCTTGCAGGAATTCCGTATCATGCAAAAGAAAAATACCTTCCTCTTCTGGTTGAAGCTGGATATAAAGTCGCGATAGCCGAACAAGTTTCAGATCCAAAACTCAAAGGAATTGTTCAAAGAGAAGTGGTGAGAGTCATTACTCCTGCAACAATATCTCTCGAAGGTGAATCCTATGAAAACAAAGAAAAAAGTTCTATCATTGTTTCATTGGTAACCGATGGAGTATTCTATGGAATGAGTATGATAAACTTTTCAAATCATCATTTTGAGTGTTGTGAGTTTGAAAACTTTGAAGCCTGTGCAGGAGAACTTTATAAACTTGCACCAAGTGAGATAGTGCTTGAAAAACATCTACTCTGAGATGAAAAAATACACGAAATACTTTCAAAAAAATACGGGCTCAATATATATTACTATGATTTTCGTGAAAATGCTTATAATTTTCTTACAAAAAGATTTTCTGTAAAAAACCTCGAAGGATACGGAATAGAGTGAAGAAAATATGCTCAAAAAGCAAGTGCTCAGCTTCTCAAATACCTTGAAGAAAATCAAAAATCAGATCTCAGTTTTCTCCAAAATCTCTCGTATGAAAGCTATTCTGGATTTCTTGACCTTGATGAAGCGACCATACGGAGTCTCGATCTCATCTACAATATAGCCACAAAATCAAGCAAAGAAGGTACACTTCTATGAGCTCTCGATGAAACAAAAACTTCTATGGGGAAAAGATATCTTCGAGAACAACTCTTGCATCCTCTTCAAGATATAGCTGAAATAGAGTTGAGACAAAAATATATCCAAGCTTTCAAGTCTGATACTCTTCTCCTAGAAAAAATACGTATAGAACTCAATTTTATTTCTGATATTGATGCTATTTTAACGAGACTTTCTCTAGGAAGAACCAGTCCTCGTGATCTTTTGTCTCTCAAAAAATCTCTTATCGCGATTCGAGAAGTATTTTCTCTCATAGAAGAGTCCGAAAATATACAGCTCAAAAAACTTTTGAAACCCTAACCTGAATCCTAGTACCGCAAGACAAAACCCTAACCTGAATCCTAGTACCGC
>JAYTJZ010000097.1:0-23945 GCA_043730605.1 Candidatus Altimarinota bacterium
GTTTTCAAAGACGTTTTTATGTGCATCATAGGTGTAGATAATATTTTTGAGTTCTATGTCTCAGGTTTTGTATACAAAAGTATTTCCCTCTTCGTAGCCCTGTATGAGAGGAGCTTCAGTAAAAAAATCCCAGAGATTTTCGAGTTCTGAAAAATCTTTCGTAAAATTTTTGAAAAAATCAAGCGTTGATAAAAATACTTTTTGCATCATCAAAATCGCTCAAGTCGTAGAACTCACGACTCATAAACTTATTTTTCCTTGAAAATATTGATCTCCGATCGCATAAAATACTATGAGAAGAATAAGAAAGGTAAAAATATGCCCAATAGAAAAAAACGTATTGAGATAGGGTGCCATTTTGAGATTATAGTATATCTGTTTTTCATGGATACCATGAAGGAGTTCTACTTCTTTTTGTATCTTTTTTGATTGAAGTATCTCCATTTTTGACATGATGATACGTACCATTTCTTTGGACCAGATATTATTGAGTTCGGTTCTTTTTTTTCGTATTTTGACAGTAAACGTATTGAGAAAGATTCCTAATATTTGTGCAACTATCAGCAGTACAATAAAAAGCAAAAGAAGAAAAGAATTGATTTGTGCGATAAAATATATAGTAACTAACACTGAAATACAAAAAAGTGTTATCTCTGTTATAAACCTATCAAGTAATGTTCCCCACATCAAAATCCCTTTGGAAAGAATAGAAATCGTCTTACCTGTCCCAACTTTTTCTTGAAAATTGGTATCAAACTGAGTATATCGTGGAACAAAGAGTGCTTCTACACTTTCTCTATATCTATTAAAAGAGTAGGGCCATCATGATTTTCCTAAAAGGAAAAAGACGAGTAGATTTCAAACAAAAAGAAAAGAAAATAGTTTGAGTGCCTCAAAAAAATCTCTTTGTGAACCTGATTCAAGTGCGTCAACTCCATAACGAATAAAAAATAAAAACAAGATTCAAAAACTTGCATTCACCATAAAATACAGGATCATCAAGAAACTTTGTATTCTATTTTTGCAAACAGGAAAAAAGAAAAACTTCGTTTTTTTCCAAAATCAATGAGGAATAAAATTTTCAGACATACAAAAAGCTATGATATATTATAAATAGTCTATATATCGGATTTTTCATGAGATAAGACGCTCTATTATATCTCTTCTCTGAGAAATACTAGAAATCTTATAGAGTTCTGCAAGTCCATAGAGGAATATTTGGGAATAATGTACCAGATCTTCTTCTATAAAGCTTATATCTCTTTTATCATTGACTCAAGGAATATACTCTTTTTCTATATGTAGCATAATAGTATGAAGAATATTTCGTATGCTTTCATTTTTTATTTCTGCGAGTCTCTCATCAAAAGATATGACAGCATCTGCGTACCGTGGATATGATGCTTTGACTCATGCTCTTCATACAAGATAAGTGGTGTCATCATGATGAAAAGTATTGAGTCAGTGAGACATACTTCTTATTTACTTGCTAAACTTAAAAAGCATCACATCTCCATCTTGGACGATATATTCTTTCCCTTCAAGTCGGACTTTTCCTGACTCTCGAGCTTTTGACCAACCAGAGTGTTCAACGATATCTTGCCAGTGTACGACATCTGCCTTGATAAATCCTTTTTCAAAATCGGTGTGTATCACTCCTGCAGCTTTTGGTGCTGAGTCTCCTTTGTGTATCGTCCACGCTCTCACTTCTTGTTCTCCAGCCGTGAAATAATACTGAAGTCCCAGTGCGTCATAGCTGGCCTTGATAAGATTATCAAGACCTGTAGAACTCAGTCCCATATCATCAAGAAACTCTTTTCGTTCTTCAAGAGACATATCTATCATATCTGCTTCGAGTTTCGCACAAACTGGTACAACTCTCGTTTTTGGATTGTCTACTCCGATGAGTTGTTTGAGATCTGTTTCTGAAGTTTCCATCATCTCTTCTGATACATTACAGGCATAGACAAACTCTTTATTGGTAAGCAGATGACTATCTTCTAAATGTTCTTGTTCTTCTGTTGTGAGATCGAGATTTGAAGCAAGTTTTCCTGCTTGAAGCTCTGCAAAGACTTTTTCGAGAGTTGCTACTTTTTCCGCGATCTTTTTATCTGTTTTTGCTTTTCGAGATTCTGAAGCGATTCGTTTTTCGAGCGTTTCGATATCTGCGATGATAAGTTCACTATTGATGACTTCGATATCATTTTTTGGATCTACTTTTCCGTGTACGTGGATGATATTTCCATCTTCAAAGATACGTACTACTTGCAGTATCGCATCTGCTTCTCGGATATTTGCCAGAAATTTATTCCCAAGTCCTTCTCCTTGGCTCGCTCCAGCTACGATACCAGCGATATCGATAAACTCACAACTTGCAGGAATAATTTTTGCTCCATTTACCGCAACTCTTATTTTTTCAAGTCTTTCATCATGAACATTTACGATACCAACATTTGGCTCGATTGTACAAAAAGGGAAATTCTGAGCATCTGCTGAGTAGTTTCGAGTGAGTGCATTAAAAAGGGTTGATTTTCCAACATTGGGGAGTCCCACGATACCAATTTTCATTTTTAAGAAAGTTATTTAAAATTATTTCATAGTTTTCATTTTTTCTTCAAGTTTTTCGAGCTTTTGTTTTGCTTGTTCTTTTTTCATCATTTCTGCGTGTACAAGAGCTTTTGGAGCCGATCGTACAAAAGATTCATTGAGAAGTTTTTTATCGAGTAAAGAAATATATTCTCGTGTATCAAGAATCTGTTCTTTCATACGAGCTTTTTCTACTTCCATATCAAGGGCATTTGCCGTATCAACATACACTTCTACTCCAGACCGTATAACACTATATACGAGATGAGCATCGGTAAGTTTCTTATCGATGATCTCTGTTTCTTCTGACTTTATAATCCCGTTTATGAGAGGGAGAACTTCTTCCAAAATTTCTGCATTTCCATTTTTTGCATAGATTTTAAGCTTGATCGTTTTATTTGGCATGATATTATTTTCTGCTCGAAGTCTGCGTACCTCTCGAACCACTTCTACGAAAAGTTCATGTGCTTTTTCTACTTCACTATCAGTTTTTAGTTTTATTTGAGGCCAAGAAGCAAGAATAAGATCTCCCGAAAATCCGAGTTTTTCATAAAGTTCTTCGGTCACAAATGGGATATATGGATGCCAAAGTTTGAGAAGTGTTCCCATGGCATAGCGAATCACATGTTCTCCATATTTTGAAACATCGCTCGTCAGTTTGAATTCTTCGATATAATAATCACAGAATCTATTTTTTGTAAAACTATAAAGTTCTTGTCCTGCATCAGAAAAACTATAGTTTTCCATAGACTGCGTAACGAGCTCTGTGAGTTCTACCACTTTTGAGAGAATCCATTTTTCATGAAGCATCAGTGCGTCATAGTTTTCAAGCAGCAGTTTTTCTGTGATATCAAAATCAAAATCACTATGTGTGATATTTCCATCTACGAAACGACACGCATTCCAGAGTTTATTGATAAATATTTGATTATTTTTTACATTTTCTTCATCAAATTTGAGGTCATTTCCAGGAGTATTTCCGATAGAAAGAGTCATACGAAGGGCATCTGTTCCATATGTTTCTATCATATCGAGAGGATTTACCCCATTTCCAAGAGATTTACTCATCTTGCGACCTATCTTGTCTTTTACAAGACCATGAAGATAGACCGTTTGAAATGGTGTTTGTTCGGTAAACTCATATCCAAAAAGAAGCATTCGTATCACCCAGAAAAATATGATATCGTGCCCTGTTTCAAGAACTTGAGCAGGATAAAATTTTTGAAATAGCTCACTTTGTGTTCATCATCTCAAATCATATCCAAGGGTTGCAAAGGGCCAAAGAGCACTCGAAAACCAAGTATCAAGAACGTCTTCATCTTGTTTCAAAATAACATCTGCTCCATAGAGATTTTTTGCTTTTGTATATGCTTCTGCCTCATTCTTAGCAACAACTATCTCTCCAGTTGGAGTATACCAAACGGGGATTTGATGTCCCCACTGAAGCTGACGAGAGATACACCAATCTCGAAGATTATAAATCCAGTCTTCAAAAGTTTTACTATATCGTTTTGGAATAATTTCAAAATCTTTTTTCTTGTATCCTGCTATCACTTTTTTTGCGAGAGGATCTATTTTTACGAACCATTGTTTTGAAATAATAGTCTCTATCTTTGCCCCCGTTCGTTCTCCATATCCTACTTTTGAAGTATGATTTTCTACTTTGAGGAGATTCCCTTTACTTCGAAGGAGTTCTACGATATTTTCTCGAGCTGTCATAAAGTCTTGTCCTGCAAATATGCCTGCGATAGGACTCATAGTTCCATCTTTTTCTACCACGATATTATTGAGAGGAAGTCCATGACGTTTTCCTACTTCAAAATCATTCGCATCGTGTGCTGGAGTAATTTTAACTGCTCCTGTTCCAAACTCCATATCCACCATCTCATCTGCGATAAGAGGGATTTCTTTATTGACAATAGGAAGGATAAGTTTTCGACCAGCTTTGAGAAGTTTTTTATATCGTTTATCTTTTGGGTGTACCGCAACCGCAACATCTCCCAGCATCGTTTCTGGACGGGTTGTGGCTACTACTATTTCACTGTCACTTCATGAAACAAAGTAAGTAACATGATAAAGTTTCCCTTGTTCTTCACGATGAATCACTTCTTGATCAGAAACAACCGTTTTCAGAACAGGATCATAGTTTACCATATATTCTCCTTGGTAGATGAGATCTCGTTCGTAAAGGATATTAAAAGCATCTATAACTTTTTCATTCATATCTGGATCGAGCGTAAACTTCTCTTTTTCCCAATCACAACTCGTTCCCATTTTACGAAACTGATCTTGAATTTTCCCTCCAAACTCTGTATTCCATTTCCAGCACTCAGCAAGAAACTCATCACGCGACATTTTTGATTTGTCTTTTCCTTCTTTTAGGAGACGTTCTTCTACTTTTACTTGGGTAGAAATCCCAGCATGATCCGTCCCAGGAAGCAAAAGCGTAGCATCTCATTTCATACGATGATAGCGAGTCATAAGGTCTTCAAGTGTCAACATCACAGAATGTCCTACATGAAGTACACTGGTTACATTTGGAGGAGGCATAGGAATATAAAAGCTCTGCCCCGTTTTTGATTCTTGTGGAGAAAAACATTTTTTATCTTCCCAGTTTTTATAAGTTTTTTGCTCAAATAATTTTGGATCATATTTTTTTGGAAACTCGCTCATAGTGATATATAAAAAAATAACTCTGCTCCCTATAATAGGAACAAAGTTAGATTTTCAAAATCAAATTTCTCGAAAAAATGATTCTTAAAATATACCAGTAACAAGCCAAGAGCTTGATGCAATTTCAGGAGTTTGTAAAATAAGAGCATACGAAGCAGAAGCTGCTCCAGAAACTACTCCTACAACATACATAGCACCACTTGCAAGAAATAAAACCCAATAAGTTACTTGATGCATCGGTTGCATCTCTTTTTTCACAGCTCGGTGAAATGCGTTAGTCCAAGTCATATACACAAAGATAAAAAATAAATGACATATATAGGCTAGCATATATTTTTTGAGAGTGCAAAAAAAAGAGCTTTTTATGGCTCTTTTTTTTATTTATCTTTAATTACCAAGTATATCCCACTGGGACCACTCAAGATGTTACACATTGAACATGAATGGTACACATACATGCATCTGACTGACCTGCTCGTGGTCCTGTAAGATAATTTAAGGTTCATCAATGCACACAAGAATTTGTTACCGATTGAGCATCAAATCAATATCGAGTCCAAGGATTTGTAGATGTATTCCAAGAAGTTCCATATGAAACTTGAAGTGATCAGCTCCAGGTACATTGTCATTGCCCTTCATAACTTGCACCATTTTGCATATCGCTATCAGGAATATTAAACACCAAATTTTGACTCTCTATAGGACAAGTTGCAAAATCTCTGGTTGTAGTAGTCCAAGTCATATTTTCTGAACCAAACGTGAAGTTTATAGTATTTGCTGTATTATGAGAAGATGGTGTCATCATTCATAAACGAATAGTTTGTCCTGCACTAATAGTTCCAGATGTAAGCCAATCAGCATCATCTATCTGAAATGCTGGACTTCAACTTCCAGAAATACTGAGACTTAACGGACTATCAATATCAGAAATAAGAAGAGTTTCTGAATATACCTGCATATCAACTTCTTGATTATTAAGATTACTAAAGTTAAAATTATTCACAGGAGGAATTGCTGGAATACTTCATGAGCTTTGTACTAAGCTTTGAAGTCCAGAAACAGGGACTATATTTCTCACACTCTGCACGGCAAGCATATATTGTGCTATCTGAGAAACTCTGGCTGTTTGTGCTTCTAAAGTATTGAGTGTAGGATTTACAAGAGTAATTATGCTTGGTTGATTTTCTAAAACAGTATCATCATAGAGTGTATAGAGTTTTTGGGAAAAGTTTAAAATCCCACTTCCTGTTGCGATATCTTCTTTCGTCCCTACATAGAGAATATAATCATCTGAATTTTGAAGTGTAAAATCTATTTGCCTTGCTTGTTCTTCAGGAGTACTCGCAAAATTGAGTGGAAGGGCTGAAAAATTATCGAGTACATAAAGTTTATTGGTATAGACAATTTGGATATCCAATGAGCTTGTACTTTGAGTAATAATACTTGGAACTCAAAATATATAGACTTGATTGTCTATTTCTTTTCCAAGAATGACTCCATTATAGTTTCCTTTTACGATTGCTTTTGAAAAAAAAGCCGACGTTTGAGGAATAAAATCTAAAGAAGCTATAGGGCTTCCCTTTTCTCCTCCTCCTCAGAGCTGATATTCTTGACGATTATAGGTTACAGAATAAATATAAGGAGTTCCTATAAGAGCATCTACTGGTGTTTCAGATATGCGTCAGAGTTTTGATCGTACTGCGTCACTAAAATATCATTGATTCCAAAGAGTGCTTCCACTAAAAGTAACAGCAGAACCACTTGCTGTTTCAGGATAAAACCCATTTTCTGTATAAGAAAGATCAAGAGCTCTACTAATAACATTTATATCTGTAAGACGTGCTGTTTCTCGTGCTATGACAGCATATCATCAAAGACTGATAAATGCTATCGTTCCAAGGATAGCAAGTATCGTGATAACCACTATAAGTTCTACCAAAGTAAAAGCAGGATAAAAACGTTTTTTAATCATAAAAAATCTATAAAATAATATATTTTATACTGTATAGATTTTTTGAAAAACTTCTATATTTTAGATATTGACTTAATAATCATCTGGTGCTTGTATACTATTTTCAATTTCCACAAATTTTTGATTATTTTTCTGGAACATAAGTTGAACACTTCCGATAGGTCCGTTACGATTTTTTCTGATAAAAATATCAGTAATTCCTTTCTTTTCAGAAAATTCATCATAATAATCTTCACGATAGATCATCATCACGATATCCGCATCTTGTTCGATAGAACCTGATTCTCGAAGATCTGAGAGTACAGGACGTTTATCAGGACGACCTTCTACAGCACGAGAAAGTTGTGAAAGTGCGATGATAGGAACATCCAGCTCACGAGCGAGCGATTTTATTCCTCGAGAAATCTCAGAAACTTCTTGAACACGATTGTTAGAGTTTCCATTGGTCATGAGTTGGAGATAGTCGATGATGATAAGATGGAGACTACTTTCCATTTTGAGACGACGAGCCTTACTCTTGAGATCCACGAGATTTCACCCAGCACTATCATCGATATAGATATCTGCTTGTGATAAACGTTCCATTGCTTCTCCTATTTTTGAAAATTCTGAGTCTTCAAGCTCACCTTTTTGTAGTTTCCAACTATCTATTCCCATCGCACTTGCTATCATACGGTCAGTGAGTTGTTCTTTACTCATTTCAAGTGAAAATATAGCAACAGATTTTTTTGCAAATCCTATATTTTGAGCAAGATTGAGGGCAAGAGCTGTTTTCCCCATAGAAGGACGAGCTGCAACAATCACCATATCTCCTCCTTTGAGCCCTGTAAGTTTATGATCCATTCCTTTAAATCCTGTTTGAAGACGATGAAGTTTCACCAGTTCAGGATTTTCATGAATTTCTGCAAATTCTTCATATCGTTGATTCAAGATATCAGTGATATGCACGAGTTTATTTTTGATAAATGTTTGCGTCACATTAAAAAGCGATTTTTCAGATTTCTCAAGCAAATCATTGATCGGAGTATCTTCTTGATATCCAAGTGAAACTATTTCGTTTCCTGATTTTATAAGTCTTCGTAAAACTGCTTTATTTTTTACGATTTGAGCATACTCAAAAATATTACTCGAAGTTGGGACTATTTCGGTAAGTTCGGCAAGATAACTCAAACCTCCAATACTATCAAGAAGTTTTTTATCATCAAGTTTTTCTCGAACGGTGATAAGATCTATAGGTTTATTGAACTTATAGAGTTCAAACATGACTTCATAGATTTTCACATTTGCGTCATCATAAAAGTCCTCATGCGTGAGTAAATCAGCAATAATTAAAAAACCATCTTTATCAATAAGGAGACTTCCCAGAACCGATTGTTCTGCTTCTAGACTATATGGAGGGATTTTTAACATAGTTATATTTTGAGAAGATAGGAAAAATATGAGTTAAGACTAAAAAAAAATACTTTTTGTGCAAAAAAATATTTTTTTTCGTGTAAGAAACTTGAAAGTGTCAAAAACTTGTGAAAATACATATTGTGCAAAACTTTTTAGATTTTTTCAAGTGCTATCACTCTATCTTGTATTTCACTATTATAGGGTTGAAGCTGTAAAACTTGCTCATAAGATTTTATTGCTTCTATATTTTTCCCAAGTTTTTCCAAACAGTATCCTTTTAATCCGAGTTTTTCTGCATTTCTCGGTTTTTCTTTGAGGTACATATTTGCATATTTTAAAGATTTTTTATATTCTTTCAGTTCAAGTGCAAGATGGGCAAGAATATCGAGTATTTCTGTGTTTGATTTATCTCCTTGGAGTGCCTGTTCATAGATCTCAAGGGCTTTTTGAGTTTCTCATAAAAGAGCATAAATATTTCCTAGTCTTTGTAACATAAAACCATCTCCTGGAAATATTTCCAACATATCTTGATAGAGATAGGCTGCATTTTGAAACTTTTTCTCTCGTTCGTATACATCAGCAAGCAAGAGATTGAGCTCTTTATCTTGTTTTTTGAGAGCCAGTCACTCTATGATAAGTGATCTGGCTGTTTCAAAATATCATCTCGATATATTTGTATGTGCTCGTTTTGCAATTTCTCGTATTTGCTCGCTTTCTTCTGGAGTAATATAATTCTTTTTTTCCTCCTTTTTCTCTCCTTCTGTAGTTGCAAGAATCTCTGCCTTTTCTTGTTCGTCTCGTTTCTTTTCACGAACTTCTTGTCGTTCTACTTTCTCAAGTTTTCGAGATTGTCTTTTTTTATAATACAAAAACACAACATCTCCTAAATAGTAAAAAACATATCCAAAAGAAAGAAGAAAACAAACTATTTCAAAACGCAATAACATGCCAGTTTTTCTAAAAAAAATAAAACTTTTCTAGATTGTATGTTTTTTTTGAAAAAATAAAAGGATTTTTTATCGAAGCATATATTTTCCTGACATATTTTTCTTAATCAGTCCTTTTAGTTCTAAGAGTCCTAGTTTTCACATCAATTCTCCTGGATTTTTTTGAAGTTCTTCCATAAGAGTGTCCGTATCCCGTTCCTCTTGACTCAAAAGTTGATATATCTGAGATTCTAGTATATCAAGCAGTGGAAGTTGTGGTTTATGTGCTGAATGTTTGATGAGGATATCATACTCTTCGAGAATATCCATACTTTCTGTCACGCACTTTGCAGATCATTGTTTAAGAAGCATATTAGTCCCCATTGATCCAGGAAGAGTGATATCTCCAGGAATAGCAAACAAGTCTCGTCACATATCAAGACAAAGTCCAGCAGTGATAAGACTTCCTGACTTTTCTTTTGCTTCTACCACCAAAACTCATCGTGAAAAACCTACGACTATTTCATTTCGTATCGGGAAATTATAAGGCATTGGTTCTTCTCCGAGAGGAAATATCGAAACAATGGCTCCTGCATCATTTTTAATAATGTCTTCAAATACCGAAGTATTTTTTACAGGATAAGTGATATCTATCCCTGTTCCTGTGACGATAATCGTTTTTCCTCAAGACTGCATCGCAACTTTATGAGCTTCCGTATCGCAGCCCAATGCTCCTCCAGAAACGATAGAAAATACTTTCGTAAGATCAGGAATCAGTTTTGCAATACATTTTTTCCCATAGCTTGAAATAGAGCGAGATCCTACCACTCCAAAACAATCTTCTTTTAGAAGCTCTCCTCGCACATAAAGTACATAAGGACAATGGGGGATTTGTTTTAAACTTTCAGGAAACGCAACTTCATCTATCGTGATAATACGAACCTGTAAATTATCTAGTATTTTTTGGAGTTTTACAGTATTGATTTTCTTATATTTTTCCAGTATTTTTTCTCGTTTTTCAGCAGAACTAATATATTTTACCAAAGATTTTTCACTTAAACTTTCAAAAAAATGTTTTGGAGATGTTTCGCTTTTAAATATTTCAAAAAAGTCTGAGTGAGTAAGTCAGAGAGTATGCAGATAGGCAAGATAGTTATTTTCGGTCATAGTATTTTTATTATTTATACACATAGTATATACATATATATTATTTTGAAAGAAAAAATAGTTGACAAAGTATATTAAACTACATATACTATATATAGTATTTTTAATGATTACTATATGCAACTTACTTCTGCCCCTTGAGAATTAAAAAGATTTTGAGAACTTTCTATAAAAGAACAAAGAGAATCCTTACAACAAGCAAATCCTGATGGGCTTGCATGAGTTTTTGATTATATACATACTCTTACTGAAAATGAGGACTTGCAACTTACTTGTTTAGAAAATGTTTTGTGTTGCTACCCAAATCAGCTACAAGATGGACAAATCAAACTTCCTGAAGATTTTTGAGAAGGAAATATAGTTATTGTGAATATGTGAGCTCTAAGAAAATGAAACATAGAAGTAATTTCTGGAAATAGCGAAAATCTTCCTAAATTTTCTACTCCTGTACTCCTCTCGCCTGGAGTGATAGAATATTATGAAAAGGATTGAAAAAAATATACTCAGACGGTATTGCGTGATGGATGACAGTCCAACACTTCAGCATGAGTAAAATGACTTGCAGATGCAAATGAAAGAACTACTACTGCTGGAAGAAACTTTTCTGGAAATCTTTGGGAAGATCTTGAAATAGAAAATGCTGAAGAATCTCCATTTCTGATGCAAAACACAGAGTGAAACTATGTTCTCGTATCAAATAAACCTGAGTACAAACAAGCTCTCAAAGCATCAATACAAAACTATCTTCAAAAAAAATATCTTACATCTGGCAATCCTAATTTTGAAACAGTGAAACAAGCATTTGAAATAAAATTCAAATGAGTAAGATATGAAGAACTATGAAATATTTTAAGAGCAATAATACAAAATGATAGATTTGATTTTTATAATGCAGAAGGTGGACAAATAGAATGACTCCAGAGCACCCACATAAAACTCTGAGAACAAGAAGGAGACTTTTATGTATACATAGATAGTGCAAATAATACAATAGAATATCGAGCAATTCGAAGAATCACTTGATTTCCAGAATGACTCACTCCAGTTGGGAAAATACCTCTCCGACTCTTTCTCGAAAGTCAAAATCAAGATCCAAGTTTTAAAAAAATAGAAAATATTTGAAAATATGGAGCGTGAGAAGCAAAGCTAGTGCCTACAATACGAGATGTAAAAGAAAAAGTACTCGCTCAAATATAAATCCACATCTCCCCTTGCATTTTCCTGAATCCTAAGCATACTGCTCGGGATTATTTTTTTAGAAAACTGCTTTTTTATGACCACAGACGATAAACAAATCCACGTACGAGATGGTTTTTGGCAAGAGCTCCAAGCTAGTCCGAAGCGATATGCACATATCATCATGATCGCAACTAAACCTGATATCATCAAACAAGCTCCTTTATACCTCGAACTCAAGAAACGAGGAGAACTGGTGGTTCTGGTTCATACCGGACAACACTACGACTACAATCTCTCTCAAGGAGTTCTAGATGAGTTTGGGATGATTGTAGATATGAATCTCAATATTTTTGGAAAACTTCACCAAAAATACTCGCTTATCATCGAACGACTTGGAAATATCTTGCTTGAAATCTCAGAAGAGTACAAAAAGATCCCCGTTCCCTATGTGCATGGAGATACACTTACAGCTACAACTGCAGATAAAGCTGCTTTTCTCAATAAATTTGCAGTCGTACACGTCGAGGCTGGGATACGAACTTTTACTCCGAAAGCTGAGTTTTTTCATACACTTTTTACAGAGTATGAAGCAGGCAAATTTAATTGGGAAAAATACTACAAAAGTCTTCAAGACAAAGATATCTATGAACTTGGAAGTATCGAACCATATCCAGAACAGTTTGATACTCGCGGAGTAGAGCCATCTGCGTGATATTTTGCCTTGCCTCATGAACTTTATGAAAAAACTCTCAAACGAGAAGGTTTTCCCAAAGAAAATATGGAAGTAGTAGGAAATACAATTGCTGACGCAGTAGCCCTTTCACAAAAAAAAGCTCATCTCTCAAAAGCTTTTGAGCAATTTCCAAGTATGAAAGGAAAACCTTTTATCTTTATCACAATACATCGACGAGAAAACTGTGAAAAGAAAGAACGGTTTCTTGCTATCTATTATGGTATCAAAAAACTCATAGAACGAGGAGTCTATGTATGCTTTCTTGGACTCTATGCCAGTGAGTTTGCCATAGATAGTTATGGACTTCGAGACGATATCGAAGCACTGGTAAAAAAATACCCTGAAAACTTTGCGTATGGAAAAGCTCTCGCACACCACCATGAAGTGATAGATATGATTTCCCAGGCTGGAGCAGTAGTTACTGATTCGGGAAGTATGCAGGAAGAGGCAAATATCGTAGAAACTCCTTGTGTAACTGTACGATTTGGTTCAGATAGATCAGAAACTATTTTAGAAGGATGCAACGTCCTTGCTCCCCCAGTAAATGCAAGTCTTATCGCAGATATAGTGCAATGAGCGATAGGAAATAAGACCATGAAAAAGAAAAATATTTATGGAAAAGATGTAAGTCAGAAAATAGTAGACGGAGTACTCTCTCGACTCCATACTCAAGGAAAACTCTTTCAGTATGATGATGAACGTCTCGGACTCGAAAAATATTTTGATTGGAAATAAAATACAAAAAACTTCAGGGAACCATCCTGAAGTTTTTTGTTATACGGTATTATATGAGAGTGAGAAACTCTTTTTGCTCATCATAGGTCATATATCCTATATATTTGAGAAAAGAAAGTTTTTCATTTTCAGATATTACTCTACTTCCTGTAATTGCATCAAGTACGTTTACAGAAATTTGTATTTTACTTTTTTTCATGGAATCATAGTATTATAAAAATATATGCTTCCAGAAATATATATATGTACACCTGTAAAGTTTCCTTTACTTATATATTACATCATAATATATTTATATTGTCAAATAATATACATAAAAGTCAACTATGAAAATACTAGGAATAGACCCGTGAACTACTACCGTATGATATGCTATTATTGAAAAACAATGACACGACTTTGTATTGCTTGATTTTGGAGTAATTCATACTACTCCTAAAATATCTCTCGAACAAAAACTTATAGAAATATCTACTGATCTGTGCGCTCTGCTCGAAAAATATCATCCTGATCGAGCTGGAGTAGAAAAACTATTTTTTAACACCAATATCACTACTGGTATATCTGTTGCTCATGCTCGAGGTGTTATCATTCATGAGATAGCTCGTCGAGGTATTACTCTTCATGAATATGCTCCTTTGCAAGTAAAGAAAGCTATTACAGGAAATGGAGCTGCAAAAAAAGCACAACTCCAAAAAGCAATCCAACTCATATTTTGACTCACAGAGCTCCCTACTCCAGATGATGCAGCTGATGCTATCGCAATAGCATATATGACCTGATTAGAAAGAGAATTATTATAAAATAATTTGCAATATTATATATTTATATACTATAAAATAAATTTGTAAATATATAACGTATTTGTTTCTTATGAATCCTGCACAGGAAACTATAGATATTCCCGATGAAGTCATTCCAGAAAAAAATGGAATATGAGAATTTATGAAATTTTTAAGAACAGAAATAGTTTCCATCCTCTTGTTTCAAAAAACCTCAGAGCTAAAAAAGTCTGAAGAATACGAACAAGAAATAAAAGATATGTTGCAAATGGTTCAAGATATTGAAGCAAAAAAAGCTCTTCATTCTATTTTAGAAGCTTATGAAGCAGTAAATGGAATGAGAAAAAGGAATAGTATCAGTATCGTAACAGATATCGCTGACATACTTCCCGTTATACTCATAACACATCCTTGAGTTGCTCCTCTCATCATTCTCGAAATCATAGTCAGTATTATCACAACCCTCGAAAATCTTCGCTTTCGTTTCAAGGTCCTCTCACCTAAAATAAAATCTGCTGTACAAGCAACAGCTACTTATACCTGAGAAAAGACTGAAAGTATAACAAGTGTAAAAAATATAGAAGACTGGCTCGATATAGGTGAGACTATTCTTGAGATGTATGGGGCAGGACAAATATGAGCAAAGTTAGGAATGTTGCTACCACCTCTTGAAGTATTTCTTGATGGAAAAACTCGAAAAAGACTGTATCATATACAAAAATGTCTCTATATAGATGCTCTAAAGATTTCTGAAGTTTATCATAAAAATAGACTCGCTCAAATAGAAGGAAGAATATAATAAAATCCAGCTTTTAGCTGGATTTTATTATTATATAGTTTAGAAAAGATTATTCTGCAAAAAGGTCTGCATCCTTATCTACTTCATCTTTAAGAATATTGAGTTTTTGTTCTGCAGTAATAACGATATTTGTATCATATTTGAGCTCTTTGCTGGAAATCTTCTCTGGATAATCGAACTGCGAAAGAAGATATTTCATAGAGTTGAGTCGAGCTGCTTTTTTATCATCAGAATTTATTATAATCCAAGGAGATTTTTTACTATGTGTATTTTTGAAATTATGATACTCAGCAAGAGTATATTTTTTCCAAAGTTGTTGTGAAAACTGATCAATCGGAGAGAGTTTAAATTGTTTGAGTGGATTAAGTCTTCGTTCTTCAAAACGCTGTGCTTGTTCAGCTTTTGAAACAGAATAATAGAGTTTAATAATCTTGATTCCAGAATCTATAAGCATTTCTTCAAACTTTGGAACATCATTGAGAAATTTTTCATAGTTTTTCTTATTCACAAACCCCATAACTGGTTCTACTCCAGCTCGATTATACCAAGATCGGTCAAAAAATACCATATCTCCTCCATTTGGAAGATTTGCAACATAGCGTTGAAAATACCACTGTGTACGTTCTTGCTCAGTTGGTTTTTGGAGGGCTGCAACTCTTGCCGTTCGAGGATTGAGATATTCTGTAAATCTTTTGATATTTCATCCTTTTCCAGCAGCATCTCTACCTTCGAAGATGATAAGTACTTTTTCTCCTGTTTCCCCAATATGTCTTTGAAGTTTTACGAGTTCGAGTTGAAGTTTCATTTCTTCTTTTTCATACGAAATCGTACTTTTTTTAATCGCTACTTCTTTATATTTTTCACGTTTTTCTTCAGAAATAGAATCTATTTTTCTATACTTCTCATCAATACTTTTTATGACATCTACGAGTTCAAGTTTTTCTTCCCCTTCTTCCATATCATGAATAATATCATCGAGTTCATGAAGAAATTTTTGCAAATCTTTAAGATGTTCTCGAATCGGTTTATGAGATTTTTTATCTTGAAGATATTCTCCTAAGAGCATATCGAGTTTATTTCTCAAAACTTTGATATTATCGATATCATGATGTGCTTCAAATTCTTTGAGGAGTGAGAGAAGTTTCTTCTTAAACTCTTTGTAATTTTCATGAGTAATTTTCTCAAGATTATTCATAATCTGATAGAAGAGAGCAGTCATACAAAAGTGATTAAAAATATAAAGACTCAAATATCTTCGCACATATTTATTTCATTGTCAAATATTTCACAGAAAAAAAATAATCAAAACTTTAGGTTTGATTATTTTTTTAGTATTTTTCTCTTTATAATCCTTTTTCTTCTTTGAGTGTTTCAAGCTCCCCTGTTTCATACATATCCATCAAAATATCCACTCCTCCTATAAGTTGTCCATCAATATAGAGTTGCGGAAATGTTGGCCAAGAGCTATATTCTTTGAGTCCTTGTCGTATTATTTCGTCGCTATAGATATCAAAGCTCTCAAAATATATATCTGAATCTACTAGAAGAGCGACGGCTGTTTCGGAAAAACCACAGGCTGGCTTTTCGGGAGTTCCTTTCATAAAAAGCATCACTTTATACTGTGATATCAGATTTTGTATTTTTTGAGTGAGTTCGGGAGTAAGAGTCATACTGTATATTTTTAAGAATTAAGAGGGACTCGGCATTTCATACGAAGCGCATGGATATATCCAGTTTTCATAAACTCATCTAGTACACTATATACCATTTGCGATTGTTCAACCCGAGTTTTTCAGAGAAATTTTGGAGAAGTTATTTCGAGAAAAAAATGTTTACCATCTCCTTTTTCATCATGAAAATCAAGTTCAATATCATCTCAGAAAAAATCACGGAGTTTTTTCGCTACTTCTTCTGCAAGAGCATGTGTCATAGTTTGTATCTGAAAAGAATAATATCTCTATACTACTGTGAAAAATAAATTTTACAAACCAAGAAATCAAATATACTTACAGAGGTATATTATTTTTATAAATATTTTGCGTATGTTACGTTTTATCGTTCCCCTGCTTTTGATACTGATTCCTATTGTATCTATTACTCTTGCTCAAAGTGCTGGGATTATTGTAGGAGTCGTACTTGATATTATCCTCATTGCTCTTTCTTTTCGAATCGTTGGTCCAAATACCGTAAAAGCTGTAGAGTTTTTAGGAAAATTTGATAGAGTTTTACGACAAGGGCCTAATTTTATTATTCCTTTTCTTGAAAGTACTAAAACACAAGTACTTTTCCGAAGAAATTTCCCAGTTGATGTAGAAGGAGTAACGAGTGATAATGTAACAGCTTATATCGGACTCAATGTTATCTATTATGTAGAAGATGATCGAACAGATTCTCAAGAAGGAAGTATTTATAAGTCTCTTTATGCGATAGATGACCCACGAACGATGATGAAATCTACGATAGACGAACAACTTCGAGGAATGATCGTAAACTTTTCTCATAAAGATATTTTTGGAAAACGAGAAGAAATAGGAGAAACTATCGAAGAAAGACTACGCATACGTCTTGCAGGTTTTGGATATAAACTCGACTCTATCCAAGTACGAGATGTAAAACTTGAAGCAACGGTTATGTCGGCGATGAATAAAATAGTAGAAACTCAAAAACTCAAAGAAGCAGCAACCAACGAAGGAGAAGCAGAAAAAATCATGAAAGTAAAACAAGCAGAAGCAGAAAAAGAAAGTAAAATCCTTCTTGGTGAAGGGATGGCAGGACAAAGAACAAAGATTGCAGAAGGTTTTAAAGAAGCTGTTGATATGATAAAAACAGCAGATAGTTCCCTTACTGCAGAAAAAGTACTCCAGTTTTTGCTTGACTCTTCACGTATCGAAACTCTCGGAAATATAGGAGAAAACAACGCTAAAATTATTTATCTCAATGAAAATCTCGAAGGGCATAATATGAATAATCTCTCAAAAGGGGAAAAACTTATAGCAGGAAGTGACCTCATGAAGTAAATATTGATTTATAGCTAAAAGTACTTATTATATATAATAAGTACTTTTTTTATACTCTATGAAATTTTCAGATATACCACATTATGTTCGTCTCTGAGTCATGAAACTTCAAGGAAAAGAAGTTATATGTCATAGTGTTTGAGAACTCTGTAAAAAAACTCGGATCAAAGCAATGGATGTCATAGATGGAACAAGAATATTCTATGCTCATCATATTCAAGAGCCTGTAAACAAAGAATATCGAGATGAAGCTCTCATATTTAGGGAACAAAAAAACAGACAACTTAGCTCAAAAGAAGCTGCTCAACTCGTATGGCACTCTTTTCGTTTTTCTAATGGAAACCCCACACTACAATTTACGGTTCTCTATCTCATTTGGAAATCTTTATGATCTCAAGAAATAAGTGTCGAAGAGGTCTATGATCGATTTCTTTCTCTCATGAATATTTGAGCGATGCATATTACCAGACAACAAGTGGAAAATAGAGACTGGAGACCTCCTCATCCTAAAGTAGATGTCTTAATAAATGAAACGCGTACAGATGTATGAATAAGTACGTCTTCAAGTCATACAACCATACGAAGTAAAAATATAGAAGAATGAATTGAATTTATTAAAATGCTACTTAATTGAGATGGAAGTCAGGAAAGATATGATAAAGATGGAGATTATTCGATATCTCGTACAAAAGGATATGAATATATTTGAGCGAATATACAAGGAATATTTCAAAGCGATTTTAAATATCTTCTCAAGCAAAAAACCGATTATAGCAACAAATGATATTCTGAAATATTTGTAGGCAGACCAAATAGAAAAACGGAACATGATGGAGAAAATAATATGAAAGATAGATTTTTTAGTTATTTTGTTTGGTATATTGTGAGAAAAAATAAGACGAAAAATGATTTTTTTGATGAATATTTTACGCAACTGCAAGATTTCTTTCCAAAGTGGTTTGCATGACTTCCAACAGATAAAGAGCTCAAAGAAGAAAATGAACGACGAAAAGCAAAAAAAGATTGGTATAGTTGGAAGTCATCCTACAGAAAAGATAAAGAGTATTGAATCATAACAAAAGATGATGTCCTCATGATTATCGCTCAATATAATTCAACTCATCCAGATACTCAAGTAGAGATGGATGAACTGGGGCTTTCGCAAAAACCTATCTTTCAATTTTAGCTCACTAATTTTTCGTATTTTTCTTGGAAATATGAGATTTTTTATATACTAGAATGAGATATTCTTGCATATTTCTTACTCGTTTTCTCTAGTATTTTTCTTATTTTTTCATATCTTTTCTTCATGGGAATATTCTTTCTACAAACTTCTTCTGTCATATTTTTACTGATTGTAGCTTCTTGAGTTACTTATGCTGCAAAACTTTGGAAAATTCCAGCAACCGTATTACTCGTTGCGATGTGACTCCTGATAGGATTCATGGCTGAACATAATATTCTTCCTTTTATGGATGATTTTGAGCTCAACTCAGATATTCTTTTTTATATCCTACTTCCGATTCTTCTTTTTGAGTCTGCGTATAATATTCGCTACACTGATCTGCTTAAAAATATATATGCTATCACGACTCTTTCTATTGTTTCCCTTTTCATATCTGCTTTTGTAGTTGCGATACTTCTCTACTATGTGCTAGGGTTTATTGGTCTTCCGATACCATTTATCATAACCCTCCTTTTTGGAGCCCTCATCTCTGCAACTGATACTGCAGCAGCCCTTTCTATTTTTAAAAATATAGGAGTTCCAAAACGACTCAATATCATATTTGAAGGAGAAAGTTTATTTAACGATGGAACCGCAATAGCTTTTTTCATAGTTGTTTTGAGTCTTGTAGAGTCTCAGGCAACTTGAGGTGTTGGGATAAATCACATGAATCTCTATGAACATTTCATAGAAGGTTTTTCTCTGAGTCTTGGCAGTTGGTATCCTCTTCTCAATGGATTTATTTCTCTGTGAAGTATGATAGGTTTTTGAATCCTTATCGGAGGAAGTATCGGAATACTTTTTTCAAAAATTATTCAAAAAATACAAAATGAAACGTACCTCGAAATTACTCTATCTCTTGCTTTAGCTCATGCAACTTTTCTCCTCGCTGAGTTTATAAATCATTTTTTTGTTCCAGTTTCTGGTATCATAGCAACGGTTGCAGCAGCTATGATTCTTGGAAATTATGGACGATATAAAATCTCTCCAAAAGTAGAAGAAGTGATGGAAAAATACTGGTGATTTTTTACCTTTCTTTCAAATAAT
This sequence comes from Candidatus Altimarinota bacterium, assembly GCA_043730605.1. GTDB lineage: Bacteria > Patescibacteriota > Gracilibacteria > BD1-5 > UBA6164 > JAACSU01. Next base: position 20,237 of record JAYTJZ010000097.1, read on the forward strand.
CTTGTTTTTATCCTCGTTGGAATGCTTTTGATACAGCTCGATGTAAACTGGAGACCTCTTATACTTCCTATGCTCTGTGCTATTCCTATTGTAGTATTTGCTCGTTTCGTATCAGTCTACCCTGTCTTTTGATTTCTCAATTTTTTGAAGAAAGAAGAAAAAGTCCCTGCTTCTTGGCAGTTTATCTTGAGTCTTGGAGCCTTACGTTGAGGGATTGCAGTGATGCTTGTACTGTTGATTCCAAAAGAGCTTGTCCTTCCTACATGGGAAAATCCTATGGGAATACGTGATGTACTGCTTTCTCTGACTATCTGAGTCGTGATATTTAGTATTTTTATAAATACGCTTACTCTAGCTCCTCTCATAAAAAAACTCTGAATCGATACCCTCTCTGAGCTCGAAAAACTACAGTATCTCAAAGCAAAAATGTATCTCTTTCATAACTCTCTCTCAAAAATCATAAAAATACGAGAGGGACGATATATCGATGCTGAAGAGGGGCAAATGCTGATAGATGAGTATCAAAAAATTATCAAAGAAACGCAAAAAGATATAGAATTATATCAAAAAGAACATGCCAAAAACTTCTCAGCTCTGATAAAACGAGTATTTGCACTCCATGCTCTTGCCGTTGAAGAACAGGCTCTTTTACGTCTATATAAAAAAAATGAAGTCAATGAAAGTGTCTTTAAAAAAATCATAGAAAGAATTCGCCTGCAAATAGATGACTTAGAGAAAGGACAAAAAAAGATACAAGGAACAAAGTATATTAAAGTAAAAAAGAGAAAAATAGAACGTTTTTCTTCTTACATAGTCACCTATATAGAAAAAGAGACTCCTGCAATTTTTGAAAAATACTATGAAGTACGTACCCTTCATGTTATAACTGAAAAAGCACTCGAAAGTTTAAAGATTTTACGTGAAGTCGAGTTTCTTTCTCATTATAGCGAACTTCAAGAAGTACTTAATGACTATGAAGTATTTGATGAAGATGCCGAAAATACTCGAAGACAGCTCTTTAAAGCTCATAGAGATACGTTGCGAAAACTCAGTGGAGAACTCACAAAAAAGTCTCTTCTTGCCGATGAAGAAGAGAGCATAGAAGCTCTTTGAGCGAGTAATATCATCTCAGAAAAGATAGTAAGCAAACTTGAAAAAGAACTTTCCTGAAAACTTTAACGAGTTTCTTGTAAAAGTACCTCTACAAAATTTTCTAAACTTCTTCCCGAAAATTTCCATGCTCTTACAAGTATAGATACCTCGGTGGTTCAAGGAATCGTATTTACTTCTAAAAAATACGGTATCCCGTCACGAACGATGATATCTACTCTTGCATAACCTCATATCGAAAATATATCTCTTGATTGTTTTGCGACGAGCTTGAGTTTTTCTTTAAGTTCTCTTTCTATCTCAGGAAATGTTTCTTTCATCTGTGTTTCACTCTCATATTTTGCCTCATAATCAAAAAAATCTTGCTTGTTATTTTTTTCTACGAACATAATAGCATCAAGTACTTCTCCTGCTACCAAAGAAACACTATACTCGTCACCGAGAATATATTCTTGAATCAAAAGATCATCAGAGATATTTTCTCTAATATGTTTCATTTTCTCTTCAAGATCTCAGATATTTTCTACTTTATAAGTATAATAACTTGATCCTCCTCGATTTGGTTTGAGTATTACTGGAAAAGATAAAGCAAAATCATGTTTGATAAATTCTTGATTTTGAGCAAGAAAGAACTCTTGAGGAACATTGAGACCAGAGGCACACGCTACTATATTTGCTTCACGTTTATTCATACACAGTGCATTGGTAAAATAGCTTGATCCTATATAGGGAATATTATAGATATCAAGGAGTGCTTGAATACGTCCATCTTCACCATATTCTCCATGAAATACAGGAATCACTTTTTCAAACTCATCTTTTCGGGTAATAAACTCTCAGAGTTGTTCTGGTAAAACAAAGGTTTCATGAGGAAATCAACAGTATGTTTCAAAAAGTTTTACACTTTTGAGTGCTATATTTCTTTCATAGCCTGGTCCACCGGTAAGAAGTGCTATTTTTTTCATAGAAATCTTTGAGAAGAAAATAAAAAGAAAAATGGAAGTCATAAATATATACTCGTCATCGCTCCATACAAAAACAAAGCAACAGTACTATCAGTTATTATAAACAAAAGACTACATACACAAGCACTTATGGTAATATTTACGTATTTTGTATTTCCAAAAGCTTTTTGTCATCGAAATATCTTTCCCAAAAGAAAAATATGAACCAAACCAAAAAAATAGAGAAAAAAGTTAAAGAAAAATATTTCTAAATCAAGATTATAATACACACTCAAGCTCAATAAAAAAAGAGGAAGTTCGATATAGCTTAGAAAATGTGCATATCAAAAAGTTATTTTTTTGAAAAAAGAATTTTCTTGTAAAAATATTTCTTGCCAAAAACCTATCTTATACGCAAGAGGGAGAAAAAAAAGAAACAAGAGGAGTGTGTGTTCGAAGTCCATTGGTAGTATTAAGAAACAAGTTTCACAGGAGCGATACGTATATTCATCTTTTTTATACCTTCACGAAAACGTATCTCGGCATTTTCCCCCACCATCGATTCGATAATTCACTCTCAAAATTTATGGTGATAGACTCGTTGGCCATTTCGAAAATCTGCAACATTATTTTCTACCATAGGTTTCTTGATAGCTTTCATAGTTGGTTCTTCTCACATTTGGGAAGAGATATATGGAAGGGTATCAAAAGAAAATCCTCCACCAAGTTCTACTTTTTCGATACAGTTTGCAGGGACTTCTCAGACAAATCTACTGGCAGGATTTCGTACATAGTCTCAAAAATACAATCGTTCTTTGGCTCGAGTAATAAAAAGATTTTCTCGTGCTCTGGTCATCGCAACGTACATCAGTCTGCGTTCTTCTTCGAGCTCTTTTGGATTTTGAGCGGTTCGTGAATGGGGAAAAAGTCCTTCTTCAAGTCCCGTTACAAAGACTCGTTTTTCTTCAAGTCCTTTAGCTGTATGGATCGTCATCAGAGTGACTGAGTCTTGTTTTTCTCCATCAATACTTTCTAAACTTGAGATGAGAGCCACTTCTTCGAGAAAGAGTGAAAGTCCTTCCCGAGGAGAAAGTCCATCGTATTCACTCGCTACGTTTTGAAGCTCCGAGAGATTTTCTTTTTTTGAGTCAAACTCATCTCCAGAAAACTCTTTTCTGAGAAAATCTTCATATCAGATATCTTTAATGATTTTTGCGATAAGTTCTGAAACAGCGATTTTTTCACTTGCCTGAGCAAATGAGAGAAATACTCGCGAAAGTTCTTCGAGGGTATGACGTGCAGTTCCTCGAAGTTCTTCTATTTCAGAGACATTTTCGAGTACTTGAAAATATGAAATTCCAAAACTTTCTCGATAGTGGGCTAAGATTTCAAGGGATTTAGCTCCTATACCACGAGTTGGAGTATTGATAATACGTGTAAAGGCAACAGGTTCGTTTGGATTGAGAATACAACGAAGATAACACAGTATATCTTTGACTTCTTTTCGATCATAAAATTTCAGTCCTCCCACCACTTTATAGGGAATTGCTTTTTTGAGAAGGGCTTCTTCTATGCCGCGAGATTGAGCATTCGTTCGATAGAGGATGAGATTATCAGAGTATTTATTTTCAAGTCCGGACTCTGAAGAGTCCGGA
>JAYTJZ010000098.1:0-7334 GCA_043730605.1 Candidatus Altimarinota bacterium
AAAATATAGAAAAAACAAAAGAAAATTTGAACTATACTCGAAAAAACTTTTCTAATAGTGTGAAAACAACAGAAACTATAGTTTTGGATGCAAAAGGAATTTCAAGTTCCCCATTTCTGAAAAAATCAGATGCTTTGGTAACAGAGTGATATCTTGGACAAATATTCCAAAAATACTCTGTCACTGAGAAAAAGCTTTCTGAAGAAAAAGAAAAACTTCTTGAAATATATATGAAGTTTTTTGACGGGCTTTCGCGAGCAAACTATACAGGAACTCTTGTTATATGTTTTCCTTTTTGGGAAATGAAAGGAACATATATCTACTTTTCTGAAATCTATGAACTTATAAAAAAATACTGTAAAACTCTTCCTCTTCTTCCGCATCATCCAGAGATTCAGCATACACGGGCTGGAAGTCTTCTCTATAAACGTCCAGATCAAATAGTAGGAAGAGAGATATTTAAGTTGAAAATACTAAAAAAGTAGGGTAATATACTGGAAATACTTTTTAATTTTTACTCTAATGCTAGATAAGAATATCCCATCTCTAGAATGAGATGTTCTTCGAGGACATGTTACAGGAGAAGATATCCCAACTGCTTTTGATCTTTCAAATATTTGAAATCTCAATGATACAGAACTTTTGAAGAAAGTCGAAACAGTACTTTGAGTGAGTCTTTCGGAACAAAGTTCTATTGATATGCTGAATCGTCTTTTTTGAGAAGCTATAAAATATCTCAAAGAAGAACTTTTTTATACTGACAAAGAAATAGGCAAAATAAAAGAGACTATCTTCTTTTCTTCGGATGATGTATTAAACTTTTTAAGAAAAACAAAAACTTCAAGAGGAATTATCAATTGTGTTATCACAAAAGTTTCGCAAGCTATTTATAATTCATATTCTGAGTTTAATATGAGAGTGAAGACGGTGAAGGAAAAAACACAATGAGTGATTGAATGAAAACTCTTACTGCCATTACGAGTAGAAAAAATTAATCAAGATGAAATTCGAGGAACAGAGTTTATAGAAGAGGGAAATGGAAAAATAATGAAAATCCCCTATAAAATAAAACGAAGAATAAAATCAGATGCTTCTTCTACATCAAAAGAGATACGAGACCCAAAATATTTTACTATCGATAAAGCATCGGACTTATATGGTATGACTTTTGAAGTATATTCAAAAGACCATATTCTCCCTTTGATGCAATATATTTCATGATTTGTATTTAAAAGGTCAGATTTTGAAATAAAAAATGATAAGGGAATGTTTACTCAAGATGAGATTACTCACTCACTCATTATTCGAGATGAATTTAAAACAAAGATACTCAAAGGAACAAAAAAACGAGATAAACCAGAAAGTGGAGATGTCCAGGATATAAAACTCGTTTCCCCTTTTGAAAAATGAAAAGAGATAGAAAATCTGAGTCTGGAAATCAAGTTTGTTCTTGCAGAAAATCGAAATGAAGAAGGTCTCAATATGCATGGGGTATATAACTACATGAAAAAGATATCTGAAAGAATACGATTGGAATGATATGTAGATCATAAATATCTAGAATTAATAGCAAGAATGTTTCTTGAGAATCTTGAAAATATTCTTTATGAAAACTCTCTACGAGATGAAAAAGAATGAGATTCAATTCTTCCATATAAAGAAGAACTTTTCCGAGCACTCAAAGATACAGAAAATGCAATTCCTAAAGGAGTAAGATTAACAAGAAATAAACATGTGATTTCCAATATTGATAAGTATTTACTTGAAGGACTCGTAGTATACTTTAAATCTCGTTTTATTGCTGTTCATAGAGGAGATTTTAAAAATCATATTTATTACACAAATAAACGTGCATTGAAAATGTCAGAATGAGGATTATGAGTAAAAATGACTCCTCTTTCATTTTAGGTTTTATTCCAAATATCTATCCCTTCAATCAAATCATATACTTCTTGAAAACCAAGTTCTTTCATAAGACTCAAAACTTGTTGACTTCTATTTCCATGATAGCAGTACACAAGAAACTTCCCTTCTCGGGGAAGTTTTTGTATCTTTTCTAGGGTATCAGTTTTATAGACATCCATATGTGTCTGAGTATTCGATATTTTTCAGAAAATAATTTGTTCTTGAGATGTTCTCGTATCTATGAGAGTATAATCTCAAGAGTCTAGTTTTTCCTTAAATTTTCATACTTCAAGTCGTCCAATTATTTGAGGCATAGGATTTTTTTAGAGAATTTCTACGGGGAGATTTTGTACAATAGTTCTATCATTTTCTCTACTTATATAGTAATACATTTTTGGAAATGCAAAACCATTGAAGTTAGAAGCAGAACAGATAGAATAATCTCCAATATGATAAAACACCATTTTATCTCCTATCTGTACTTCTGGGATATCAAGTTCTCCCATTGTATCAAGAGAGTCACAGGTAGGGCCAAAAAAAGTTGCTTTATGCGTCAGAGGAAGATGTTCTTTTTTATAAATCGAAAAAAGAGGAGACATATAGTCAAATAATATTCCTGAAAGAGATCCGTAGACTCCTTCACCAAGAAATATACGAGTTTTTCCATCAAACTCTTTTTTCCCGATGATTTCACAGATCATTGTATGGGAAGTTCCGACCATATATCGACCAGGTTCTCCTATCCACTCTATATCTTGAAGTTCAGGATTTTTCTTTTGTACATCGTCATGTACTTCTCTGATATATTTTGTAATTTCTGAAAAATGTATGTATTGATTTGAAGCAGGATATCCTCCTCCGATATCAAGAATCTTCATAGAAAATCCGTGGTCTCTTCCCTGTTTGATAGTCGCAAGAGCTGAAAGGATAGCATTTTTATGAGTCTGTGGATCGCGACAACCACTTCCCACATGAAAAGATACTCCAGCTATATCTATCTTGAGTTCGAGAGCTTTCTCAAAAATAGCTTGTACTTGATCTGGAAAAGCTCCAAACTTTGAGTTAAACTTACAAATAGATTGAGAATCATCTACAGCAATACGCATTATAGCTTGTGCTTCAGGAAAGAGAGAAGCTATTTTTTTGAGTTCTTCAACACTATCAAAGGTCATTTTTTTTACTCCCATCTTTTTTGAATACTCGATAAAGCTTGGAGATTTTATAGGATTTGCATAGATGATTTCCTTTGGCTTTGCTCCACACGCGAGGACTTTTTCTATTTCTCCTTCGCTCGCACAATCAAAATTTGTTCCAAGTTGCTGAAGAAGTGTTATAATAATCGGATTTGGATTACATTTGATAGCATAATAGGGAGTAACAAAAGGAAGTTCTTGTTTCCAGTACGCATGTTGCTGTATAATACAAGAAAGATCTATCAAGAAAACTGAAGTATCGTGAGGGGTTTCTATAATATTTGTAAGTTGTTTGTTTTGTAAAACGTTCGTTCGACTTTCTTGCCAAGACGGAGGTTCAAGATCTCTCATAGGGAAAATAAGATAAAAAATAAAGTTCGCTTATTATAAAAGTAATCTTCATAAGCATATATGAAAATTATTTTTTTTATTGCGTTTTGATGAAAATGAGTAGAGGCTAATTTTTAACTTTTGTCTATGAGCTTTCCTTTGAGGATATATCTATCGATTTCTGTGATTTCTAACAGTACTATATCTCCTATTTTTAGACTATTTTGATCTGCAATAAAAAAGACTTCTTTAAAGTTTCGCGTTCTTCCAAAAAAATATTCATCTTTCATTCCTGATACAAGAACTTCTTCTGTGCGTCAGATCATAAGAGTATTTCTCTTTTTCACGATTTCAGCTAAAACTTCATTGAGTTTATGCCATCTTTGAGCTTTTATTGATTCAGGAACATCGTCAGGTAATGCTTTTGCAGCCAATGTATTTGGACGCACAGAGTAACGTGCTATATAACAATAATCAAATTCACACTCTTTGAGAGCTTGGAGTGTTGACTGAAACATTTCTTCTGTTTCTCCAGAAAAACCAACGATGATATCGGTTGAAATAGAAAAAAGAGGGTCTTTTGCCCGAAGATATTGAACCATAGTTTTAAAATCTTCGTAGCTATGTCGTCGATTCATTCGTTTGAGCATTTCATTGCTTCCAGATTGGAGCGCGAAGTGAAGATAATGACAGGTATTTTTGAAATCAAAATGGGAATCTAGTATATCACGAGTCATATCATGAGGATTACTCGAAGTGAAACGAATCCTATCAAGTCCATCAATCATGTTGAGTTCTTCTAAAAGTTCACGAAACGGAGAAGTAAAGGAAAGTTTTGGAAGAAGATTTTCAAACTCATACCAGTCATGGATACGAAATACTTTCCTATTATCTTCGTGAGTGAGTCGATTCCAAGGAGCATGAAACATACATATTTTTCCAGAAAAATGCTCTTTATAAGATGCAATATGATGAGGTCCATCATCTACGACGATATCGAGCCCAAGTTCATTTGCAGCTGTATATTTATTATCGTGTCATGTTTTTTTGATAAAAATAATTTCTTCGAAAAAATTTTTTCAGAAATATTTTTCCAAAATATTTTCCGTATCTCCTCTCATCTCTATTTCTCGAGAAGTTATAACATAAAAACTATGACCAGCATTTTTAAGTTTCTTGAGTACATCTTCTCCTCCTGTATGTATCTCAAGATCTCGAGCATTACTCGTTTCAAAAATATGGTATTCCTTCATCAAATTTTCGATTCCACCACAATTAAATGTCGTGATATCATCCATATGTACGATATCATGAAATTTTTGATTATATTGTTCGAGAAGCTCTTCTCCCATCACGACAAAAAGAGTATCATCGAGATCAACTCCTATCTTGAGAGTTTTATGCTCGTTATTCCATTTTGATTTTTCTTGATTCCAGAGTTTGAGATTTTTTTGTTTTCAGTAGGAGTTTACATTTTGTCCCAGCAGAGTTATTTCTTTGGCTCCAGACTGTACAGCTTTTCGGCATTCATCTACTATGTCGATCTGACTACGAGATATTTCTCCCCCACGAGTAAAAGGAACGATACAGAAGCTACAGTAGTTATCGCAACCCGTTTGGATAATAACAGAAGCAGAGAAAGGATTTTCTCGTTGTTGGACTTGTTTAAGATAGTCATCAAATTTGTCTTCTTGCCCTATCTTTTTCCCATATATTTCTGTGAGTATAAGGGGAAGAAACTTTGTTTCTTCGATACGAAGGGTAAAGTCGAGGATAGGAGTTCTTCTAAAAAGATCATCATCATGATTCATGATTCCGTGTATATTTTCTCAAAGAAGCTCTATTCTTTGAGCTGTTTTCTTATTTTCAGGAAGAAAGGCATATTTTTTTATAGCATATCGTTTTGCAAGTCCTGTTTTTCGTACCATACATCCTGTTATACCAGCGATGATAGGATTTTTTTTACGATATTCATTGAGTTTTTCTATTTCATGAAGCATCCCAAATACTCTATCTTCTCCTTTTTGACGAACACTACAAGTATTAAAAATAACCAAATCAGCTGTTTGAATATCGATAGCACGCAAAAAACCAGACTGGAGGAGTATCATATGCACTTTCTCACTGTCAGCCTGGTTCATTTGGCAACCAAAGGTTTGTATGAAATATTTTTGAGTCATATTAGTATTGAAGAGCTTTTTCGAGTTGATTATCGCTTTTATATTTTTCAAATGCTTCTGTATCAAACTCAAGGAAGATATCTGGAGTAATCCCTACTTTATCTATCCCGTTTCTAGTTTTTCCTGTAAACCATTTTGCTGAAGTATACTTGAGAGTTGATCCATCATAATAGTTTTTGAGACTTTGTACTGATCCTTTTCCGTAGCTTTGCTCTCCTATAATAGTAGCTTCTGGAAAATAATCTTTCAGCGTCCCAACCATTATTTCTGAAGCTGAAGCACTTCCTTTATTTTGAAGTAATACAAATTTGTATTTTGATGCATCGATGAGAGTATATCCAAGAGAGTTATAGGTACTATCTATTTTTCCAGAACTTACTATAGCAGTTGCTTCTCCTGCTGGCACAAAATAACTGAGCATATTTGAGACTTCATCGAGGTATCATCCTGGATTGTTTCGTACATCAATGATTACTTTTTTCACTCGAGAATCTTCTTTAAGGGTTGTAAGCGCTTCCTCAAAACCAGATTTCGCATGATCTCAGAAGTTTTTTATCTGGATATAAAAAGTAGCATTATCGAGTTTTTTATACTCAACATCTTTTATTACTATTTTTGCACGTTCTACCGTGATGATACGCGGACTCGTATTTCCTGTACGAACAATAGTAAGTTCTACTTTTGTTCCAGCTGTTCCCTTGATCCAAGTTACCACTTCTTTGAGACTATTTTTTTCAGTGATTTGTTTTCCATCTATATGAGTGACTCTATCCCCTCATTTTACTCCTGCTGTTTCTGCAGGAGATCATACTATAGGGGAAATAACCATAAGAATTCCCGGAGAAGGCATTTCAACATAGGCTCAGATTCCTTCATATTCTCCATCGAGTGATTCAAAAAAGTCTTCACTCTCTACAGGAGGAAAGTAAGTAGTATAGGTATCTCCTACCCCATTTGCAAGTCCTGATATAGCTCCTTCGATAAGCGTATCGTCAGAGAGAGTTTCTCTATCATAGTGTCCTTCTTTTAAAGTTTCATAGACGTCATACAGGATTTTTCCTTTTTTTCAAAAGGTATCATTTTCTCAAGCTCCGAGAGAAGAACCATTTATACTAATACTTATTTTTTGAGGTACTTTTTTTGTAGTTATAAGAGCTTGTATCTGTTCTAGATTTTGAATACTTGCATTTTGAGTTTTATTTTCTCAAAGAGAAGATCCACTTTGGCTAAAATCAAGTTTTAAAATCTGAGTTGCGAGAGCTTCCAGTTCAAAAATACTTATGTTTTTTGTTGGGTAAATAAAGCTCGGAGTATTTTTGATAGCATTTACATATACAAGTTTTTGGAGAGCATCTTCAAGAGGAGATGCTTTCTTAATATCTCGATATGAGAGCTGTATATACTGAAAGCTTTCAGGGACTTGAGTTTGCTCTGAAGCAAAAAATATAAAAGTGTCTTCACGAGTAAGACTCGTCCCTTCTGCAAAAGTAGAGGAAGAAATAAGGAAAGATCAGAAAAGCAAAACTAAGAAGAATCAAAAAAAATGTTTCATAGAAAAAGAAAAGTTTAGAAAAATAGAGTATATAAAGAGAAAAAAGAGAGGTATGTTTAAAATATCTAAGGAGCAATCGTTCAAGTTGGTGCAGTTGCGACTCAAAACAGAAGTTCTAATCCTCAAAATGGATAGAGAACTCACCAAAATATCATAAAAAGTCCTGCAAGTATC
>JAYTJZ010000099.1:0-23612 GCA_043730605.1 Candidatus Altimarinota bacterium
TTCCTCTTGTCCAAGCACAAAATGACGCAAAACTTCTTGAAGAAGTAAAGAAAAATCTCAGTATCAATGGATGAAGTAGTATCGTTACAAAAAATATCTTACTTCCTACTTCCCTATCAGGAGTTACTATAAAGTGGAAAAGTGAAAACACAAACGTTATTTCTGGAACTGGTTTTGTACAAATACAAGATAAAGATACCTCTGTTATCCTTACTTCTACTTTGAAGCTTTGAACACTCACTACTACAAAAGATTTTTGACTCACGGTTGTTGCAAAAGAACTCAGTGATACAGATCAGCTGAAAATAGCGCAAAATATCCTTACAGAATACTTACAAAATGCTCCTACCTATGGAATGTTTACTGACGTTATTACGCTTCCTGATTTCTCAAAAAATGGAGGAATTACTCCAATAATCACTTGGAGTGCAAGTACCAGAGTGAATAGTGACGGCACGACAAATAGACCCAATTTTATTGAGTCCCCTATAAATGAATACTTACCTACGACAGTAATAGCAAAATTACTTCACCCTATTTCCCTCACATCACTCAATAAAACATATTCTATTTCTATTAAAAGAAAATCTCAAACACTTGAAGAACTAGCAAATGTAAACTTACTCCTCGCAAAAACAAATTTTGAAAGCTATTTTTCTTCTCAAAAAGATGTAAATGATGTATTATCCTATCCTACACTTCCCCTAGGAGTCAAAGTTACTTGGCAAAATGGATTGTCTTATGTAGCTTCAAACGGAACAGTTACTCGTCCAAGTTATAATACTGGAGACCAAGCTCTCACTGTTTCAGCAAAACTTACTCATCCCGATACTATAAACACCGAAACCGCAGTTGGTCTCAAAGTTAATATCTTGAAAAAAGACTGTGATGGAATACTCGTGGAAGGTCAATGTTACAGTCTTATGGCAAGTGCAGAGTATAATACTCCTGGAGATATCGACCTTAAAACAGTTACAGGAGCAATCATTCCAAGACCTTGAAGTGCTGGTATAAACCTAACTACTTGTGATACCACAGGAAATTGTGCTTGGTCAAGTACAAGCATGATAGGAGATATGTATGGATATGATGTAGGTAAAATTTTAACCACTTTTAATAAGTTAAAAAGTTGGCTGACTTATGATGGAGAAAGTGGTATTATTGTTGACAATGTTACAGACCCCGACTATCTTCCCTATGACCTTTCTCCACTTGCTCTCTGAACGGATTGGGCTATAGAAATGAGTGTGCAGGGTAAAGATTTAGCAAGAGTACCTATCCCTTTAAATCCCTATAATTTATTCTCAATTCCATGACCTAATAATTGATTTCGATTATGGTTTTGAAATAATTACTATTCATATCAACAAGAACTTTCTACTGCTATATATGGAACTATATCCTCTATTTGATTAAATAATATATGATATCAAAAAGTTCTCATACATAAAAGTACTTTTCCATGAATCCCAAATAATATAAGTTCAATGTATGTCTGAAGTCGTTCTGATAAAATTTATCAATGGAATGGAATTATAAACTATGTACGCATATACAAAAAGAAACCCTAAGGGTTTCTTTTTGTATTATCCTTCACATCCTGCTGGATTTCCACATCCTCCTCCATCATCTGGATCTTCTGGTTCTTCTACATCTTCTTTATCATTATCTGACCGTTCTGCTTCAATCTTTACTTTTTTTGAATTATTTTCAAGAAAGTCTACTCCTTGGGCGAAGTTAAATCCTTCAAAGATTGCTCCATCTTCAAATCCATAGAGTATTCCATCTTGTCCGAGTCAAAATCCTTGTGCATCAAGAAGGCTTGCAAGCTCTGCTGAAACGATTCGAACTTCTCCGTTATAGGCTCATGCAACTATCATACCTGCAGATTGCGCTGCTCGGTTTGCTTGTTGTAGAGAAGTAAAAGTATTTTGAGATACTATACTTTGTACTTCTTGAGCTGTAGCTGCTGTCATAGGAGCAAAAGCTAATCCTGAAGCAAGGACTACTCCTTTCATTTTTTCTCCTAATTTTCCAAAATTTGCCATACTTTTTATACTAAAAAAATAAATAACAAAAACATATTACTATATCAGTGGTATTTGTCAAATTATTTTCCGAGTTTTTTTATGTTTGGCAAGGAAATTTTATAAATTCTTTTCTGAAAGATTATTTTTGATGATTATCGATATCAAATATCTTTAAGATATTTCACTCGATATAGCACAAAGCTCTGTATTGCTGATTGATACGAAAATAATACACTCAGAGTTTCTTAGGCTCTCTGAGCTTCAAAGAAACTTAACGAAAATTTCCTGCAAGAATATATGTCTTTGCTTTTTTATACTGCTCCGAAAGTTTCCGTTTTTCAAGATATACTATCAAATCATCTGCTATGATTACTCGGTCTATCTTCATCTTAATAGTCGCTATATGCTAGTTGGTCTCTGTTTTCAAAGCGTTTTGCTGACTTTTCAGAGAGATTTTCTACCGAGATTTCATAGAGATTTACCGTATTTTCTGAAAGTTCTGATTCGAGAAAGTGTAAAAACTTTATTTTGAGTTCGCTATTTGTATATTTTTGGGTGATATTCGGATTATCAATCGTGATAGTGCTCATATAAAAAAATAAAAAAATAATACTTCTATTATATACGTTCTCGGAAAAATATCAAGCAGCTCATTTTATGATTTTTTATTTTATTTTGAGCGATATTTTTTTACTCTATTTTCACACCTCATATCCCTCGACCTCTTGGCATATTCCCATCATGTAATACTGCATCGGAATGTAATAATTCTACTTGTTTTGCAGAATCTTGAACCTTAGAAACACTTCGATCTAACATATGCTTTTCAAAATCCTCAAGGAGAGTTTCTCGGAGTCATTTTTCTCTCCACTCGGAGTTAGGACCACACTTTGTATAAATATCTCGTGCGAGTTCTAAAGCATCTAAAAGTGCTTGATTTGCCCCTTGTCCTTTAAATGGACTCATCGGGTGCATCGCATCTCAGATGAGGGTGATATTTCACATCTGCTTCAAGAGTTCTGGCTCAAGTATCTCTCTATCATAGACAGGATATCCTGTAATCCGAGAAGTATCCGTTGCAGCGAGTATTTTAGGAATCGGGGCATGCCAATCTCAAAGTCTCTCTATTGCTTCTTGCTTCAAGGCAACAGGACCATTCTTACTTAATATCTTTGCATCTTCTTCAGACATTGGAAAGCTCAGCTGCCACATAATAGCACTTGCATCATAGGGCATCATATATATTCTCTCATGTCCGTTCACGGTCTGAAACACTGTTTTTCCATCGAGAAGTGGACTCTGTGTCTCACCCAATACATCAAGAGAACAAATCCCCAGTATCACGATACACCCCAAATAATGAAGGGGATATTTATCTGCTCCTATACATACAGCACGGACACAACTCCGTATCCCATCTGCTCCGACTACTAAATCAGCCTGAGCGAATTCTTTTTTCCCTCTTACTTCAAACTCCAGTTAAATCGGGAAGTTTAGTTTTTGAGAGATATTTTTCAAACGATATCCCCATGCGATGTTTTTTTCATCATGTAATTGTGACAATAGCTCGCAGCGTAATGCCTGTCTTGAAATATGCACATTTCTTCGCTTCGTTGGTTTATCAATATCTACGATTCATAATCTTTTTCTTCCCCATTCTCCGATGATTTTCCCTGCGGTATCATGTACCACATGCCTCGTTGAAGTGATGACATTTTCAAGATCAAAAATCCCGAGTCATTCGATAGCTTTGCTTGCCTGTTGAAGAGTCAATCCATATCCTTGAGAACGCGCATTAAAATTCTCGTCTCGTTCATAGAGTGTGTAAGGAATTTCCCTATGAATACAAGCAACTGCAAGAGCCATTCCTCCTATTCCACCACCAATAATCGCAATTTTTGGATAACTGCTTGTATCCGCTCAAGGGAAATCCTCTGAATGTACTAAACCAGAACCACTACAGTCTCAACATATATCTATATGAGGAACGAGTGCTTTTGGTCTCATCACTCCGACCTGTCCTTGCTCGAAGAACTTCAAACTCTTTGTATGACGATTACGAGCTCGCTTCGAAATAGTTGCTATTTTTCAACGTCAGAGGCATATCGTGCAGGGTTTATAAAAAGAGGGCATAAAGGAAATATGTATTTCTTAAAATTGAGAGCTTACTCAAAAGTGTATTGATAAATATATTTTATTCAATCTATCAGTGAGTTCAAAGCTACTAAAATAGTATCTCTTTAGTATTTTTACAAACAAAAAATCTCTATTTCTAGAGGTTTTAAAAATTGTATTGGAGTGAATTGATCGAGGAAGTGAGGACTCAATTCATAATTGTATCACTCTTTTTATTCATCGTGAACTATCACTGTTCAAATTCGAGAACTAGTATCTTCTAAAATTGCATATAAGATATTTTTAAAACCTGGTTCTACTAATTCTCTTCCATTTACAATAACACTCTTTATCCCCGTAATACTCTCATCTCATACTAACTTAGAAAAATCATTCCCATTATTCCCTTTCAACTCTCATCAATCAGCTTTATTAGCAGTAAAAACTCAAATTAAAGCACTATTAAATGTTAACCTTGTTTCTTGTATTCATCAACCAGGACTTATAGTTCTAGGGAAAATGATAGTTGTTTCAGTACCTTCAGTACCTTCAGGATTTTCTCCTGAAATAATAATATCATTCATTTTAGTTTAGAGTAAGGAAATAATATCCATTTTTAAGCAATAATTTAGTTACAAGCTTTTTTAGGAAGCCCCTCTTCTTGAAGTTCAAATCAATTCTCCATTATTGCATAAAAATTTGCGAGGCATTGCTCAAGTAAAAAACAGCTTTCACATCTCGTATTCATCTGTGTTTCTATTCCTACTTCTCATGTCTCATCATCGTCTTCTATAATTTTAGCAGAAAACTCAAAATCTTCATCATAGATTTCACAAGGAGGTGTATATTCTGACATATTTTCCTTAAAAAATATAGTATATTGACTTTATATATAAATATACTTTAAAATCAAATAATTATATAAAAAACTCCCTTATAAAAGAAAGCTTTTGAAAACATCGCGTATTACTTCAACTCCTCTATCTCTCTGAGTAACTCTTCACGTTTGAGATAGTCAAAGTCTCATGATTGCTTTTCTTGCATTATAAAGTTTTCATACTCTTTTTGCTTTTGTTCTAAAAGTACTTTTCGTCATTCATTTTCTCGTTCGAGTTGTTTAAGGTACTCTTCTGAAAAATTTTGAGTTTCTGAAAAGTCATAGTCCAAAATATAGCTATCTGAGAATGCTTGAAAATCTTGTCTATGTTCAAGGCTATAGTTTCACTTTGTATTGATAAGCATTGTTACGGTCTGTGTTCCTGATACTTGGTTTATTTCTATGAGTCCTCATATAAGTTTTTTTCCTTTTTTATTCTGCTCGGAAATATATTTTTCGAGTCCTATCGCTTTTTGGAATCACTCATCAAGAGTAAATCCATATTTTGGATCAAAAATACCAATCACTCCATTTTTATACTGCACGATAAAGTCTGGGTAGAAACTTCGTATATCTCCGTTTTTATCCGTATATGGCATGGCAAAGAACTCTTTGGAATTATCACTGTTTTTATACCAAAATACGACTTCAGGAGAAGTTTCAAGATACTCTTCTATAAACCATATTTCTCGCTCCGAATCAGAAGCAACATAGCAAGGGAAAAGTATATTTTTTATATAGTCTTTTATGATTGCTCGCTCTGTAAAACTTTGAGCTGTTGGGATATTCCAAAGATAGTGCTCTTCTGCTTCATGTTTTCGGTGAAGTACTTCCAGCTCTCGAAGAGGTTTATAGATATCTTTCGCATCATTGAGAAGATTAGTAAAAAAATCTATATTTTTAAGAATCAATTTCTGATAGAAACTTCGTCTGTATCATTTTCCAAAAAAATAATAATCTAGGGTGTAATATAATCCCTCTATCACCGTAGAATACGAACGAGCGATATTGGTAAACTGAGGACCGACTTGATTTCGAGCAAAATCATCGAAAGTAAGTTTTATGAGTTCTTCTTCGGTACAACTCACTATCTCACTTTCTGCAAGAATTCTCTCTCCTGTATGATGATCTATATCCACGAGAATCTTTCCATCTGAAAGCACAGAACTTGTCATATCGAGATGTTCTATCTCAAATTTTTGATAACTTGCAAGTTTTTTATAGTTGATATCTTGAGCCATTTCTCGATGTTCTCCTCATACTTTTTGTACAAAAGTTTCAGAGAGTACTCGATAAAAACTTTGTCATAAATCTTTGTAATCACTTCTTTTTTTATAAAAACTTTCAAGAGAAAAACTTTGATAGATATCATCTCTGCGAATTCATACAAGATTTTTAATGAGATTTTTTGCGGTCTGCCCAATACCAATCTCTGCCTTTGGAAGGTTGGTATATACATAGGCTTTGTTGAGTCATTCATGAGTATAATGATGTTGCTCAGGCATACGTAATATACGACCTACCGTTTGTATCTCAAAAATAAAAGATTTGATCTCTCGAAACATCACGAGGATTTGAGCACGAGGACAATCCCATCCAGTCGCAATAGCCTGTTTAAATATCAAAACTTCTACAGGAGAGTTTGAGATATCTACGAAGTCCTTATTGTTTTTATCTTCTGAGAGCCATACGGCAAGTTTTTGATTTTCATAGCTGATATCATACCCTGAACGCAAGATATCCTCAACTCTTTTTTGTTTCGTGATATCAAGCTCTGAGGTCTTAAGTGACTCACTTGGAAGTTGTATAAGTAAAAGAGGTTTTACCTCACTTCATTCTGATATATAAAGTTCTCGAAGTTCCTGCTGTTTTCTCAAAGCAAGCTCTAATATAAGTCTGTCTGTCTCAAGGTCTCAAGGGTTAAGTTCCTTGAGTTTCTCATTCACCAAAATCTCTTTTTTTATCATTCATTGAGCAATAACATCTTCAATCGCTACTTCTATCTTTTGAGCATAGTCTGTATTGAGAGGAGTTGCTGAAACTTCTATCTGAAGTGAGGGTTTAAGATAGTTTTCGATAAGTTCTTGAGCTTTTGTAGTTCCAAGCGACTTTTGACTCTCATCGATAATCAAAACAACTTTTCTTCCTGCTTCATGGGTATTTTCGAGATAAGTTGGGAGATTTTCATCTCGTTCATTGTCTTTCATCGCAAGCACTTTCCACTCTCCTGTCTCTCGGGAAATACTTCGTATCGATTCCCAGTTTATAAAGAGTATTTCGTGTTGTCGCAACTCTTTATCTTGCACATCTTTCATCTCTGAAAATATAAGATGGGTCCCTTCAAGATTTTTTTCAAAGCTTGCTTTTGATTGTCTCGAAAGGTCATTGACTGATATCCATACAAAACACAGTTCTTCGCTCATAGGAGTATTCGAAAGGTCAGCAAGCAAAGATTGCATCATAATGGTTTTTCCACTTCCTGTCGGAGCTTTAAACACGAGAGAACTTCTTTTTCACTTTCCAAGTTCTTTGATACTTGCTGTGAGGAGTTCTTTCACTGCTGTTTTTTGATAATTTTTGAGAAGCATGCATAAATTTTAAGAAATAAGCCCTCATACAATTTTCTCCCAAAGGGAGAAATGAGGCTACATTTTAGAAGTGAAATATTTTTTTATAGGTTTGTAAGATATCATCAGGGATATTGGCTATCTCTATATCTTTTCAGATTCCTGAGAGTGCTTCTTCATATATCTCTTTTGAGAGGGAAAATATATAAACTTTCGTGGGATTTTCTAAAGTTCTCAGAAGTTTTACGCAGGCATCAAAATGGTGAATATCATAGAGTATCACCAGAGATTTCCCTGAGTTTGTAAAGAGTTTCAGTGCATCGCTACTCTGTTTGAGTTTTACTTCTTCAAAAGTATTTTCTTTGATACACAAGAGTTCATCACAGAGTCCTATGAATTTATATCGCAAGTCATCGAGAGATTTTTCAACTCCAATAAACTCGGTTTTATAGTATCTTAGATTTGCAGGGATTCCCTCTACATCGCTGTATCCATCTATCACATTTCGGATTCTCGGATAGGTAACTTCCTCGGCAATTTTATTCTCATTATTCGTGCACAGAATGAATTGTCTTTGTCCTCAATCCTCCTTATTTAATTCCAAAACTGCGTGTCATGTCGTTCCAGAGCCTGCAAAAAAGTCGAGGATAATTGAGTCTTTTTTTGCAGAGATTTTAAGTATTCTATTGAGTAATTTTGTTGGTTTAGGAGTATCAAATAATTTTGTTTCTCACTGAAAAATATTTCTAATCTCAGTTTTTGCTCAAATATTATGTCCCGCATCTCAATGTAACCAAAGTGATGTTGGAACTATTCACTGTTGCACTTCACTCAAAAAAGTTTTTATATAAGGTCTTGATGTTCATTGACCTCAAAACCATATTCTATTATCGTCTAGTAAAGATTTATATTTCTCTTTTGATACTACCCAGCACCTACTTGGTGGAGGTAAAAATACTAAGCCTGTAGGTCATATAATTTCATAATGATTTGTTTGTGAAAAAGTTTTTACAGATAAGTTTGTAGAATTCCAAACTCATCGAGAATCATTATCAGGATTATTATATTTTTCATCTAGTTCTTTTGGTCTTGCAAGTAAAAAAGGAGACCATATTTTACTATTTTTTGCATAACAAAGAATATATTCGTGAACACTAGATATTCCTTTATTGTCATTACTTGCTGCATACTTTTTTTGCCATATTATTGTAGAAATATGGTTTATTCAAAATATTTCATCACAGAGTATTTTTAATTGAGCTTGTTCATTATCATCAATACTTATAAAAATCACTCCCTCTTCTTTAAGAAGTTTTTTCGCAATTTTAAGTCTTTTTTCCATAAAGCTCAGCCATACACTATGGCGAAAAGAATCCTCTTTATCAATATACCTATCATTATACATAAAATCTTGATTTCCCGTATTATATGGAGGATCAATATATATCACGTCTATCTTCCCCGCATGCGTATAAGCGAGCGTCGAAAGTGCAGGGAAATTATCTCCTTCTATAAGGATATGATGCAAGTCCTCATCTGTTTTACTGATTCGTCGTGAAATGACTTCTTTCAGGAGTGGAAGTTCTGACCTACATCGTTCAACGACATCCTCAGGTTTATCTTCCCAGACGAGTCCATAACGTTTTGATTTTTTGAGTTTTTTAAGTTCTGATTGAAGTTTTTGAA
Source organism: Candidatus Altimarinota bacterium (assembly GCA_043730605.1). GTDB lineage: Bacteria > Patescibacteriota > Gracilibacteria > BD1-5 > UBA6164 > JAACSU01. The sequence continues at coordinate 9,276 of JAYTJZ010000099.1, forward strand.
TCTCTTTCAGCAACTCTTCTTGGGAATAATTCATATAAAAAGCTCTTACATAAGTAAAAGCCAAAATAAACGTGTTTAAAAAAGGTTTCAGCAAAAATCAAAAAAGGACAACTAAGAGTCTTTTGATGAATTTTGCCGAAACATCTTACATTTTAGAGTTTAACCTCAAAAAAGGTGACAACTTAGTTGTCCTTTATTAAGGTTAAATTTTCTCTAAAAATGTAGGATTTTGTAAAATATTTCGGCTCTCAAACTATATGAAAAAATGAGGGTTTGAAAAGAGATTTTTTGAGAAAAAGGTATAAAAAGTTGGTATTTTTGTATTTTTTTATATAATTTCTGTGCTATTATTATTTTTAATAGTATATGAAAAAGAAAATGACAAAAGGAGAAAAACAAGTACAAACCTATAAAAAGTTTGTGCGTGAAAACTTCGGACCTAGAAGTCCTGAAATGCAAAAAAAACTTATAGATGCCCTGAAACAAATCGGATAAATGAATAGTTTTGATTTTGTACATCATGTACCTCTACGAGAAAGATTTATGGAAACTCTATGATACATAGAGTTTTTATTAAGTATAGAAAGGATATCTCTCACATCAGAAACTCGACTGCTTATCAATCGGGATACAATTATTCACTCCGCATCTATTCTTGAATGACTTTTACTCTATCTTTTGATAGAAATAGAAAATCACGGAAGCGATTTTGAGAAGAATATTATAAAAAATCACACTATTAAAAAAGAATATTCTCCTGTTAAAATCACAAAAGAACTCTCTGTATCTTTTTGAGAAGAGGAAATATTTTTCTGTAAAAAGAAAGAAATAAAAGGAAAAATAGATGGGAAATGGAATCTTTGAAATATAGTAGGGCTCATAAAAAAACTCACTATCTTTCCAAAAGAGATTGAAGATGGAATAGAAAATATACAACATATAAGAAATGATATTCATCTACAAAGAATTATAGAAGATATAAAGATAACGAAAGAACTCACAGATAATGAAATGCTTGAACTATTCCAATTTACCAAAAAACTTCAAAAAAATATCAAAGAGAAACTCTGAACTCTTTTATAATAAAAATCTATACAAAAAAATCTCTATTTCTAGAGATTTTTAAATCTTTCATGGAGCGAGGGACCAGGTTTGAACTGGCACACCCAAGGGTTGAAGCCTTAGTACACTCACTCTTTTATGTTACCCTCGCAAGTATAGGAGAAATGTGCTCGAGGAGTATATGAATTTAAGCCAAAACTGTCAAATTTATTTTTTGCTTTTCTTGGGAATATATGCTATTATAAAAATATATTATCTTCTTCTTTTTTCGTTATGAGCTTTGATTTTATCTTCAGTATCTTCCAAGATTTTATGAAAGAGTATTTTGACAAGATAGAAATACTCGGACCAAAAGTGATAGCTGTCGTATGTCTGATGATTATAGGAACTGTGATTTCTTATGCAATATACAAGCTTACGATGTATATTTTCAAGAAGTTTCATATCATAGATATCATTGATAAGATTTGGGATGGAGTAGAGGAACATACCACAAATATCGTAGATAAAACAACTCCTACAAATACAAAACCAGAAAAAAATATTCCTGTGAGAATACAAAATAAGATTCGTTATGATAGGATTACGGCAAAAGCATTTTCCTACTACGTATTTCTTCTCTTTTTTCGCTGGTCTGTGGTGATACTCGGAGTAACAGAAGTAGAAAAGTTTATGCAAGACCTGCTCGCATATCTCCCAAGTCTCTTTGTTGGTATCCTCATCGGTTTTTTTGGAATTCGTTTTGCAAACTCAGTACATGATATCATCTACCAAGCTCTCGAACTCACCAAACAAAAAACAAGTTCGATTATTGCAATGGGAGCAAAAATCATTATTATGTTTTTCACATTGATGATTATGCTCAACTACATCAAAATCGTAGATGAGTTTATTATCAATGCTCTCTTTCTCGGGTTTATCACCACTATCACTATATCTTTTGGACTTGCCTTTGGAATGGGAGGAAGAGATATAGCACGAGAAATTCTCGAAAGCTTCCGAAAATAAAAATATGAAACAAGATTTCCTGAACTATATCCAAGAAACCTTTGCTATGACTCCTGCACAGATGCAGGAGTTTTCTTGTGCTCTTTCAAAACCCCTCAAAAAAACACTGCGTATCAATACCAATAAAATTTCGATAAAAGATTTTACATCCCACGTTGAAAAAAATGGCTGGACTCTGACTCCGACTTCCCTAGGAGAAAATATGTTTTATGTCGATCGTGCAGATACAACGACGGCTCTGGGACATACACTTGAACACATCGCAGGATACTTTTACGTCCAAGAACTCGCTGCTTCGAGCTCTCCCTACTATCTTTCTGGAGATAGGAGAGATGAGACAGCGTATACGATACTCGATATGTCTGCAAGTCCTGGAGGAAAAACAACACAACTTGCTGAATATTATCCCAATTCTATCATCATCGCAAATGAGATAGACAAAACTCGTATGCGACAACTTCATGAAAACACTGATCGACTTGGAGCAAAAAATGTATTTGTTACGAACTATGATGGACGATATTTTTCGAACTATCCTGAAACTTTTGATAAAGTTCTTCTCGATGCTCCCTGTAGTGGTGAAGGAACAGCCTATAAAACGGATGATGCACTCAAGTTTTGGAATATAAAAAATATTAAACGTATCGCAAAACTTCAAGCTCAACTCCTCGAATCTGCTTTTGTAGCTCTCAAAGTAGGATGAGAACTCGTCTACTCGACCTGTACCCTCAATCGTCTCGAAAACGAAGAGATTATAGAACATCTTGTGAAAAAATACGCAGATAGTATAAAGATAGACGATTCTTTCATTCGTGCCTGGCCTCATGTCACCGGAACTGGATGATTTTTTGTGGCAAAACTTCAAAAAACAGCTTCTTTGCAATTGACTGAAGATAAAAACAAAAAACTCCAGAAACATACGCAAGGATTTGAAAAGGTTTCTCCAACGGACGAAAAAGAAATACTACGCTTTCTCAAAGAAAGCTTTGAACTCGAACTCACAGGAAAGTTTTATACCTACCGAAACGAGATATACTATACCGAGAAAAATATAGACTTTTTCTGGGAAAATTTTTTCCTGTATAAATGTGGAGTAAAAATAGGGAGTTTTGAGTCTGGAACATTTACTCCAAACTTTTATCTCGGAGTACATTTTTGAAAATTTGAGAAAAATACTTTTGAGATCTCTGATTCATCACTTCACCTCCTTCTGAAAGGGGAGGCAGTAGATATTTCTCTGAAAGATGGATATATACAAATCTTTCGAAAAAATATCCTTGCAGGAATCGTTCGAGTAAAAAATAGAAGTATGGAAAGTCTTTTAGAGACGCGTTTTCTTCGAAAATAAATCTCCATTATTGCTGAAGCTTTTAAAGTTTTTCTTTTATTTATATCTTCTTTTATGATGTTCCTATGAGTTATTTTTTTCTTTTTATTTTTATAGGATGCCTCGTTTCACTCGATGCTTTTTCAAAATATATCACTCCTCTATATTTTTCAAGCGAACGGGAAATTATTCCTGGAATCCTCTCTCTTGTGTATGTTCAAAACCCTGGAATAGCTTTCTCTTTTCCTCTGACGGGTCTTGCGCTAAAAATACTGACTCTTATTTTGATTTTTTGAATATTTTGGTATTATGGAACACAAGAAAGAAAGAAAAAATCTAAGATTTTAGATATCTCCTATGCGCTTATCATCGCTGGAGCTCTTGGAAATGCATGGGAAAGACTCTTTCGTTCTTATGTCACTGATATGATTTCTGTTTCTCATTTTGCGGTGTTTAATCTCGCAGATAGCTCTATCTCACTATGAGCCTGTCTGCTTCTGTACTCCTATTGGAAATATTCTTAAACCTCAAAAAATATGGCTTTTGGACCAAGAAAAATAAGCTTTCAAGATGTTGGTATGAATACATTTTGAGCTCTCATCGCTGGATTTGTAGGAAGTCTCCTCATCTTACTTATCGTTTTTATGACTTCGAGTATCATAGATATTCCTGGAACTTTTTCTCAAGCTTCTCTCGGAAATAATAGAAATCCGATGTTTCCCTTTGTGCTTTCATTCATTACTTTTTTTGCCACGATGATCACCATTTTTTTGTGTGCAAAACTTCTGCATATGATAGATGCTGAACGTTATAAAAAAAGCTCTGTTATCTCTCTCCAACTTGCATTTTTTGGGATACTCACCTACATATGTATCACTCCTGTTTATATATACACTGGAATGATCAACTATGATAATATTATGCTCGTTTTTATCATACATTGTCTCATACTCTCTTTCGGAAGCTCCCTTCTTCTCGAAATACTCAATAACTATCGAAGCATACTCCTGAGCTTTTATGGAAGTTTCATCGCTCTTTTTTTCACAACTCTCATTGGACTTTTATTATTCACATCTCTTGAAAGTGGCTATGCAAAGCTTATTTCTCTTTTGCTTCTCCTTCCTCTTATACAATCTTCACTTATATTTTTCAAAGGTATCTGTGAGATGTTATATTATCAATATTACAGTTTTACGAATATGGATCAATTAGGAGATATTTTTTCTCAAATAGAGAGAAAAGAAGCTGAAGAACTCCGAGAAGAAATACAAAAAAATACTTTATAACTTTTTATATATTTATGAAAGAAATAGTACAGCAAGTCCTAGAATTTTATTTCAGTAAGATGCGTGAACCAAAATTTGAAGAATTAATCATCAATAATAAACAACTTCTGGAAGAAAAAGCTTGTTGTTTTGTAACCCTTTCTCTCAATGGAGAAATTCGTGGATCAGCTGGAAATATCAAAGAAATACAAGCTTCTCTCGCTCAAGAAATCTATACAAATACTTTAGAAGCACTTATAGGAGACAAGAGATTTCCTCCTCTTACTCTGGATGAAGCTCAAAATATCAAATATCGTTGTGATAAAATTTCTGAAAGAAAAATGATTTCTGAAGCCGAAATGAAACTTCTTGATCCTCTGAGTTTTGGAGTCATCGTCATCAAACGTGATTATGAAAAGCTTGTAGTCATCCTTCCAAATATGTCTGCAAAACTCATTACAGGAGAAGATTTTATTCCTGTACTTCTCAAAAAACTAGGAGAAAAAAAGTTTAATGAAAAAGATTATATCATTTACCAGATATCTACTGAAGTAGAAATGAACTACTAAACTAAAAATCCAGCACTTCTGCTGGATTTTTAGTTTAGCGATAAAATAATTCTAAACGGACTCAGGTGTAATACAAATCTTTATTATTATTGGCATCCAGTCATATATACCAGTCAAAACTCTCTGGAGTTTTATATATCTTATGTCGTGTTTGTTCGAGAGTCCACACTTTCCCATTAATAAGTTTTGTTTGAAGGATTTTATCTTCTCCATTGGTTGAAAAAGTTCCATCATTATAGTATATCCTATTATGAAATACATATCCTTCATGTGGATTTATCCCTGCTGCTGTTTCTATCGCATATGCCATAATCGCAGCTGCAAAAGCATCTTCATTATCTCCTGGAAGAAAGGTATTTCCAGAACTCATATTACGAAAAATTCATTCATCACTCGTGATAATAATTTGTCATTTTCCTTGTTTTCTCAAAATAACTGTTGGGAGATATGGAGCAAATTTATCTCGTGCAAGAACAATATCATCTGGAAGAACTGTCCCGACCAATGCACTATAAGATTGTTCTCCTATAAGAGTTTTTCCTCGAAGATCTACTCCAAGTCAAAGACTTCCATTCACCAAAGGATGATCAATATTTGCTATTTGCCAAGTTGAACTTACATTTGCCCAAAGTGCTCCACTCGGCATTCCATAATATTCTCAAATAGGATCCCAGTTTGCTTCATCATTGGTTGAAAGTAAAAAACCTCCTGCTTCCACCCAATCAGTAATTGCTGTAATTTCAGAAGTATTATATGGTTGTATCGTTCCTAAGCTACTACTTCGAGCTTGTCCTTGTGGAAGATACCCATCAAAGAGAATTCCCCCATTCAGATATCCCGTTGTCACTGTAGCTACTGAAGGGGTTACAGAAATAGGAATATCAGTAAGAAGCCCTCCTGTTCCAAAATTTGCAGAGTTATTCATTTTTTTATTAAAGTATGAAAACCTACAATTTGTAGCATCAGGATCTGTCGTACAAGTTCAGAGAGTCCAATAATTTGTCTTTCCTGCAAGAATTTTAGTATCATTTGACGAAGCTACTACTCCTGAGCCGTAATCAGATCTCCACAGACTCATACGAACTTCATATCATGGTTTTAAAACAGAAGGATTTGTAAATCATACCTTGTAATACGAAGAATAATTTCCTGTTTGATGTAAGGCGAACGTATTTCCATCTACTGGAGTAGCAAGAGCTACGATATCATTTGTATCTGCTGCATTTTCATAGGCATTTACGATACCAGTTCACGAAGAAAAATTCCCATTTACAACATGATTATCTCAAACTCTCGTCCATCCTCCTCCATCGGTGGTCATGTCACAGTATACATCATATGGAGCTGCTCAGGTTTCTCCATCTGGATCGATAGTATATATACGATCTCCTATACTTGCTCCTGCATCAAGGATATCTTTACAATTAAAATAAGAACGAAAAGGGATTTTAAATTTCCGGGTAAGAAATCATTTCAAACTCGTTAAACCATCTTTTTCAAGAATTGAAATATATTTATCAAAAGACTCCGTCGGAGTCGTTGCATATATATATTTCAATTTTGTATTGAAATCAAGCAAAGTTTGTTCTACTTTTAAAGATTCACTACTTCCTGTAAAAATAAGAGGATCAGAAACATTGAAGTCAAACCCCCCATCAACTGACATAAATGGTTTATAACTATGAGGAAGATTAAAAAAGTTACTATATACTAGTTTTCGAGAAGTGATGATATTAAGAATATCAGGATTTGAAATATCTGTTGCGATGATAGAAGGAGTTGCGATGAAATATTCGACTCCTGCAAGTTTTGCACGTATCATAAATCCATTGTAGTTTCCTGCAATATACGCTGTTTCCACAGATCCTGCTTGTACTTGAGGAACTATAAGAGAAGCAAGATCTCAGAGTCCTTCTTCTTCTGTAAATATTTCATGAATTCCAGCTACTTGGAACTCCCTCCCTTGATTTGTTACTGAGTAAGTATATTCATTTTTATAGAGAGGATCTACCGGAAAATCTACTCAGAAAACTTGGACCTTTTGGGCTACCGATGGTCAAAAAGTACCTTGAGTCCATGCAAGAGCTGATCCGCTATACATAATATTCACTGCGAAACTCGGATCTGGAAATGTACTATTTTCTGTTTGATAGAGTTCCAGTACATTTGAAATTTCAATGATATCATTATTTCGTTTTGCATCACGAGCATCTGCAAGATTTCCATCAAAATAAATGTATGCAATCGTCCCAAGAATAGCAATAATCGTCACAACAACTAGAAGCTCTACGAGAGTAAATGCTGTTTTTTTCTTTCACATAGACTATAAAAATTATCGATAATATACTTCCATCTTCAAACCTGTCACATAAAACGGTCCTGATATATTTTTTCCTATATCCCAAGTAAAATCAGATACGAGTCCCGTCAAAGGAATACGTACCATTTGATATTGCCACCCTTCGAGTGTTTCAAGAACATTATAGTCTGGTTGAGTACTGCTCATACTACTTCCATAATCTACGATATTTTGGAAAATAGAACTATTTGTTCCTTTTACCCAAGCTGAAAGACGAATCTCTTGAGCAAAATATTCCCCAGGAATATCTGGAAAAAAGAGTTGATAGGATTCTGAACTCGATCCGTTCTTTTGAAGAACAAAAGCACTTGTAAGAGAGCTTGGTGGAGCTTGCGTTACATTCGCAACTAGGAGATTATCACTTGGGCTATCAAAAGTTTGAAACGTATATTGATTTACATGATTTTGTCCTTCAAAGTTTCCATTTTGAATATAGTTTTCTCCGATACGAGTCCATCCTCCCCCGTCGGTAGTCATATCACAATACACATTATAAGGACTTTGTCCTCAAAGCCCATCTTTATCGACTTTATATACTCCATCTTTGACATTTCCTCATAAATATATTTCCACTTCTCTGATATTGAGCAGGTTTCATCCTACTGTTTCGATACTCATCATTTTTACATCGTGCAGTTGTCCTATTCCTTCGAGGTCAAGATCTATAACATAGTCTCCTGCCGTATTCCATAGAGCATGAGAGTATATTATTTCTCCAACTGTATTATAGAGTTTTATGTTTGCTCCTGAAAGTCTTTCACTACAACATCAAGTTCTGTTATAAATTTTTATATATCCTATTTTTTTAGAAGTAGGCCATTCGAAGAATATAGAAGCATTTCCTGCTGCTGAGTGATACTCGTAGTCAAGATCTCAGACAGTAGAAGTGAGACCATTTGCGATTCCTCCTGTTCCATAGGTATTATTTGCTGAAGGGCTTGCAGTTATTCGCGCTTCTGATGCAATATTATAGACAAGTTTCGAACTCAATATATCACTACAGTAGAATGGTTTTATCGGGTTGATTCCGATGATATTTCCAATAATATTTTCAAGATACCCAAGAGAATAGTCATCCATATAGGAAGCAATATTGGCATATGCTGGAAAATTATTATAGATAGATTTTACTCATTCATCGATTTGTTTGAGTCATCCATAGGCACCTAAATCTTTTCTATTTCCCTCATACAAAAGAGGAGCTGTAATAGAAAAATCAAACCCTCCACTCATCGTGAGTTTACTATCTTTGTAACTACTTGGAAGATTCAGAAAGCCATTGTATACGAGTTTTTTTTGCGAAATAAGAGATAAAATATCAGGATTTGAAAGATCATATGCCATGATAGAAGGAGTCGCTACAATATAGTGTGTATCAGCAGTTTTTCCATAGACAAAAAGCCCATTATAGTTTCCTGTTACATAGACATTTGACTCAGGAAGACTCGAAGTTTCTTGAGAAGAAGCAGAATAACTTTGAGTTTGCACATTATAGGTGTCACTTACTCAGCCGATGGTTACTGTTACTGATCGTGTAAGACTTCCAGCAAGAGCAGAAAGGACGCGAAGAGAGAGAGTTTGTCCGTTTGAAATCGTCCCTCCTGAAGAAGTAAAGGTTCCTAGAGCTCCTATCCTATATTCTCCTCACGTAATACTAATAGGAGCAGGACTATTAATACCACTAATAGTTATGGTATCTGAAATATATTGTGTATTAAGAGTTGCATTCGTAATATCCTGAAATACAAATGCATCTGGAGTAGTATCAGGATTAAGGGTACTTATATCAAATCGTCCTGAAGTAAGACCATTTATAATGATGTCGGCATATATATTCGAATTTCATGATGCCAGAGATTGCAATTTTATGCGAACTTCATCTCCATTATTCACCATTCCTGCTCCATTCGTCCATGGACCACCATTGATACTATATTTTCCTCCTCCTGGTCAAGATATAGTTATAGGAATCGCTACATTTATTCCTGATATAACCACGGGACTTGTAATATATTCTTTATTGAGCTCAGCGTTCGTAACCGCAGAAAGTATAAATGGATCAGGTGTTGTATCTGCAGCTAGAGTCGTAACTGTATAGGTGTCTGAGACTCAATTTATAGTCAAAACTACATTTACTGCTGTTGAAAAATTACTCGAAGAAGTCGTCCTCACCGATATGATATTTCCATTTTGTACCGTAGTTGGAGTACCTACATAACTTCCAGACCCACCTATATTATAGGTTCATCAAGAAATAGAGAGTGTAGATCCTGTATTGGTTCCAGAAATAGTTATCGTATTTGAGGTAAAAACCGTTCCAGTACTTGCACCTGTAACATCCGTAAATGAAAATGCATCTGGAGTCGTATCTAGTGGTGGTGCTGGAGTGGTAACATTATACACTGCTGAAACTCAGCCGATAATAAGAGTAGAACTCGTCGTCGTAGAGTTTGAAGCAGAAGCAGATTGTTGAATCGTAATAACATCTCCATTTTGAACCGTTCCAGCACTGGAAGTATATGCTCCAGCATTGATACGATATTGTCATACTCCAGAAAGAGAGATAGCAGATGAGGTATTTATTCCCGAAATGGTAATGCTACTTGAAGTATAGCTTGCCCCAAGAGTTGCATTACTAACACTTGTAAACGCAAATGTATCAGGAGTCGTATCTGGTGGAACAGTAGTAAGAGTATAGCTTCCACTTCCAGCCCCTACCGTAAGAGTTGCAGTCCGAGAAGTTGATGGAGTATTTGCTGCAGGCATTCGTATAGAAACAATAGAGTTATTTTGTACCGTTCCCGAAGTAGAAACAAAAGTTCCTCCTCCATCAGAAAGAAGCTCCATTTCTGTAATATTGACCCATTTTTGAGAAGCATGGTTTACCGCAGAGATGTTGATTCTATAATATCTATAATAATTTGGATTTACAAAACTATATTCTTGCTTTGTTGCTCATGTGGTAATAACTTGATTTGTTTCCGTATCTAAAATAGTCCAAGTAGATCCATTATCTGATCCTTCAAAAGTCCAGTTTTTTGGAGAATAATTATTATTACTCCATCCTCCTGCTTGAGAAGCGTTTCTATACAGAGTATATTTTGTTATTTGTTCTGCAACCCCTATTCCAAAATCATATTGTAACCAAGCAGGAAGTACATTATTATTTGCCCAACCTGTAGTGGTGGTATTATTATCAAAAGCTCACAATGGAGCATTGGATGCATCAAGGTTTGAAGAAGAAGTTGCCGTTCCTAAGCCACTCATATCCGTAGGAATCCCATCTGAAACTCTGTAAAGAGCTCATGTTCCCGTGATATTGATAGGAACAACGACGTTCAGTCATGTGATAGTCACACTGTTTGAAGTATAGGAAGTATTCAGACTTGCATCATTTACAGAAGAAAATACTAGAGCATCAGGAGTCGTATCAGCGACAAGAGTCGTAAGAATATATCATTCACTCACTCATCCTATATTGAGAGTCGCTGTAGTCGTTGTACTGTTTGCAGAAGAAGACGTCAGTCGAACTTGTATAGTATTTCATACACTGATAGTTCCAGAAGCAGAAGTAAAAGCTCCTCCATTGATACTATATTCTGCTCCTGAGCCCGTTATATTTACTGGACTTGCTGTATTGATTCCTGAAATAGTAATCGTATTTGAAGTATAAAGGGTTGCTGTAAGAGCAGAAGTTACATCAGAAAATACAAAAGCATCAGGAGTCGTATCTGGAGGAACAATAGGTCCACTTGATTCTGGAGGAGTTGTTTTATATGGATGCGCAGCTGGGAGGAGTGATGTTACTCCCCACTTATGAGCAAGGTACCCTTCTACACTTTGTTTATTGCCTGCAGAAAGACTTTGATTAAATATAAGAATTTCTGAAACTACGAGATCTGCCCCTTGATTATTTATAGCACCTGCAGCGTTAAATCACCATACCTGTCATGCAACTGAGTTAGTTGCTCCTTGAGAAATACTATTTGCAGTATTGAAGAAACTATAGTTCGTCCCATCTGTATGGAACGAATAAATATATGGATCTGTACCATTACTGGTCGTTGCTGGAGCTGAGGAAAGTCTATTTGGAGCTGAATTGATACGGATTGCATCACGATAGGTAGTAGAGTATCCTATGATATAGTTTGCTGTGGTCGTAGATTGAAGACCTATTCCATTACTATCAGTTGCTGCAAAAGGATCTCTTTTTTGTACAACATAAAAGATATCTCCTTGCATAATATTTGAATTAGCGAGTCGAAGTCCTGCGTTTTGAGGAATAAATACTGATTTTTGTACGGAGTTAAATCCTGCCGTAGCATATGTAAGAGTTCCTGTGGTAATCACTGGATTATTTGCTGTTCCTGCTGCTGACTTATTCACCCAACTTGTAACTGTTGTATTATTTGCTGGATTATTTGTCGTATTTCCATCTCCGTTGAGATCATTTGCATCGAGCCATATCGTAGGACTCAATTCAAGAGGATCAAAAGGTCCTGCAGCATAAGCTTTTGTGAGAGAAAAAGGGTTTTCTTGTGAATATGAAAAAAGAGAACTTCCCAAAGATATATTTTCAAATACTGCTCCAAGTTGATATTCTTTTTTATTCGATGTCACGGAGTAGGTATATTGATTTTTATATTTTGGATCTCGTAATTCTCCAAATATTTTTCCTGTTTCACGCATCGTATCTATCCCAAATACCCCTTGAGTCCAAACTGTTGCACCAGAATAGGTTACATTTACCCCTGTTGTTGGAGAGGGATAGATAGAAGAACGAGTTTTGTTTAGAGAAAGAATAGTTGTAATATTTTTAAGATCTGCTGATCTCGCTGTATCTCGTGTATTTGAGGTGTAGTTGATATACGAAAGAAATCAAAACGTACTAAGAATAGCGAGAATCGTCATACTCACCAAAAGTTCTGGAAGAGTAAATCACCTTTGTAGAAGAATTTTTTTCATAGAAATATATCAAAAAATAGCTATTTATATGATATAATACTATGAATTTTATAGGAATACAAAAAGAGAAAGTGAAACTCGGTTGAGTATTTTTGAAATATATGTACAGTTTAGAGCTCTATGTTTTTATAGTGCGTCACTCTATGGGAGTTTTGTTGCTTTAGAAAAGTGATAACATCAAACTGGATATTTTGGAGCGATATCTTATGTTTTATACAATAGTACTGCATCGTTCTTAAACATTTGTGGAGTTTCGCTGGAATAATAGCTTCTTCTGGAAAACCATAGGCGAGATGAGATCTATATTTTACTTCTACAAAAAAGACTCTTTTCTCTTTTTCTGCGATGATATCGATTTCTCCAAATCGTCCAAATTTAAAATTGGTATCTCGTATATGATAGCCTTTTTTTTGTAGATACTCTATCGCAAGTATTTCTCAGATATCTCCTGTATATTTCATAGATTTTATATTTATACTCAAAGTATATACTATATGAAAAAATAGCAAGTCATTTTTCTTTACTTTTCTCCTGAGTTTCGTACAATATTTTTAGAAAATATCTATTATTTATACAAAAAACTTGGGATTTACAGAGGACTTAGAAAGTAGTATCGATATCGTCGACTTAGTAGGACGATACGCAAAACTCAAAAAAACAGGGACGAGCTACAAAGCACTCTGCCCTTTTCCTGGTCATTCTGAAAAAACAGCAAGCTTTGTCGTAAGTCCCGTGAAACAAATAGGATATTGTTTCGGATGTCATAAAGGAGGATGACCTTTGAAATTTCTCATGGATATGGAAAACTGTGACTTCCGTGAAGCGATGCAGATGCTTGGAAGTATTACGGGTCGAGAAATCCAAGGGTTTAGTGAAAATAAAGAAAAAATAGAAATCAAAAAAAATCTCTATATTCTTTATAAAGATGCAACAGCCTATTATGAATCTGCTCTCGAAAAATCTCCTGAAATCAAAAAATATTTATTTGATCGAGGACTTGCTCCTGACGATATAAAAAAGTTTCACTTCGGGTATGCTGATAGTGGGCTGGGTTTATATAATTATTTGAAAGAAAAATCCTATGATGATACGATTATCGCTCAATCACAGATATTTCTCGATATACGTTCCAGAAAAGATAAATTCATTGGAAGAGTCATATTTCCGATTCAAAATCTCCGTGGAGATTTTGTAGCTTTTGCTGGACGTATCATCGGGCAAGGAGAACCAAAATATCTTAACTCTCCTGCGAGTGATATCTATGATAAATCTTCTATTTTGTATGGACTTTTTGATGCTCGAAGTACGATTACGAAAGTGGATTATGTCATCATTACAGAGTGATATATGGATACGATAGCGCTCCATCGAGCAGGTTTTTTTCAGACAGTTGCTGTTTCATGAACGGCTCTTACCGAAAAACATATCACCATACTCAAACGTCTCACCCATAAGATATATCTGTGTTTTGATAATGATAAAGCAGGTGAACAAGCAACCCGAAACTCGCTCGAAATACTCAAAAATAATGGACTGGAAGTAAGAATAATCCTGCTTTCTGGATCCAAAGATCCTGATGAATATTTGGAATCTGGAAAAGATTTCCAAAAACTCATAGATACGGCTCTCTCCCCGATAGCATTTCTCATAGAAAAAAATAAATATAATCTGGAAAGTATCGATGAGAAAAAAAAGTTTCTCTCTGAGATACTCGAAATCATACGTCACTATAGCGATAGTATCGAACAGGATAGTTATCTCAAAGAAGTAGCTCTCGTAAGT
>JAYTJZ010000100.1:0-23302 GCA_043730605.1 Candidatus Altimarinota bacterium
AGTTTCGGTATAATGTAAGAATAAAATGATGAAATCTAAACTTAATTATACAACAATTACTCATAAAATTTAACAGTTAACTGGGGAAGACCCTTACTATTTAACCAAAATCATCTTCAAATTGAATTACAAAAAGAAAAAGTATATTTTTCTTTTTTTCATGTTTAATTTATATTTAAAGTAATTTTTTATATTTTAAATTAAATCTTATGCAAGACATAAAATTACAACCATATTCTTTTAGAAATTTAGATATACCATTTGGATTAGTGAGTGAATGAGAATCTAAAGAAAAAGTATATAATTTAATAATGAAAGTATCTAATATTCCATTTCAGGAATTAGAACAATGGAGAACAACTATTAATCCGAGAGATTACAATTGAAATACAGAAGTAGTTAAAGATATGATTAAAACATATGAAGAGACTCCAGAATTATTTTTATTAAAGAATCGCTGAATTACTATCCTAGCTCATAATGTATCTTTCGATAAACAAAATAATTTGGTAACTATTACCTTCGATGATTCTCATGAAGAAAAAATTCATTGAATTTTAGATTGAGGACATACATTTCAAACCCTTTACAATCAAGTAATAGAAGAAAAAGCAAGTAATAATGCTTATGTTAGAATAGAAATTATAGAATGAATAATAGATAGAGATCAGATGATAGAAATAGTATCTGCAAGAAATTCTTCGAGAAATGTTGCAAATGAGGATATCCAAAATTTACAACATAAATTTGATGTAGTAAAAGATAAGTTAAGAAACCAAAGATATTCTGAAAAAATAGCTTACAAGACAAGTGAGTTAGATAATGATGGAATTAAAAAACCCATTTCAATAAAAGATATTTTATCATTTATGATATGTTTTGATCTTAAAAATTATCCAAATTGAGATAGCAATCCTATAAATGCATATTCTGCAAAATGATGAGTAGTAAATCATTTTTGAAAAGAAGAAAATACAGAAAATATTGATAAAATATCTAATATTCTGCCAGAAATATTAATACTAAGTGATACAATTTATTATGATTTTCCTGTAGTTTGGAATGATGAACTTAATTGAAGATTCTGAGGTGTAAAATGAATTGAAGAAAGAAAAGTTTGAAAAGTAGTACTTTCATTTATTTGAAATGAGAGTATTTGGAAAATACCTGGTTGATATACATATCCTATTCTTTCATCGTTTAGATTTTTAGTACAGATCAATCAACAATCCTGAATGTATGAATGGAAAACAGATCCAATTAAATTTTGGGGTCAAAATAAGTCTACACTTATTAATGCCATGAAAGAAGAAATATTAAGAGCAAAAAATCCAAACTCAGTTTGAAAGGATACATTAGTATGGAAAAAAGTTTTTAAAGAAATGCAACTTATTCAGCTTGAGCAATATCTGTAATACATTAAAAAACCACTTCTTTTAAGAAGTGGTTTTTTAGTAGTATTTCACTATATTTTCTTCTTACTTTTCACGGTCCACAAATACTCAATCCCAAATATGACCGTAAGAACGAGAACGGTATAGAGGATATGGATATTATTGTGGAGTTCTATGATATGAAAAAAGTTGAGAAGAGAAAGGGTAATGACTCACAGAGCCAAAGGAATAAAAATGATTTTTCCGTATTTCCATTTTTCTAAAAAGTGTACTTCTGGAAGTTTGAGGTTTTTGATTTGTTGATAGACAAAGAGAAATATGAGGAAAAATATAATTCCGATGAAGTTGATAAGTCCGATGTTGAGCGTACTATCTACTTTTTCTATTCCAGTTAAAAGCATCTCTACCGATACGAGGAGGATAACGAGAAGCCCTACCCATTGGATTTGAGGGTACTGCCCAAGTTTTCTTGCGATAAAGTTTGAAGCGAAAGCCATAAGGATGATAGATATGAGCAGTCCGATACCGAGCGCTGCAACATTTTCTTTTGCAGCTCCAGCTACAGCAAGAACATTATCAAGGCTCATAGAAACGTCTGCAATGATGATGAGTTTTACAGCTGAGAAAAAGTTTGCTTGACTGCTTCCTTCGTGTTCTCATTCTTCGTGATGTCACTTTCTCAGTTCGGTATAAAACTTCCAAACAACATACATGAGCAGTACAGCTCCTGCGATCTGTATCCCAATGATTTGGAGTAAAAATACGGTAAAAAATGCAAAGATAATACGAAGTACGGTTGCTCCAATAATCCCTATAAGAATCGCTTTTTTTCTCAGTTTTTCAGGAAGTCTTTTCGTTGCCATACCGATAATAATAGCATTATCTCCACTCAGCACGACATCTATCATAATGATATGAAAAAGAGCCATTGCTCCAGCCATCGTAAAAAGTAAATAAAAGTCTTGGATGAAAACATCAAACATGGAAGTATCTTAAAGAGTAAAACGGAAGTATAATATAGAAAAATAAAAATATACCAAGCAGAGATACAAGAAAAAATTAGTTTTTTAAAGTAGGTATTTTGATATAAAAAAAAGTCTGATTTCTCAGACTTTTTTTTAGATTTCAAAATGGTCGGGAACGCGAGACTCGAACTCACAACCCCACGCTCCCAAAGCGTGTGCGCTAGCCAATTGCGCCAGTTCCCGGATTTTTCTATATCATTCTTTTTTGGGGAAAGATGGTGGGTATAGGTAGAGTTGAACTACCGACCTCACGATTATCAGTCGTGCGCTCTAACCAACTGAGCTATACACCCAAGTAATAAAAAAACTTAGGTTTTAGAATTTGTTTTTAGATGGTATTCTCATCTCTACATTCTAAATTCTAAGTTTTTTAGTGTTTTCAAAATGGAGCGAGTGATGGGACTCGAACCCACAACCCTCTGCTTGGAAGGCAGATGCTCTAGCCAATTGAGCTACACTCGCGAATCTTTATTTGAAAGCCTGGGTATTGTATAAAAAATATGGCTTCTGTCAAAATTTTTTTCTACTTTTTTACTCTTTTAAGTCAATACTTCCACTTTGTATCAAAGAACCATTGACTCGCAGAAAAATATTTTTTGGAACTTCTTTAATACTGATACTTTTTTTACTGGTAGTGACATCTATATATATAGGAGTTTCTGTTATTTTTTGTTCGAAAATTTGATATTGTCGGAGAGCAAAAAGATATCCAAGAAAAAAAGATACTAAGAGTAAAAAACTCAAGGAAATATTTTTTAAGAGGAGAGGTTTCATATATGTGCTTGGTAAGTATGAGAAAGAAGCATCGCAACGGTCATTGGTCCGACTCAACCTGGAACAGGAGTAATAGTATTTCATTGAGCTAAAAGCTCATCAAAGCATGCATCTCATCGTATTTTTCCATCAATAATGGAAAAACCAACATCTATCACGATACTGTCTTTTTGTACCATATTAGCTCTCAAAAGTCCTGCTTTTCCTGTAGCGCAGATGACGATATCAGCTTGTTTCGTAAAAAAAGAAATATCTTTTGTCTGAGAATTACAGCTCGTAACCGTTGCTCCAGCATTGATACATAGCAGGCTAAGAGGTTTTCCCACGATATTACTTCGACCGATGATACAGATATTTTGACCCAAAAGTGAGATCCCCGTACTTTCCAATATTTTCATTACTCCTGCTGGAGTACAGGGAATAAAACCAGAAGTATCTCCGATCATCACTTTTCCTTGATTTTCAGGATGAAATCCATCAACATCTTTTTTCGGTGAAATATGCTCAATAACCTTGATACTGTTAATATGAGCAGGAAGAGGAAGTTGTACGATATATCCTGAAATTTCAGGATTTTCATTGAGAAGCTTGAGTTTTTGTAATAGTTCACTTTCTGAAATATTTTCTGGAAAGGAAAAAAGCTGAAATCACATTCCTATTTTTTCAGAAAACTTTCGTTTTTGTCAGATATAGCGAATACTTTCAGGATTTTTCCCGACGAGTACAGCTCAGAGAACAGGTTTTTTCTCTAGAGATTTTATATTTTTTTGAAGATCACTATAGATCGTATGTGCTATTTTTTTTCCATCAAGAAGCATGAAACAGGAGATTAAGAGTTACAGACTTCATTTAGGATATTTGAGAATCTCTGCATTGCAAATTTTTTACTCGCAGATATACTCAGTGTATCTATTTTCTTACACGCTTTTGATGCATCGAAAACTCTACGCACTTCTCGTACTTTTCTGAACTTTTGCAGCACTCCTTCTAGTATACTTGTATTTTTTTGTATATTATACAGCTACAGTTGTTATATCTGCGAACATTTCGGAATATAGCGTTGAGTTTTTTTCAAAAACAACAGCACAAAAAAGAGTACAAGATTGTCCTGAAAAAATCTGTGAAATACTTGATGTTTCTCCTTTTGATTACAATATCACGGTCTCAAAAGATGACTATGAGAGCGAACTTATAGCAACAAAAATACAAGCACGTAAAAGACAAGAGTTTTTTGTAGACCTTGAAAAAAAAGCGCGACTCGAAGAAATTCTTGATTTTACAGCGACTGAAACTGCAAAGCAAAAAATAGAGCGACTTCGAGAAGAAAATCTCTACATAGCGAGCTTTGCTCTGGATGATGTTTCAAAAATCACGTTTAGTGGAACGTGAGAAAAAATGCAGATGCATTACCGTAACAAAGAGGAAATTCGAGATATCACCAGTTTTACAAAAGTTCCAGAAAAAGATATATATGCAGAGTACATCGGGGAAACGAAAAAAGTATTTTTACAAATCGGAAAAATATCATATATATTTGAACTTCAAAGTGGAAAACTTCATACATTGCCTTTTGAAATAGGAGTGAAATATATCAAAGCAACTCTTAAAGCAAGCCTGTATCTCGTAGTGACAGAAAAAGGAATATTCTTGTATGATACTCTGACGAAAAAATCGGAATTTCTCTATCTTTTTCAAGATTTTGTATATTTCCAAGATGCGCTTATAGGAGTCATATATAGTGATGAGACTGAAAAAAAGAAAAATTTTAATCTGACACAAAATGGAAATCTCGTGATATACTATACTCCAGAAGATAAAAAGCGAAGAGTTCTCCTTGCCAGTGATCTCAAGATAGATCGTATCGAACTTCAAGGGGAAAAAGTAATTGTTTCTACAGGAAAAACCCAGTATGAACTCAAGAATTTCTAGTTTTACAAAACAAAATTCATATTTGACAAATTTTTTAAAAAAGCTAGGATAGAGCAAAAATATTTCCTAGCTTTTTTGTATGACTGAAATAAATCTAAAATCTTGAGAATTACCAAAAATTCAAGAAAAACCTTGAAAAAACCCTATCGATGTTGCTTCACAACATGTAAAGGGAAGTGTTGAGTGGCTCATAGAGGAACTAAAAAAATGAAATGAAATATCTCCAGAAATGAAAGAAATTCTTGCGAATCAAGCACAAGAGCTTCTCTCTCTTCTTTCTCCAGAAATTTCTGAAACTTCTGAAATACCTGAACAAAAAGAGCTTTCAGAAGAAGAACTTAAAGAGATTAAAGAATATATAGAAAGTGATGTAAAAAATACTTGGAAAGGAAGAGATAAAACATTAAAAAATGAAAATGGAGAAGATGAAACTCCACTTGATTTTTATAAACGTGTCTATGAAAAATGGATTCCAAGACTCACAAAAGGGCAGTTAAGGCATATAGATGGAAAACTTTATGAAGCTTTTAATAATTGGACTAAAAATGGAAAAAATACTATTCCTGAAGATATACTGATTAATAAATTAAAAAGACATTGAGAAATAATACTATGAGAGCAAGATTTTGTTATATATCATAGAGTTAGTGTTTTGATGATTATCAATTTCTAGGACATAGAGTATATCTCACACAAGTTTACAAAAAGCTCGATATTGCTTATTGATACGAAAATACCAAATTTCATGTGACTTCGGTTCTCTGAGTTTGAGACCTGTATTCTTTGTATTTCCATCTACAATATATTCACATGCTTTCAAATACTGTTTTGTAAGATTCCTTTTTTCTAAATAGCTTTCTGCTATTGTATTGATACGCACTTCAATAATTCTTGGAGTCATATTATAATTTTATATAATCTGAAAGAGGTATTTTTTCTGCTTCTTTGAGTCTTCCTTGCATTTCAAAAGAAAGGGTGCTTTTATCCATTATCCCAAATTCTACTCTATCATCAGTAATTCCAAGTTGTTCACAAAACTCAAAATCCAAAATCATGGCTTTAGGTTTATTATTTACGAAAATAAACTTCTTTTTATCTTTTGCAAGACTTTTGATGATTTGAGAAGGAGATTTTTTGAGTTCAGAAATCGAAATACAATCCGTTGCTATCATAAATATACTAAGTTAAATACTAAATCTAGTATATTATAGAGTATTACTTTAGAATAACAAAATATTTTTTATAAAAGCCTTATGGAAACATAAGGCTTTTATAGTAATTTTTCTTAAAATGGAAGATCTTCTACTGAAATCTCTTCTTCTTGCTTAGGAGAAGTTTTTCGTATTGCAGGAGTTTCATTTCCTGGAGACATGTCTGTACTGCTTGCTGGACTATATCAGCCTACTTCTGCTGAACCTCCTCCATCGAGCATGATCATATTTTCTCCGATGATCTCTGTTCTATATCGTTTTGATCCGTCTTGTGCTTCCCAACTCCGAGTTTGGAGTCTTCCTTCGATGTATATCTTTTTCCCTTTTGTGAGATATTGACCTGCGATTTCTGCAAGTTTTGCCCAGAGAACTACGTTATGAAACTCTGCTTGTTCTTGTTTCATTCCTGCTCCATCCGTCCAGTTTCTATTTGTTGCGATAGAAAGAGTTGTCACACTTTGTCCGTTTGGAGTTTGACGAAGTTCTACATCTTGAGTAATTCGTCCTATAATCTGTACTTTGTTTAAGTCCATTGCCATAATACCAAAAATAAAATGCTAAAATAATGTATCTTGCCGTGCCGGTGTTTCATCTCATATATCGTAAGATACCAATATAGTATATACACTTTATACTCCAATGCAAATTTTTTATAAACTATTGAGATTTATATAGTTAGGATTGTCTTGTCGTTTTTTCCAAGCATCAAAATATTTCGCAGCCGTAAACACTTTTCCGTTTCAGATGAAGTAGCGAGAAGTATTTCCTAATATACCACGAATACTTTTTCTAGTTTGATCTTGTATACATTGATATCGTTCATTTCTCTCATCAAAATAGAGAAGAGAATAAGGCATAGGTATTTCTTCTTTTTGACGTATATATATTCCTCCTTTATTGCTAACATATCATCAGCGTATTACGGTACATTCTGGTCTTTGAATACTCGAAAATTTATTTTGCATCAGTTGTGCGATATCGTTTCGAAACATAAAAATGATAGTTTTATTAAAACCATCTATAGAAGCATCTTGAGGAAGCTCACATAAACCAAGAGATGTAAGAGTATTTCATAATTTCATAAAGAGTATTATAAAATATATAAATATAAGTCAACTTTTTTGTAGCTTGTAATATTTTATTTTTTCTCTACAATAAAAAAAATACTCTTTTTATATACTCTTATGATTGCTTCTTCACACACAGTAGAACCACAGGAAAAACGTATCGTGACTTCGAAAGAAAAAACTACAGATTCTGTGGCATTTCAAAATATTTTTCGTCCAAAAACACTTGAAAACTATATCGGACAAAAAGCACTCAAAAAACACTTGTCTGTTTCGATAAATTCTGCAAAAATACGAGGAAATCCTCTCGAACATATTCTGTTTTATGGACCACCAGGACTCGGTAAAACAACACTTTCGAATATTCTGGCTCACGAGATGAACTCTCATCTTCGTACGACTTCTGGTCCAGCGATCGAAAAACAGTCTGATTTGGTAAGTATTCTTTCGAATCTCGAAGAAGGGGATATCCTTTTTATAGATGAGATTCACCGACTTCGTCCTCAGATAGAAGAGATACTCTATACTGCGATGGAAGATTTTCACCTCGATATTATGGTCGGTTCAGGAACAGGAGCACAAAGTGTGAAACTTCCTGTAAAACCCTTTACTCTCGTAGGAGCAACCACGAGGCTCTCAGCACTTTCTTCTCCACTTCGTGACCGTTTTGGAAATGTTTTGAAGCTCGATTTTTATGAGGTAAGTGACATCGCAACAATTCTTGGAAATAACTGTGAGATGCTTGGTTTTGAGCTTTCTCCAAAAATTCTTGAAATCGTTGCAGGAAAATCTCGCGGAACTCCACGTATTGCAAACAGACTTCTCAAAATTCTTCGAGACTATCACACGATAGGAAAAGATATCACAGATATTTGAGTCCTTACAGAAGTATTTGAAGATATTGGTATAGATGAGAGAGGACTTGATTATCTCGATCGAAAATATCTCAGTAGTATACTCAAAAATTTTAAAGGAGGTCCTGTAGGACTTGGAACACTCTCGTCGGTTCTCGGAGAAGAGGAAGCGACACTCGAAGATGTCGTAGAACCCTATCTTTTGCAAATAGGATTTATCGAACGAACTCCAAGGGGAAGAAAAATAACGGGAAGAGGGATAAGTCATATAGAGAAATAATCTTAAGCTTTTTATACTATGCTTCGACTCGAATTTCCAAATGAATCCCACAAAACGATGTGGGAAAATCTCATGAAGACATGGGAAAGCTATGAAAAAGTTCCTACATCTCCTGGACTATTATTTAAGTGAGAAAACTTCGAGGAGTTTTTAGATTATATAAAAAATATTTCAAAATGAGATTATAACTGAAAAACTCAATCAACACTATATTTCTGAATGATTGAAGATATACTTATTTGAGCAATAGATATTCGACATAATATTATTCACCCTAATCTAAGAGACTATTCATGACATATTGGATATTGAGTAAGACCTGATGAACGATGAAAATGATATGCTACTGAAATCCTCGCACTCTGACTTCAAGAAGCTAAAAAACTATGAATTAAGAAAGTTCTCATCTCATGTCGTCCAGATAATATTGCATCAGAGAAAGTAATACTTAAAAACGGAGGAATTTATGAAAAAACGGTTCGAGATGATGAACTATGAGAATATAAAAGACATTGGATAACATTCTAAAAGAAATGAAAACAGCATTTATCATTCATGGAACAGGAGGAAGTCCCGAAGGAAACTGGTTTCCTTGGCTCAAAACTGAACTTCAAAAACAACAATACCAAGTTTTTGTTCCACGATTTCCGACTCCAGAAAATCAAAACCTAGAAAACTGGCTTGAAACTTTCGAAAGGTATAAAAAGTATGTGACCAAAGATACTATTTTTATCGCTCATAGCGTCGGGCCAAGCTTTGTCTGTTCGCTTCTCGAAGGACTTGATTTCTCTGTTCAAGCTTGTTTATTTGCTTCAGGATTTCTTTGAAAACTTGGACATCCATATTTTGATACATTAAATGCAAGTTTCACAGAAAGAGATTTTGATTGGGAAAAAATACGAAAAAACTGCGAGTATTTTTATATGTGTCATGGAAGCGATGATCCCTATGTTCCACTGCGTAATGCTCGAGAAATGAGTTTTGGGCTTTGAATACAAATCGATATAATAGAAGCAGGAAAACACTTAAATACTGAAAATGGGTATACAGATTTTCCGTATCTTTTAGAAAAATGTAAGCATTATTTATTTCTCTAATCTTTTCTTATGAAACTCAAACTTCTTTTTTGAATATTTATACTCATGATAGTGATGTGAGGATCTTTTTTAAAATCATCTGTTTTTGCAGAGACGATTCAAGAGAGTATAAAAGCTGCAAATTTTTTAGCAGAAAAATGAATCATAGAAAATGCTTCTTCTACTCCGACTCAGTACAAATTGATGTACTCTATTTCTCGTCGAGAAATACTCAAAATCATGATAGGAGTCACGGAACTCGAACTTCCAAGTCAATGTACTCAAACTTTCTGAGATCTTCCTGCATCTGATTGGGGTTGTAAATATGCTCAAGTAGCTCTTGCCTCTGGACTCATAGCAAAAAATCACTCTTTCCGTCCAGATGAAAATGTAACTCAGATAGAAGCACTCAAAATGCTGATGTCAGCATCAGGAATTGCAAAAAATCAAAGCTCAGATTGGAGAGCTGGATATGTTTCCAAGGCCTATGAACTTGGAGTATTAGAAAATAACTATCTCGCGTATGACACTCAAGCGCTCAGATGATGGATTTTTATCTCTGCAGAAGCACTTTATCCATTTAAAAAAATACTTGGACAAATGATAGAAGCTCCAACTCCATGAAAAACATCACTGACTCAATGAATTACTCAAAAAAGTATCATGATTGAGTGAGATGAAAGATGGTACAATATCTATGCTCCTCAAACTGATGTTACAGGATTACCACTTCTGCTGTATCTTCATGGAGGAGGACAATCGATGGAAATAGGAACAGGACTCATAGACCTAGCACAAAAAAACAATTTTGTTATTATTGCCCCTAATGGAGTCGATATTGATACAGGGGCTTTTATAAATGGAAGCAATACTCGCTGGAATGATCATCGGGATAATAGTTCGGAAGGAGAAATTATTGAAACAGTGAATGATGAATTATTTTTAGAAACTATAGTAAAAAATACTCATAGCTCTTACGGAACGGATACAAAACGTACGTATGCTATGTGACCATCCAATGGAGCGTATATGACTCAGTATATGATTTCTCAAAAGCCAGAACTTTTTGCAGCAGCAGCATCTTTCTTAGTTGCTATTCCACCAAACTCAGTCGATACCATATTTCCAAAAAATACAAATACGATCCCACTTATGGTTCTTGTCGGAACAAAAGATCCTATCATAAACTATAACTGAATCCCTGAAAAAGTACTTTCATGAGATGCTTCTGGGGATGTATGGGCAGATTGGAGTGGAGTAACTCGAAACAAAACAGCTGAAATAATTACAGAAGCAGACTATAATGGATGTTATACGACTCTCGAAAAGTATGATACTCCAACTCCACTCTATCTCTATCGTTCGGTAGGAGGAGGGCACGTAATACCAAGTATCAATAATCCCTATCCACAGCAAGCACGAGATAGTGCAGGCTTTCAAGCAAAGTTTGGACTCCAATGTATTGATTTTGATACCTTTGATACAGCTTGGGATTTTATGAAACAGTATTCAAAATAAAACTATTTTAGAATCCTAACCTGAAAAAAAGGCTTACAAGTTTCACAAAACATTTTCTTGAGGCTTCCTTTTTCAAAGAAAAAGAGGCTATAAAAATAAACTCATGAAAAAACTTCTCAAAATCATTCTTGCTCTGATATTTGCTCTCATCTTCGTGATAGCTTTTTCAGAATGGCAAACAACTAGGGTTTCGGGGAAATATATTTTCTCAGAAATTTCAGAAGTTCCGACCACAAAAGTCGGACTCGTGCTAGGAACGAGTAAATATATCGCAGATGGACGAAGAAATCTCTTTTATCTCTATCGTCTCGATGCTACAAAACTCCTCTATGAGGCAGGAAAGATAGAGTATATTCTCGTAAGTGGGGATAATAGTACCCAGCAGTACAATGAAACCGATACGATGAAAGCAGATCTCGTAGAGATGTGAATTCCTGAGAAAAAGATCTACTGAGATTATGCAGGATTTCGTACGCTTGATTCCATTGTTCGAGCACGAGATATTTTTGGGCAAGAGAACTATATCATCATTACACAAAGATTTCACCTAGAGCGAGCTCTGTATCTAGCTCATCACGAGTGAATCAATGCACTCGGATATCCTGCCAAAGATGTCCCAGTCAAGCTCGCACCACGAGTCTGGATTCGCGAGCGACTTGCCCGAGTCAAGATGATGTATGATATCCTCGTTTGAGTTGAGCCGAAGTTTGGAGGAGAGAGTATAGAAATAGGAGATTAGTTTTTCACATTTTTTTGTTTTCTATCGTAATATATGATATTATTATCAAAATAGTATTGTGTAGAAATATGAAGATATGACAAAACCAACTTTTGAACAATTTGAAACAGAAGGAAATAAATCACTTGAGTATGCAAGAGATTTTCTTTCATGACTTTGAAAACTTCTTATAGAAAGGAAATGAGTACTTTGACAACCAGTAATTATAGGAATACAAGGTGGTCCATGAGTATGAAAAACACATCTTATTAAAGCTTTGAAAGATCAACTCAATTGAGCATGAATTCATTTTTTTGATTCAAGTAAAAATCAATTTATATTAAGTTCACATCACGAATATAAATGAAAGGAGAATTTTATTGTTATTGCAGATGATATTCTTCAAAAATATTCAAGCCTAGATAGATGTTCTAAACAAGAATTTGTATGGCTTGGTGAACTGATATATGAACTATATGAGAGAAATTGATTCCTACTCGTAACTTCAAACTTTGATATACGAGAAATATTTGCGAAAGTTTCTGCAACAGATGACATAGGGAGACTCAGAAGTCGTTGTAATCAACTTTTGGGATCTATACAACCAATACACATTGAAGCTCCAGATTACAGAGAAAAGCTTGCAAAAACTATGGGAGGTATATGAGATTTAGTAAATAACATTATGTGAAATAGTTGATGAAATGTAGGAGATAAAAGCAAACAAGTTGAACTCAATTCTGATATTGAATTACTTACTTCATCACAAAAAGCTCGTTTTTTTAATCTGTCGGATAATTACTTAAGATTTTGATGAATGACTGAGGAATTACAAATACTTTTAGCAAAAATATATTTTGTAAACAAAGTATCTCTTTCAAAAGAGGATATTATGACTGAGGAATTTGATGAAAGAAGAAAATGACTTCTTAAAAAATATTCTCAAAAAGATAATGAATATTTACAAATACTCAATAAAGCAGGAGATGTTTGTAAAAAATGGAAGCAGTAATTATATAAAATGTAAAAAGCTCTCTTTCAAAGAGAGTTTTTTTATGTTTCCAAATACTTCACCACATACTCCAAACTGTTTTGGTGAAACTTCACTCGTGCTCCATCGTGTTCTATCCCGATATCAGGATTAATAGCTTTTCCCATCGCTTTGGTATCAAAGGAGATATGTGGATATCGCTGCATTAAATCCTCAAAACTCGTATTTATCACAAACTCCACGTGTTCAAATCCCTCTTGGTAGGGACTTCCGTCTTTGGGAGCAGGCAGTTCCAGTACCCAGATTTCTCGGGCTTCATAGTGTATAGGCTCTTGGAGTTTATAGATACACAAAGGTCGTCCACTGATCATCTTTTCAGCCAAAAGTTCGGCTTCCGTCTCAAACATCTTTTTGAGTGCTTCGTAGCGCTGCAAGGTCTCGACACGGTAGCATACGTGGTCAAGCTCCAGATTAGAAACATCTATTTTAAGAGTTTCTAGGGTGTGGAAGATATGGGAGAGGAAGGAGTGGGGGGAGGGGAGGAAAGTTGGCATGGGATTCAAGAATCAGAATAATAATTTTAAAGTTCTTTAATTCATATCCTTTTTAAATACTCACATGTTGAGTCATAGTTTTTATTTGGTCTTGTATGGTCATTCTCTGAACCTTCTGGAATGAATATAATTAAACCTTCACGTCCACGAGTTAATAAAACACGATACTTGTTTTTTATGAACTGTTTTCTTTCATCTTGTCTTTCTAGTTGCCATTTAGTTCCTTTAAATGCATGAAAAGACCAGCCAAAATCTTCTTTCCTGAAGTCGTCACCCCAGCACAAACCAACCCAGTCAAGTTCCAAACCTTGAACTGCAAATTCAGTTGCAGGTAATTCTAAAAAGCAAGATGAACGAACATCTTCTTTAGGATTTAGAAACCAGTTAGCAACATCAATTTCTGCTGTTACGTCTAGCCCAAAAGGCTTTAGTCGTCTGGCACCAGAACTTGCTACCATTCCAGTGCGTCTGTGTCCTCGATTTTTATTTCTCAAAAACTTTCGTGCAGTCTCAAGATTACGAGTTATGAAAATTGGATAATCTTTTAGATGATTTTGTAAAAGTTCCTTAGCTGTTAATGGTTCATCTTCTAAAATTGCAACAACCCATTCGGAAAGTTTTTCTGCTTTATAAGACCTTATAGAAACTTTTAAATGTAGTTCTGGCAACTCTGTAATTGAAAGATTAGTCGGTGCAGTTTCAAAAAGCTTATAGTTTGCAATATTTGAAGTTCCATCTTTAAGTTCTGGTGAAATGTAAATTCTCCAATTTTGAAACTTTTCACTTATGGTTTTTCACCATTCTGCAAGTCCAGCTTCTCCGGTATTTATCTCTTGCCCACTTCCAATTAATGCTACAATGACAGCCCAACCTTCATTTCTATTCATTATGTTGAATAACATTTCTGCTTCTGAAAAGTCTCTATCAAATTTTCGTTTTGAATGTTCAGCATTCCAAGCTCTTTGAGCTTCGTCAAATAAAATGATTTTGTCTTGTGGAGTCTGGTCGTTATTGTGGTAGAAGTCAAGAAACTGATGAACGTTTTGAACGAAAGCTATTTCTCTCCTTGATTGTACCAATGATATTTGATTTCTTTTTGAGTTATCTCTCGCCAATGCTTCCGTTAACACTTTCACTAACGGACCGTTTCCAGATAAAAAAACTCCTTTTCCGGAATGATTTTCAACATTGTGAACTATATTTAAACCTGCCAAAGTTTTCCCTGCACCAGGCACACCAGTTATAAAACATATTATTTTTTTATCATTCTGTTGAGCTTCTTTAATTGCTTTTAATATAGCATTTGTGGTGTCAGTTAAATTTTCTGAACCAGCGTGTGAACGAGAAATCTCTCTTACATTTTTCCCAGAAAAAAGATGTTGAGCTGCTTCTATGATTGTAGGAGTAGGTAGGTATTCGCTATTATTCCAACTACTTGGATCTATTTTCGTATTCGTTGTATTTGTAAAGAATTCAAATGCGGATTTGATTGTTAAATGTAAATTCTGTCTATTTGAAAATAATGTTGGTTTAACAAAGTCTCCGTTGTCGAAAAGTCGATTTGATTTTTCTTTTGCTTCAGATGCCCAAACAATCGGTATTAAAGTGAATGAGGCTGATTGTTTATGGAAATCTCTAAGGTCTAACGAATAGTCTTCTACTTGGCTAATAGCGTCAGGGGTGTATTTTGTTTCTTTATCTTTAAATTCAATTACGAAAATTAAATCGTTAGCTAAAATTATAACATCAATACGTTTTGAACGTCTGGGAATTGGATATTCAAGTATCAATTGCCAGTCTTGTGGTAGATACTGAAACGTTTCTTTTAAAAATGTAACTTGATGATTCCAGGATGTTCTTTGCTGCATTAAAAGCTGGTGATTTGTAACCCCAATAGCTAAATAACCAACAACAGTTTCATTGTCTGCTTTTAGAAATTCTGAAATTTTATTTTGATATTTTCCTGGCATTATGTTGTTGTCTTTAAAATCATTTATAACAATTTATACTTGAATTACTATATGGTTTTTAGTTTAAAATTAAGTAATATTTTATTAATTTAGATACATGTGATTAAGGAAATTACTACTCCTCTCTCCCCATCCTCCTCTTCTTCAACACACTCTTTTCCTCCAGATTTCGCACATAAATAAGCTTAAAGCGAGATTTTGCATTTTCTCTCTGCTCGATTTCAAACTTTCCGGTGGACTGGATGAGAGGAGTGAGCTTTTCAAATCCGTAGTTTCTGGCATCAAAGCTTGGTTGTTTCTTTTGGATAAGTCCTCCGACATCTCCGAGAAATGCCCAACCGTATTCGTCAGAGAGGTCATTTATCGTACTTGCGATGAGTGCGATTTCTTTTGGTCCGAGGGTATCAAAACTTGTAGAAATATCTTTGGACTCTTCCGTTTGCTTTTTGAGGATTTCGATATAGATGAATTTATCACAAGCGACGACGAAAGGATTTGGGGTCTTTTTTTCTCCGATACCGATAACGAGCTTACCTGCTTCTCGAAGCCGTGTTGCGAGCCTCGTGAAGTCGCTGTCTGACGAGACGAGGCAAAATCCCTGCACTCGCTCCGAGTAGAGGATATCCATCGCATCGATGATCATCGCAGAGTCGGTAGCATTTTTCCCGGTCGTATAACCGTACTGCTGTATCGGAGTGATGGCATTTTCTAGAAGGAGATTTTTCCATTTCCCCAGTCCTGGTCGAGTCCAATCTCCGTAGATTCGTTTAATCGTAGGATTTCCATACTTGGTGATTTCCTCGATCATTTCCCCGATATAGGCAGAAGGGATATTGTCTCCGTCTATAAGCACCGCGAGATTGAGATTGGTATCCATAGAAATAGGAATGAGAAAATATTACTGGTATTATGTCCTTTCTCCTGTAAAAATCAATTTTTCCTAGTGAGTTCTTGTGTTTTGTAGAGAAAAAAATAGAATTTATGCAGCCTCTTTCCCTTAGGCTTAAGGGAAAGAATTAAGATAGGGTTACGTGTCTTGAGAAATATTAACTTACTCATTGAATCTGACGAATAACTAACCCTATCTGTCCTTCGGACATCTTTCCCTTAAGTCTAAAGGAAAGAAATAATCCAAAAAATCTAAAAGAACTGGAAACTTCGCAGTATTTCTATAAGATACACAGAGACTCTTATTTTTCTCAATTATTTCTCATACTATGCTCAAAGAACTCGATGTTATGATCTTTCGTGATGGATATATGAAGCGACAATATGCGTTTTATATCTATCTTTCGCTCTTTATATTTGCAGGACTTGCGGGGAGTGTAGTAGGAATTATTTTTGTACAAGGAGTATTTCTTCAACTGCTGATGGTAGGACTCTTTACATTTTTTCGAGTTCAGGCAGGATTTCTTGGACATGATTTTTCTCATAACCAAGTATTTTTTCGAAAAAAACTCAATCTCATTCCAGGATATATTATCTGGTGTTTGATAGCAGGTTTGAGTCAAGATTATTGGATGTCGAAACACAATAAACATCATAATCATACGAATCAGCATGAGAGTGATCCTGATCTCGATATCCCGTTCATCATTTCTCCAGAGCAGATGCACTCAAAAAATCCACTCGTAAAAAAATATATCGCTCCGTATCAGCATATCCTTTTTTTTCTCCTCGTTCCATTTTTGTACTTTAGTATGGTATTTGAGTCACTTAAATTCATCTGGCAGACAAAACGTCTTGCAGGACTGATGGAACTGGGTTTGATGATTCTCAGTTTCGTAGGAGTATTTTGAGTATGGATTTATTTTCAAGGACTCGCTTTAGGACTTTTCTATGTATTTTTGCATTTATTGCTTGCAGGAACCTATCTTGGTGCTGTTTTCGGAACGAACCATCTCGGAAAAGAAGTGATACAAAAATGAGAAAAATATGTACGTATCAATCAAGTGGTCACTTCACGAAATATAAAAACATCACTATTAGGATTTCATTTTTTTGGAGGACTTGACTACCAAGTAGAGCATCATCTCTACCCCAGTATGCCACGTATCAACTACCGAAAAGTAGGGCCTCTCGTGAAACTCTATTGTAAAGAAAAAAATATTCCCTATGATGAAAACTCATGGATAAGAGCTGTAGGAGAAATTTACACCACCCTCAAATGAAACAGAATGTAATTTGGCAAACACAAAACTGGCAAGATATGCTTCTCGCTTCTGGGCAAACACAGGAGTATTTTGTGATAGAAACAGATGCAGCTTCATTTCTCCCTTTGGGAGAAAATTGTATGAGGGCTGAGAAGCAGAATCTCGCAGATGCGATAGGGGGAGTGAAGATCTTCGTCGAAAAACGAAAAATAGCTCTCGGGCAATTTGGACTTTTTGTCATATGATATACGGGGAAAGTCGATGATATCCAAGAACATTTGCAAGAACTCTGCTATGAAGAAAAGTGTGTATTTGCACAAATTGAAACTTTAGATTATTCTTTGCAGCCCCTTTCCCTTTATAAGGGAGAGGATTTAGGAGAGAGTTGAACTGGAGGATTCCAAACTAGTTATTACAAAAAGTTTATTCCACCCTACACCACAGTGATAGATCTTGCGCAGAGTGAAGAAGAAATTCTCACCAATATGAAGCCAAAAGGAAGATACAATATCAAACTCGCAGAAAAAAAATGAGTCACTGTAGAACAAGTGGATAAAAATCCCTATAACGCACAGATATTTTTTGAACTCATGCAAGAAACAAGCAGTCGAGATCATTTTTTATGAAATACTTTACAATATTATCAAAATTTTTTAGAAAATATAACAGAAAGCCAACTCTTATTTGCGTATTTTGAGGGAAAAGTGATTGCAGCAGGGATATTTGTAGTAAGCGATACGACGATGCTGTATTATTATGGAGCTTCTTCAAGTGCTTATAGAAACGTCATGGCTCCCTATCTGCTTCAGTGGACTGCGATACAACATGCTCAAAAAAGAGGATTAATACTCTATGACTTTTTATGAATTGCAAGCCCTTGAGACGAAACATCTCCACTTCTTGGAGTGACAGATTTTAAACTCAAATTTACACCAGATGTGAGAGAAGTATCGAGAAGTTTCCTTTTTATTGAAAAGAAACTCTTGTATACTTTGATACATTTTTTGAAAAAGATACGAAGAAAATAAGAAAATTGTCACGTATAGTAGTCTGTTTCGTTTCTAAACGTAGAACTCAATTTTATTTTTTCTCCTTTCTATTATGAAAAAAATATATTTCTCTTTCTTTATATGTAGTCTTCTCTTTTTATGATTCTGAAAAAGCTTTGCACTTTCTCCTGTTTCCACTGACTCGGAAACTCCAAAAATGTGTACCATGGAATATGCTCCCGTATGTGGAAAAAGTCCAGCAAAAACATGTATGGGTCCTGGTTGTGCATCAGAAGAAAAAACATATTCTAATAAATGTATGCTTGAGTGAGATAATGCGACCTATCTCTATACAGGAGAATGTACAAAAGAAGCAAAAAAACTTCCAGAAGCTACGAAAACAAAATATTATATGGGAGATACTAACTCTTGTATGATGATAAAATTTGCCTGCGAGACAGGATGGGAATATTTTTCAGATACTCTCGGGTGTGGGTGTGAGAAAAAGATACAGATTTCTCCAGAACTCTCTCTTTCTATAAAAAATAGACTCAATGTTCTTATTGAACAATTTATCAAAAAGCTTGAAGCAAAAAACTATAGTGATGAGAAAAATATAAGTCTTATAGACATCGTAATAACAAAGCTTTCTACTCTTCAAATTCAAGAAAAATATACAGCAATCGCAAAATATACGATACAACTTCTTCAAACACAAAAAGCAAAATATCAAGATGATCTTTCGATTATAGAAGAAATATTGAAATAATGAATCAAAAAAAACTTCTTTTTTTGTAAAAAAAGAAGTTTTTGTGTATAGTAGAAGTGTTTTATTTTTTTACTTTTTTTCTATGAGAAACGTAAAATGGTTTATCGGGCTTCTTCTCGCCCTAAGTATTTTAGGAGGAGGAGTATTTTTATCGGTATTTGCAGAAGGTACAACAGCTTCTTCAGGTACGACTTCTTCAGAGTTTGGAGCGATTCAAGAATATAATTTTGAGTTTAAAGCAGAGCCAGATGGAGGAAAAATAAATCTTTCTTGGATAGCTTTTCCTGCTGAGAAGAATTTCAAATGGTATAAACTTGCCTATTCTACAACAAAAGAAAACCCAAGCTATCCAGAAGATACTTCGCATTTTATAGGAGAAAAACGAGAACAAACAAAAGCAGAGTTTTGGTCAAAAGAAAAACAACTCTATGTTCGTCTCTGTGCTATCACTACTGATTCACAAAGATACTGTAGTGGGGCAAGAAAAGTACTTTTGAACCAAGAAACTATAAAAACAGAAACCCCAACTATGTGTACTATGGAGTATGCTCCTGTATGTGGGAAAAAAGATGGAGTGTATAAAACATATTCAAACAAATGTATGCTTACAGCAGAAAAAGCAACATACCTTGCTTCTGGAGAATGTAAAACAAGCACTCCAACAGAAACTCCAAAAACAACGACTCTTCCAGAAAAAACATCTACGAAGTATTATGTAGGAGATACCAACAAATGTACGATGATTAAATATGTTTGTGAAACAGGATGGACCTACTTTGCTGATAGTATCGGATGTGGATGTAAAAAATCAGAAACGACCGTACAAAGTGAACTTCCAACTGCAATAAAAAATAAACTCGATGCTCTTATAGGGAGTTTCATCAATAAACTAGAAGCAAAAAAATATGAAGCATCAAAAAATATAAGTATCATCGATGAAATGATAGTGAAACTTCAGACTCTTGGAAAACAAGAGAAATACAAAAAGATAGCGGAATATGCTATAGTACTTCTTCAGAAACAACGTACAAAATACGAGAGCGACTTTGAAGCTCTCGAAGATATCTTTAGTGATTTTTAATAGTTTTTCATTTCTTGAAAAAAAGAGAGATTTTCTTTTGAATAATCTCTCTTTTTTCCTATAATAGAAGCCAAAACTGATTTTTTATACTTTCTCTTCTATGTGAAAAAAGGTACTTCTTCTTGGCTTACTTCTTCTGGGGTCTATTTGAGGCTATGGCTTTGTTTTTTGATCAAGCCTCATTTTTTCTTCTGAAATAAGATTTTTGGGATCTTCTGGAAAAGCATTGTATCTCGACGTTCCACATCTCGCAAACGAGATACTGGTATATGATGCAAATACAAATATATCTGCTGCAAAAATCAGTTCTTCTTGTCCCATCACTTCAAAGTTTCTTACAAGTTCGAAAACGCTCTATTTTTTTGAGGTTGATTTTTCACAGGCAGGAGAGTGTAAAAATGGAAATATTGTTTTAGAACTTGCAGGAGAAAAAATCGCTTCTTCTCTTTTTACTCTTAATATCAAAAGTAGTATAACTGAGCTTTTAAATTATTGAGATTATTCTTCGGAAGCACTCCGAACTCTTTCTACTAATCTTGAAAAAACACAAAAAAAATATGCGATATATAAAAATTATAAGAGACAGGATATCGTAAAATACTATGCGTATCTCCAAGGACAAAGAAGATATTTTGAAGCACAACAACAATATTCGGTGATACAAAGTATTTTAGTCGGTCGAGAAAAGAAGTATCTTTCTCCTGTTATAGAGCGAAATATTTCGGAAACGTTTACGAAAATTCCAAATTCTCCACGACCATATAGAGCAGACTATACTGATGGGATACATCATGGATGGGATATCGGTGCTCCCATAGGAACAGATATTGTTGCCTTGGATGATGGAGTGATTGTTCGAGTGGTAGCTCTATTTTCTCCAAGTGATTTTTCACGTATAGTGTATGGAAATAGTCTGAGTGATGAACAAAAACTTAAAAATCTTGATATCTTGCGAGGACGACAAATATGGCTCAAAACGATGAAGGGAGATGTAGTATTTTACAGTCATCTTGATACAGTTTTAGGAAATATTCATGAAGGAATGAAAGTAACAAGAGGAGAAAAAATGGGGACAGTAGGAATTTCATGAGTTCCCGAAGAAGGCTATGAAGATTCACATCTTCACTTTGAGATCGCAAAAAACCCATATATATTTGAAACAGCAGGGACTTATGATTTTGGAGATTATATGGCTTGGCCTTGGGCTACAAAAGGAATGAATGAAGCTCAAACGGTTCAAGCACAAAAAGATATTTTTGAATAAATTTTTTGATGCACGAAATTACAAAAAATAAAAAAGCATATTTTGATTATGAAATACTCGAAACCCTGGAAGCAGGAATCGAGCTTTTTGGACATGAAGTAAAGTCTATTCGAGCAAAACAAGTCAATCTGAAGGGAAGTTATATCTCAGTACAAAATGGAGAACTTTTTTTAAAAGGGATGAATATTTCAACTTGGAGATGACTCGCACATCGAGAGTTTCCAGAAACACAGAGACCACGAAAAATATTTCTTCCCAAGAAAAAAATACTTCAGTATGGTTCGAAACTCAAAGAATGAGGATACACGATACTCGCTCTCGAACTCTACTTTCAAGGAAGTCTCGTAAAAGTAAAAGTATGACTTGCGAAAGGAAAAAAACTCTACCAGAAAAAACAAAAACTCAAAGAACGAACCCTCGATAAAGAAGCAAAAGTGATGCTTCAAAAATCTTATTAATACTTTAATTTTTTCTCTATGATAGACCTCAAACGTGCTCGAGCTGATGTAGCAGCTTATAAAGAAGTGATACGACTTCGAAATCTGGATATTGATTTTGATAGTTTTTTGGAGCTAGAGTCAGAAAAAAATAAACTCGGTCAAAAACTTGATGAACTGAGAAATCTTAAAAATATTCTTTCGAAAGAAATCCCTACTCTGAGTGCGGAACTTCGAGGTGAAAAAATTATAGAAAGTAAAAAAATAGGGGAAGAACTCATACAAGTGGAAGAAGATTTTAAAGAACTCGAAAAACAGTATACGTATATTTTGCACCGTCTTCCAAACTTTCTTGATGATACTGCAGCACGAGGACTTACGGATGAAGAAAATACTCCAGAATCTTTTTTTCTTGAGCCAACAAAGTTTGATTTTCCAGTGAAAACACATTGGGAACTCGGAGAACTCCATAACTGGATCGATACAGAAAAAGGAACAGAAGTTTCAGGAGCACGTTTTTGGTATCTCAAAGGAGAACTTGCACTGCTCAATATGGCTATCGTACAGTATGCAATACATTTTCTTTCCGCAAAAGGCTTTGAGTTTATGATTCCTCCATATATGGTCAAAGAAGCATCCCTTTTTGGAACAGGGTTTTTGCCTGCAGGAGAAGATGGACTCTACGCAGTCAATCCTGGAGAAGAAGATCTCTATCTCATCGGAACTTCAGAAATCCCTCTTACTTCGTATCATATGAATGAAGTGATAGATGTGATAAATCCAAAATGCTATGTGGGATATAGTCCATGTTTTCGACGAGAAGCAGGAAGTTATGGAAAAGATATGAAAGGGATTTTACGATGACATCAGTTTGAAAAAGTAGAAATGGTCGTGTTTTGTAAACCAGAAGAATCAAAAGAAATGCATGATACGATGCTTGCTATCGAAGAAGAGATATGGCAATCACTCAAAATTCCTTATCAAAAAGTAAATATCTGTTCGGGAGATCTTGGAAATCCTGCGATGAAAAAATATGATCTTGAGGCTTGGATGCCAGGACAACAAAAATATCGAGAAGTCACGAGCTGTAGTAATGTTGGAGAATTTCAATCTCGAAGACTTGGAGTAAAATATATCGACGAAGCAGGAGAGAGAGCATTTGTACATACGCTCAATGGAACAGTAGTAGCACTTTCTCGCTGTCTCATCGCGATTACAGAAAACTACCAGCAAGTAGATGGACGTGTA
>JAYTJZ010000101.1:0-7161 GCA_043730605.1 Candidatus Altimarinota bacterium
TTTTGCAATCACAAAAAAGAGATAAGAATTATTTTCTTTTTATGTAATTTCCTTTTCCATCAAAAGGAGTTTTTTTTGCAGTACCTCAAGCGATGATATGCATTTTTGCTTTCCCATCAATCAGTTGAAATCTCTTTGGATAGCTCACTGTAAGCTCATATCGACCTTTTCTTCTTCTATCTCTGAGAACTTTTCGTCCATTAAAAGTTGAACTTCGTTTGAGAAATCCATGAACTCGGAGTCTTTTTCTTTTTTTGAGTTTTCCTAACATATTCGTTTTGTTTGGGAGGTAATTTGTTTAAGCTGCGATATCTTATAGAAAAAATGGCATATGTCAAAAAATATTTTAAAAAATCTTTGAGCCAGCAGATCATCCATCGAGTATCTTTCTGAGTGCTTGTATATCATCGAGTTTACTTATGTATATTGGTATATTATTATCTCGTGCAAGGATAATACCCGTTTGATCAAATACTTTCAAATCTTTTCCTAAAAATTCATCATAACTGAGTGATTCAAAACGACGCGCTTTAGGGTATTTTAATGGATCTTTATCATACACTCCATCTACTTTTGTGAGTTTTATAAGTGCCTCGCACTGAAGTTCTAAAGCTCGTATCACTCCTGCCGTATCGGTTGAAAAATAAGGAACTCCCATTCCTGAAGAGAGGATGACTACTTTTCATTTTTCTAGATATTTTCTTCATTTATGGTAGGTATAGGCTTCAAGAAACTCGATATGCAATGCATCGAGCACCACACTTTCTATATCGAGTTCAGCAAGAACATTTTTGAGAGTCATCGCATTGAATACGGTAGAAAGAACACTCATATTATGAGAATCCGCAGGATTAAGTCATGCTTGGATAAGTTTTGATCCACGATAAATGTTTCATCCTCATACTACTATAGCAATTTCTTTCCCTTCATATCTCACATTTTGTATGAGGGCTGCGATTTGACGAGATGCTATGAGATCGAGTCATGTCCCTGCATTTCATTGGAAAGCTTCTCCAGAAATTTTTAAAAGGATTCTTTTCATATATTTTATTTTTTAAGAGTTAACAATATCTCGCATCAAATCATCTACCACTTCAATCGTAGGAAATACTTGGTCTTTCAGCTGTGTATTTTTTTCTTGAATAGTGTCTTTGGTAATTCCTGTTCCTCTTTCGAGTTCATAAGTTCCATAAAAACTATGCTCAAAATCTATATAGTGTCGTTCATAGATATAATTTTCTCATTCTAAACGAATAAGATTAAACTTAATTCCTTTTTCTTTGACGATATCTCTACAGGTATTCCAGTAAAACCAAGAGTTTTGACTTTCTGAAAGATAGGTTGCAAGGGTCTCGCAAGTCACTGCTGGAAATAGTTTTTTTTCTACTTCAAGACTTTTAATCTGAGAATAGGTAAAACTTGTTTCTCCGAGTGAAATAGGATCACCATACTTTGAAGAAGTAGGAAGACCTGATAGAAGAGCCACATTTTGTGTCCCCGTAGATATTTGCTCTATTGCTGGAGTTTCATTATCCTCATCTCCTTCTTCAGGAACACGAACGATGACTTGTATTTCTGAGGTTTCTATTCCTGAAAATGCTCGAAATGTATATGTATTATCTCCGAAATCAAGGACCTTAAATCCAGAAGAAGCATTGTATTTAAAACGAGTATCTCAAGATTTAAAAGTTTTAAGGGTATAACTATCTGCAGGAAATTGAGAATCTTTGTTGGAAAAATCGACTTCTATTTTATCGACCGAAGTAAGAGTTGTTCCAGATATTTCTGCTTCTCCATCGAGAAAGTCCTTTATATTAAGGGGGTCTATTTCAAGGAAAGAAGAGGTATCAAGAGCT
This sequence comes from Candidatus Altimarinota bacterium, assembly GCA_043730605.1. GTDB lineage: Bacteria > Patescibacteriota > Gracilibacteria > BD1-5 > UBA6164 > JAACSU01. Next base: position 1,857 of record JAYTJZ010000101.1, read on the forward strand.
TTTATTTCTATAGCAAGTATTTCTTCTGAGAGAAGAGATCCTGTATTTTCTACAATATCTGGACCTGAAACAGATACGGTTTCTTGTGTTATATCTGGATTCAAAAGAGTATCTTTTGCCGTATCGATATCGCTTTGTGATGATCCACAAGAAGTGATAAAAAACATCAAAATAAACAGGAAAAATATTTTCTTCATAGGGATATATGTTATAAAATAACAAGGAGAGTATACAAAAAAAGACTGAAAGTGCAATAAAAAAAGTCCCACAGAAGTGTAGGACTTTTTTATTTTATACTTCGGTAATCATCGGAATAATCATCGGTTCTCTCTCTATTTTCTTGAGGAGGAATGATTCTAAATCAGTTCGAAGAATTTTCAAAAGATCTTTTTCATCAATATCTGGAATATCTTTAATGGTATTTTCAAATACTTCTCGAGCTTTTTTGATAATAATACGATGAATATATCGTACTTCATCGACATATACGAGTCCTCGTGTTTCGAGATGAATGTGTCCTAGAATAGCTTTTGTTTTTTTATCTATAGTAAACTGAAGTACGAGTACTCCAGCATTCATCATCTGTTCTCGAGCTTTAATAACATGACTCGTAGTAAGCCCCATACCATGACCATCGATCAGATATTCTTGAATAGGAACTTTGATTTTTGAGCGAAATACTGAGCCATTTGGAGCAAAATCTACAATATGCCCATTATCAAGCATCAAGATATTTGATTCTTTGATTCCAACTGACATCGCAGTCTCAGCGTGTCGTGTTCGGAAATAAAGATCCCCATAAATCGGCATGAAATATTTTGGATTAAAGAGTCGTAAAAATATCTTTTGCTCTTCTTGGTAAGCATGTCCTGAAGTATGAACGGGAAGATCTGCTTTCGTAATAATTTTTACTCCGTATTTAATAAGTTTATTGATAATCCCTCCTACTGATCTCTCATTTCCTGGAACTACGGAAGAAGAAAATACTACTGTGTCTCCTGCCTGTATCGTAAGAGCATTATGCTTTCCTTCTGACATACGACTGAGAGCTGAGTACTCTTCTCCTTGGCTTCCTGTCGTGATAATAATCTGTTTTGCAGCAGGAGTTGATTCTGTATTTTTTGAAGTAAGTTTCTTAATCGTTCCTGGCTTCATCGAAAGATATCCGAGTTTTTGAGCGATAGCAATATTTTCTACCATACTTCGACCAGAAAGGAAGATATATTTATCATGTTTTTCTGCGATATCGATGAGTTGTTGTACTCGTGAAATCCATGATGAAAATGCTGCGATGATAAGTCTTCCTCCCGTATGCTCTGAAACTATTTTTTCAAGCGTATCTCCGACCTCTTTTTCACTCATCGAAAATCCTTTCGTGAGAGAACCAGTTGAGTCAGAAAGCAGAAGAGTAACTCCTCGTTTTCCTATATTTTCATAACGTTCAAAATCAGCTGGTTTATCGATACGGGGAGTATGATCTATCTTGAAATCTCCCGTATGTACAAACTTCGCTCCTCCTGGAGTTTCGATATAGAGTCCAGCACAATCAGGAATCGAGTGATTTACTGAGAAAAACTCTACTGAAAACTGTCCTATTTTTGTAGTATTTTCTACTCCTGCGTCTATCTCTATAAATCGAGTAAAAGGCATAAGTCCAGCTTCGTCTATTGCTTTTTTAATAAGTCCTATCGTCAATTTTGTCCCATAAAGAGTTGGCATATCCAAAACTGGGAGAATATTTTTGAGAGCTCCGATATGATCGAGATGTGCGTGAGTAATCAAAAATCCCTTAATATTTTTCGTATATTTCGTAAGAAATGAAACATCTGGAATAGAATAATCTGCTCCGAGCATATCTGGCTCAGCAAACTGCACTCCACAATCTATCAGGAGGATATCATCTCCATACTGAATCATACTCATATTTTTTGCCCCAATTTCATTATTCCCCCCGATAGGAATATATCGAGTATACCCTTCTCTGAGAGCTGGGAGAAAAAATTTTGTTTCAGGAAACTGAATTACTTTTTTCCCATACTTACTATTTGGTCGATCCATATCATCATTTTGTTCTGAAGCTTGTGGAGATCTTGGTTTTTGAAAATTATTTCCATGAGGTCTTGGGTGTTGTGTATTTCTTTGCCCTGATCCTCATCTTTGTCCTTGAGGATTTCTTGATGGATGAGCTGTTTTTTGTTGCTGATTTTGTACTGCTCCAGTTAGTTTATTTTGTCCTTGAGGTTTTTGTAAAACAGGAGGAACTGGTTTTATAGGAGGAGGAATAATTGGAGTTTTTGCTTCTGAATTTGAAGCTGTTTTCTCAGGAATAATGGATCGAACTTCCATATCGAGTTCGTCTAAAAAATCTTTCATGTAGTATATTTTTACATAAATAAAATAGTGAAAACCTTATATAATTTTTTATAAAGTTTAGAAGTCATTCATCACACAAACTCGAGAAGAGAAGAGAGATGTAGCATAAAAAGTATGCTCTTTGAAATAACTTAAGGAACTCTAGAAAATTTCGGATAGTGGTGAATCCCCAAGAAAAAGGGGGAAGTCAAGAAAACTATTTCTTGTGTATGAAAAGATTATATGTCATTTTGAAGATATTGCAAAAACTTTTTTATATCTACTGGAAGTTTGGTGATATCCCAATAGTAGGATTTAAGTTCTGCTTCCGGGGAAAAATTTTCTTTATAGAATTGTTTTTGAGAAAATACATATTTTTCGAAAAACTCATATTTTTGTCGTAAAAAAGAGCTTGATTGTGCCTTTGTAAAGAAATCTCTATTATATAAAATATAATATACATAACTTTCTGCAAAGTCTTCATATTGATTTGTCATCGCATATCCCGAAACAAAGTCTCCTTGTTGGAGTTGTTTTTTCATCTGACTTTGAGATTCCCAAGAAATCTCATAAAATTTATCACTTTCATCTCCAAACTGACTTTTTTTTAGGGTATATATATCAAAATAGTGTCAAAATTCGTGAATAAATACACTCAAAAATTCTTCTTCTCCCATTTTTTCAACTCAGAAAAGATGGATATTTTGAGATTTCATCCTTCCTCGAACTTCTCCTATATTTTTATACATATATATTCCAAGTTGCTTTATTGTCTTCGAAATATCAGGAAAAGATACAAATGCCTCTAAAAGAGGAACATGTGAAGATTTTACTTTTTCTTCAAGATTTCTAGGAATATAATGTGCTGTTATTTGTGCTGTATTTTCTCGAGAATTTTCTGCAAGATAAGCATCGTAGATCAGTTTTCCTACTGCAGCATTCACTTCTTCTTGAGTGGTTCCTGAAAAGCTATAGTACCCTGTCTGTTCATCAAAGTTTTCAAAATCCTCTCAGAGTTGTGGCTCAAGATATATTTCTTCCTGAACTTTTGCAAAAAATATCTCTCTTCCTATAAAAAGTAACAGAGTAAAAAGAAGTGTGTAGAGAAATAAGAAAATGAAATTTTTCAGAGTAAACATAGAAAATTAGGGTGCTAGTCAAAAAATAAGTTCGACTATGAGTCGTATAAATGCGCCTGCAGTGATGAGAGCAAGAAATCAAATAAGAGCCCATTTCACGATATCTTTTCCTTTCTTGATCTTTTCTTCATCTCCAAAAGAGAGGGTCATAAGAAGTCCTCCATATACAATAGCTCCGACTGCAATAAGACCGAGAAAAGCAGCAAGTGCGTTCGTCCAAGTAATAACTTGGACTTTTACGTTCCCCTCTATAAGAGTAGGTCCACTTGCATCAACCAAGGTAGAATCATCGAGACAACCATCAAGAGATCCTTGAATACTCCCATTGAACTGACAATCTTTCTGTCAAAAAGAGAGAGCTGAAACTTCAGAAATTCAGAAAAGAAGAATGACACATAAAGATATAAATATTTTTTTCATGAGAGTTTTTAAATTTGTAATCCTGCAATAAGTTTCACGAGAGCCCACGCAAATGCAACAAGAAAAATCCCGACTGCAGCATAAATAAAACTCTGAAGTGCTTTTTTAAATTCTTCTGGGTTTCCACGAGCCACTACGAGTCTCCCTCATATAAAGAGAAACATCCCGACTGCTATCACAGCCATAAGGGCAAAAAGAGAATCTCGTGCAAAATCAAGAATATAATCGAGAAGTCATTCTCCTGTTTCTGGAGAAGTAAGAACGGCTCTTCCAGAGTTTGGGATAATATCATCCTTAAGTGCAGCAAAGGTATAAAAAGTCGAACTCCCAATATATAAAAGAAGCAGGTATATATATTTCATACTTATAAACGAAAATTATTCAAAATACTAATCAGTGACCATGCAGCAACCGAAACAAAAACTCAACCTAAAGCCCATATGATAACATTTTTTGCTTTCTGGATTTTTTCTTCTTCCCCACTCGAAAGAAGATACATAATCCCTCAAACCATTATGGCAATCACCGCAATTACGGCAACGTACTGTATCATTTTTGCAATCACTCCTCCGATGATAGCATAGACATTTGATTCTGAAACTCTTGAATCTCCATTACATCAAGGAAGTTCTCCACAATTTATAATCGGAGCTGCTGCAAAAGTACTCTGAAAAGCAGTAATACTTGCAAGAAACATAAAAATATACGTTTGAATCTGTTTCATAAGTTTAGTATAAAAGGTAGGTAAAAAGATTCACAATAACCCCAGCAGAGAGGGCTATTGCAAGAGCAATAATACCAGAAAGAAAAATAGATTTTCCTTTTGAGAGGAACTCATCTTGTCCATGATAGATGATCATATACCCAGCTCCTATGGTCATAATAAATACAGCGAGAACTCAAAAAATAACAATAAGTTTATTGAGAGCTACAGCAAGAAAGTTTTCAACCGTTTCTCCTGCTCCATCTTTGATAAGAGCTGTTCCTCCTGGAGTCATTGTCCCCACATCTATCGTAAAATCAGTGGTAGTAATATCGTCTCATGCAAAAGAGAAAGGAGAAACATACAAAATCATCCCTACGATAAGCACTAAAAGACAAAAGAAAAAATTTCTCATAAAAAAGTATGAAAATATATATCAAAAATAATAACAAAAATTTCTCAAAAGACAAAAAAATATTATGCTAGCAAGAGAAGAAAGAAAAATATACCCTTTTCTCTTACCTATAAAATATGAAAATCGCGCTCGTACATGAAATGCTTGTAAAGCTGTGAGGAGCAGAAAAGATACTCGAAAACTGGAAGATTCTTTTTCCAGATGCTGATATTTTTACTCTCATATATGATGAAAAAAAAGTAGGAAAAATCTTTCCAAAATATAAAATACATCCTC
>JAYTJZ010000102.1:0-7027 GCA_043730605.1 Candidatus Altimarinota bacterium
AAAAATACAGGCTCCTATCATACTTATGAGAAAAGTATAGTAAAAAACATAAAATATGATAATACTTCTTCGTTTTTTCTCTAAAATCCAGATGACAGGAAGTAAAATTGTGTTAAAGAATAGTCAACCTAGCAGTGAGTAGCTCTCATTTATAAAAAACTGTAGGACATAAAAAGTGAGTGGAATTGATATAGAGTAGAAAATTCTTCCAAGTGGAGTACGTGGTATCGTCTTCGGATCTGTAATCATAAAAAAGGTAAAGATAAAAAAAGATGCATTAAAAAAGATAAAAAAAGAAGACCAAGACTCATGAAGTGGTATCGTAAAAAAAAGAATACTATGTGTGAGAAGAGAAGGGAGTGTAAGTTCGAGGATATAAATATATTTAAAATTTTTATATACCTGAACCCCCATAAATAATCCTAGAGATATAATAAGAAGTACCACTGAAACATATTTGAAAGTTAAGTCTCACGTATAGTTTCCCCACTGTAAGGTATTTACCCAAGCAAACTGAGGAAATAAAATCAAAGAAAGAAAAACTCAAAAGTTAGAGGGATTAAAGAAGTGTCTTCCTTGTATACGAATAATATGCTTCCCTACTATAGCAAGTATTGCTGCAAATAGATATATGAGTACATCGGAACTTCTGAGAAAAAAACATATACCAAAGCCCGCATTTACTCCAGAATATGGAAAAATAAAAGGAATATTTTTATCTTTTCTAGGAAAATTAAGAAAAAGAAAATCAAGAATAATCACGCTCAAAAAAGTAACTCCTATTTCCAAAAAAGAAATATCAAGTTCATAAAAAAATACTCAAATCGTGAGAATAAGACTTAAAAAAAGAGTCTGATAGGATTGAATATTTTTAAAAGAGAATTTCATAGAAGGAGAGAGATTTACTAAATTCTTTACACCCATTTCTTTTACTGAACTTCTTTGAGTATCTTTGCAGCATGTCATGTTGCTTTTACATTTTTCCAAGATTTTAAGAGATTTCCTGCTCTATCAAATAAAAATGTAGATCGTATAACTCCTGTTACAAGTTTTCCATAAAGATTTTTTGTATCATACGCTCCCAGTTCTTTATGAAGTATGAGTTCTGGATCAGAAAGGAGATCTACTTGCAGACTATGATCTGAAATAAATTTTTTATGACTTTCGATATCATCTTGAGAAAGTCATACAAGAGTAATACCGAGTTTTTTAAAATCTCCTACCAAACAAGAAAAATCTTTATTTTCTATCGTACATCCTGGAGTATTATCTCGTGGATAGATATAGAGAAGTGTTTTTTCTGAGAAAGAAAATATTTCTCGAAGGGAAAGTTCAGCTATATCTCAAGTATAAGCGAGAGCAGGATATTTTGTGTCGAGATTGAGAAGAATCATAGTTTTTATATTTTTCAAATAAAGTTTTTCTGAGATATTTTTGCGTGTGCCAGTATTTTTAAAAATACTCGACTAAAGAAGTATACTGTGAAAAGACTTACAATTAGTCCAAGAATAAGGATAAGTCCAAATCCTTTAATCATATTGATTCCAAAGATAAAAAGGATAAGTGCTGTAATTATCCCTGTTATATGAGTATCCCAGATAGCTGAGAAAGAAGCAGAAAAACCCATACTTTCAGCTTCATCTATACTTTTTCCTTTTCGAAGCTCATCCTTCATGCGCTCAAATATAAGGATATTTGCATCGATTGCCATCCCGATAGAAAGTACGAGTCCTGCAATAGAAGCAAGAGTAAGGACTACTCCGAACTGTTTTAAAATAGCAAGAGTTGCAGCAACATAAATGAGAAGTGCTATAGCCGCAACAAATCCTGAAGCTCTGTAGGTAAAGAGAAGGAAAAGAAGTATAACCATAAAACCAAAGATTCCTGCAAATATGATTTGCTCCAGTGAATCTGCTCCAAGCCTCGCATCTATTGTACGTTCACTCGTAAGATAGAGAGGTGCTGGAACCACTCCAGTATTGATATCTGTGGCGAGTTTTTGAGCAGATTCTGTAGTATAATCCCCCGTAATAACAGCTCTTCCTGAAAGAATAGCATCATTTACCGTCGGTGCTGTAAGAAGTTCTCCTCCTACAAATATCGCAATAGGGCTTCCTTTAAGTCTTTTTGTCAATTCTCCAAATATATCAGCTCCATCTGTATTAAAAGATAGTTCTATCATAGGTTGAAATGCTTCGTTCATTTGTACCGATGCTTTCGTAAAATATGCATCATTCAAAATTCTCCCTGTACTATCTTTTGCAGCTTTCCAAATAGAAGGTTCTGCTGCAATAAATATATAGTTATAACTCTCTTTCTCTTTTTGATACACTATATATCCTGATTCTGATTGTGTATTTTTTGCTGCTACTATTTCTTTTGAGATACCATTATCAGCGAGTGCAACAACTGTTCCTGTTGCAGAGAAAAATGCTTCAATATTTTGTGTGGTTCCTGTCTGGATATTTTCATAATTATTTTGAAATCTTTGTGTTTCAATAAGAAAATCTTTAGGTTCTACCGATATTTTTTCATAGACTTCTTGTGCAAGTTTTTTTCGTACTTCTCTATCTGCTTCGGTCACTGTTTCTCGAAGTTCTTTAAATTCTATTCGTACTACTTTCCCTATTGCATCTTTGGCTCGTTGGATATTTGCAGAGTTTTGGAGTGCATCATTTCCTTTGAGAGGAATTTGAACGATAATATGTTCTTCATCTCCATAACTTGCACTCGTGATGGTAGAATCATTGATATTAAGAGAAGATATTCGTTTCTCTACTACTGATTTTAAACCTTCAATGATAGAAGACTCTCGTTTCATATTGTATCCCACTTCTTTTCGTGCTTCTTGCAAATCAATACTGTAGTCAAGCTCTATTCCTCATTGTAGATCAAGTCCAAGTTTATAATCTGGACCAGAAAAAGGAATATTAAAACCCCAATGCCCCCAAGGAAGAGCAAGAAAAACAATAAGAATACTTGCACATACGGTAAAAAATATTTTGGATATCAAAGGTTTCATAAAAATGAAGTAAGCAATAAATTGGCACTATTGTAAGCAAAAAGAAATAAAAAAGAACTCTTTCGAGAAAATATATTTGACGTATTTTAAATAGTATTTTATATATAAAAAATTCAAGATTACTCTTGAATTTTTTCTTCTTTTTTCTTTCGAGCAAGTTGCCCACATGCAGCTGCGATATCGTCTCACATCGTCGCTCGTATCGTCGAAACGACTCAATATTTTTCAAGTATTTTTTGAAATTTTTCTATAATAAATCGTGGAGTTGCAGAGTATGTTCCCCCTGTTCCCTCTCCAGGATTATAAGGAATAAAGTTTACATGTGCTAGTCTTCCTTCGAGAAGTTTTCCAAGTTCGTCTGCAAGTTTGAGATGATCATTGACTCCATTGATCATGATATATTCGTAGAAAATTCGCTTATTTGTTTTTGCAACATAGTCATCTAAGCTTTCCATAAGAGTTTTGATATCATAGGTATGATCTACGGGCATGATAGACTTTCGTATCTCATCATTTGGAGCATGCAGACTGATAGCAAGAGAAGTTTGAGAAAAATCTTCCGTGAATCTTTTGATTCCAGGTACAATCCCACAAGTAGAAACCGTCACTCTACGGTTTGCGATATCAAACTTTTTTTGATTGGTAAATATCAAAATCGTTTCTTTCATCACATCATAGTTGAGCATCGGTTCTCCCATACCCATAAAAACGATATTTCTAAGTTTTTGTCCCTCTCCATTAAGAAGTTGGCAAGCAAACATGACTTGCTCTATTATTTCATAGAGTGGGAGATTTTTCTGAAGACCGAGTTTCCCAGTAGCACAAAATGTACAAGCCATCGGACATCCTGCTTGACAGCTAATACACAAAGTATTTCTCCCTGTGAGGTGACGCATCAAAACTGACTCTATAAAAAGTCCATCCTGCGTCTTAAAAAGAAACTTAGTAGTCTGACCATTGCTTGAAGTTGCTTGATGGTCTACTGTAAGCGACTGATAAAAACAATGCTCTGAAAGGAGTTCTCGAAGTTCTTTTGGTATGGTTTGAATTTCATGAAAATCTGAAATGAAATTCTTATAGATTGCATTTTCTATTTGACCATAGCGAAAAGCAGGAATCTTATGTGCGCGCAAAAGTTCCTTCACTTGAGTCTCATCATGTATAGAAAAACGTGGCATTTGGTACGTTTTTGGGTTAAGGCTTGAGGATTTTATAAAAAAAAATGTTTTTGTAAAGAAGAAATAATTTTCTCGCTTTTAGATTGTACTTTTAGAAATATTTTTTATACTCTTGTATATTTCTCTTCTCCATAACTTATGAAAAAAAATTTTCATGCGACATCCATCATCGAAGCTATGATTGTTCTGGTTGTTGTTGTTACATGAATAGTAGGAGTCTATGGACTTATGGATTCCTCTCAAAAACTTTCAAGAGCGACCGCAAACCGTATCGAAGCGATACAGATAGCACGCGATGGACTTGAGGCTATGACCAATATCCGAGATACCAATTGGCTTTTATTTGCAGCTGATACGAAAAATTGCTGGAATGTACTCAACTATAATATAAATTGTGTTGGAGATACTACTGCTACTTATGATATGAATATAGGAGCCAATCAAGGTATTCGGCTCAGTAAAAATGCGAGTAATCAGTTTTTTATAGATATACAAAGTTATGGGGGAACTGCTATAAATGACCTCAGTAATAGTACTTATATTTCTCGTTTTCGAGTAAAACGGGAAGATACTCCTAGTGGAAGTTGATCTGGTTTTTATACTCAAAGTGGTGGAACTGATATTGTTCCTCTCTACACAAGAGAAATTCAAATAGAATACTTTGATAGTAATGGCAATGGTACTATAAATTCAAATGATGAAAAAATAAAAGTTACAGCAATAGTACAGTGGAGTGATGGAGCTTCTGTTCCTTCAAAAAGACTTCAGATGAGTACGATACTTACGAATTGGAAAAAATAGAACACAAAAATCCTAGAGCTCATTGCTCTAGGATTTTTGTTTATCTAAAGAAACTACTCGTATCCACTTTCCTCTCTCCCTCTTAATTTTTCTGCTGTTTGAGTTTTTACTCTTTTCATCAGTACATCTGGAGATCTATCGCTTCCTGTTCCCATATTTCATGAAATAATATTTCTTGCTACTTTTTCAAATACTCATCGTTTGCTTCCATTGAGGATATCAACTGAGGAAATAGACCCTAAACTTTGTTCAAGATTGAGCCCCCATTTATTAAACTCTCGACCTATATTAGAGGTTTCTTTATTGAGTCCATAGATATAGTCTGTTCTCAAACCTGCCATTTCATAAAACGAACCTGTTATTTCCTCCAGAAGTTCTGCGATATAGTCTTCTTGAGCTTTTTTATTGATAGAACTATTGATATCTCTTTCTCCAGGAACGAGGATTTTATTTTTTGTTGCATTGATATCATCTACGAAGTGTTGCCACACTTTTGGACCGATAGATTTATTTCGAAATCATCCTCCTTGGTCAAAAGTTACGTGTTGCAATATAATATCGTGAGGATTGAGTCCAAAAATACCAGTAGCTCCTGCCCAATCATCTACATAATCATCTTTAAATGCTCCTGGTTCTCCAGCTGCCCCTCTTGCAGTAGCATAATATTTTTTAAATACTGGATTTTCATCTCGTTTTCTTTTGATAATCGTATCAGTTGCTGCAAACTCATTATCTCACTGAAGTGAAAAATTGAGTCCTCGAGAAAGTACTTCTCCATAATCTTCCCAAAACTTCGATGCTACTTTAATTCTATCCTGTTCTTTTCCACTCCGAGATCGTGATGCATCAAATATCTCTTGCGCTCTTGATTGTATTTTAGAGTATTTTGCATCAGGATATCCTGCTTTTTGAATCTCTTTTGAAAGTTCAAGTACGGTTTCATTGAAGTTTTCCATCTTTGGTTTATCTCCAAACATACGGAAAGCTATAACTGGCATCCCTTCATCCCAAAGTTTTTTTACTTGAGCATACGTCGCTTGGTCAATATCAAATCACGCACCAGAAAGTAAAAGTACGGATGGAACATGCATCATATCTCAAAGACTTCCTGTTCCTCTCGATACTACTCTTTTTGCCCATCAAAAAGCATTACTCGTAGTTCCTCAAAGAGCTTCTCATAACCCCTCACGAACCATCGTTTTTGAGTTTCGAAAAGCATCTGCATCTTTCTCCCCTTTTTCTAATTCTCCAGATATTCCTGATTTCCATTTATTTTCGTACTCTTTATGGATACGAGATCGTCGATGTTTCCCAGAGTAGTGATGACTTTGAGAATTACATTGTTCCTTGAGAAGCTTATGTACGAGTTTTTCTTCGGAAAATGTTTGTCCATCTTTTTCTGCTTCTGCTTTTACTTTGTTATAGAGTTCATCCCCTATATGTCATCCGAGTCTTTCATACCACAAAAACTTTCATCTATATTGATAGAGTCATTGTTTTCCTTCTCTAGAATTTTTTGCCGTAAGGTGTCCATATTTTTCAATCATAAAAAGCATTCCTGCTTCTATTTTATACTCTGGAGTATCTTTATTTTTCAACCATTTTTCTATACGTTCTACTGCTATCCATGAGTCGATTTTTCCAAGTGCCTCAAGAGCATGTGTCATCTCTTCTCCCTCTGCAGCTTCGACCTTCATACGGATATCTTCTTTAAGTTCTCCAGGAAGCCACTCAGCCATTTTGAGAGCTGCATGAGCTGCTTTCCCCTCACTTCCATGATGCAAACTTTCAGTAATTCACTCAACCACCATTTTTCCTCCACTAATAATCTCAGCAATAGAAGTTCCTTTCATAAATCTATCTACAAAAGATCCGTGCATTTTATTTTGGTGTTCTTGTGGAATAACTTGGTAACTTTGACCAAGTTTCCAGTCTGGAACAAGCTTTTCATCTTTTATATATCTTTGAAACTCATCAAGAGTCCATTTTTCCATCGGAGCTCCTTGGATTTTGAGTGTATATTTTT
>JAYTJZ010000103.1:0-2505 GCA_043730605.1 Candidatus Altimarinota bacterium
GTTTTCAAAGACGTTTTTATGTGCATCATAGGTGTAGATAATATTTTTGAGTTCTATGTCTCAGGTTTTGTATACAAAAGTATTTCCCTCTTCGTAGCCAGTTATTTCAGGTGTTATATCAAAGAAATTCCAAAGGTTTTCTATTTTTGTAAAATCTTTCGTGAAGTTCCTAAAAAACTTCATTGACTGTGTAATTGTAGTCTCCATGATTGCCATCACTCAAAAAAGCCCCACGAAAAATGAAAGAGTAAAAGTGTTTTCAATCACTCCTATTCCGACATATATGAGAATACTTATCTTCATCCAAATAACTCCAGCTTCTGCAACTCTATAACAGAGATACACAGAAAAAGCCATCTTCCTATTTACTTCAATAATACTATCACTCACATTATTGATGTTCTGTATTTCTGATTCTCATTTGTCGGATTGCATAATTTCCACTTTATTCATGAGTATTTTCACAAATGTTTTCACATATGTGTTCCAGATATCCATCCTTTTTTCTCTCCAAGCAAGACTGAGTTTATTAAAATATGTTCCAAGTAAAATAATGATACTATATACTCCAAGAAAAATAATACCTAAAGTATAAGAAACTGAAAAAATCATAAAAAGTGAAAAAACTGCTACATAAAAGATTCTCAATACCTCAACCATACAAGTATCAAGTGAAAGAGCCCAAGTATCAGAACCTTGTGTTACGATAGAAACCAGTTTCCCTGTGCCCTGTTTTTCTATATCTGTATTATTTATCTTGATAAATTTTCTTATATATTCTGCATCAATTATTTTTCTATATTCATTAATATTTTCTACCCAGCCCCATGTTTTCATCGAGAAATCGAGTATTTCGTAACAAATATTATATCCTACATACCATATAATGGTATTTAAAAAAATATCTTTATCTCAAAGCTCAATACTCAAAACAAGGTTTTGGATAAAAAGAATATGAATAATAGGAGTGATTCACCAGAGACTATATACTATAAAAGCTTTCCCACTTACAAAAGGAGTCATAAAAATAGGCTGGAGGTATCTCTTCAGATTTTGTATAAATCCTCTTTTTTTTATTTTCTCTGACATACAAAAAAGCTATAATATATTTCTTCTATCATAGCTTTTTTTGAATATTTTTAAAATCTATTTTATTATCCAAATAGTTTTTCAAAAACTCATTTTTTAGAGTTTACATTGAGTTTTTTTTCACGAGCAAGATCTTCATAAAGACTTCGTTCTTGAGCAGAGACTTTTTTAGGAATCGGAATATGAATATGAAGCAGTAAGTCTCCTTTTGCATCTTTCTCAATATACTTTACTCCATCTCAAGAAACTTTGAGAATACTTTCAGCTTGTGTTCCAGGTTCTATAGCAATAGTACGTTTCCCAAGAATGGGAATAGAAACTTCTTTTTTTGTTCCAAGAACTGCTTCTATGAGATCTATCTCAAGTTCATAGTGTAAATCCACTCCATCTCGTTCGAGTCATTTTTCTTCTGACTGGACATGAAAACGAACATAGAGATCTCCTGATTTTTTTGTACCGAGACCCGCATTTCCCTCTCCTGTCATCTTAATAACCATTCCATCGTCTATCCCAGCTGGGATATCTACACTCATTTTTTGTTTTTTGAGAATACGTTTTTCTCATTGGCACTCACTACAAATATGCTCAAACGTTTCTCCTGATCCTTTACAATCTGGACACGTTCGTGTTTGCTGTATCACTCCAAATGGGCTTTGAGAAGTATAGGTTACTTGACCTCGACCTCGACAGGTATCACAGGTCTTTTTTCCTGATCCCCCATCCCCATCACAGTGAGTACAAGCTTCTCGTTTATGAAATTCTATCGTTTCTTTACCTCCATAAATACTCGTTTTGAGATCGATATGCATATCATACTCTAGGTCTTCTCCTGCTTGTTCTCGACGAGTTTGTCTTGAGCTTTGTCCTGAAAATCCTCCCCCAAAAAATGAAGAAAATATATCAGAAATATCTTCTGCTTGAAATCATCCACTACTTCCTCCAAAACCACCAAATCATCCTGCAGAACTTCCAAACATATCATACTGTTGTCTCTTCGATGTATCCGAAAGAGTTCCATAAGCTTCTCCTATTTCTTTAAACTTCGCCTCTGCATCTTTATCTCCTTGATTTCTATCTGGATGATATTGCATAGCAAGTTTACGATAGGCTTTTTTTATCTCTTCTTCACTCGAGCTTTTTGATACTCCAAGTATTTCATAAAAATCTCTTTTCGACATAGTATAGTTCTAAAAATAACAAATATAATACCGTTTTTCGGACGGTATTATATAAAAAAATCTATCAATTGCAAACTCATACATTCTACCAAGATGCTGCGTCTATTTTTCATGTTTTAAAAAGTTCTACTAAGCTTTGAGCTGTTTTATTTACTACTTCTATGACTGCATCTGCTTGAGGAGTATCGGATAGTTCTTGTTGAGCTTGTGTTTGTTCTCATATTTCATCATTATCACC
>JAYTJZ010000104.1:0-2499 GCA_043730605.1 Candidatus Altimarinota bacterium
AGCAAAAACATCATTATAAGCTCCTTCCATCCATGGAAAGTTTGAAGAATGTCCAAAAATAAAAGCATTTCCATCTTCTCCAGGTTTTGCAGACCCAGGATATCGTACGACTCCTTTTTGAAGTTCATCCATAAAAATATCATTGAGTTCATCTGCTTCTGAAACGGTTGTTTGTGTGATATCTACGAGAGGGATGTTTTTTCCTATTTTAGGAATCACGATGCGATTTTCATAGGGAGTGATTTCTATATTCATTGCTGTTTGATTATTTTTTGCAACAAATGCCGAAAGAGAATGTTTTTGATCTAAAGATGATTTGTTCGTATGTTCAGAAGTTCAGAGCTGTCGAAAAGTATTTACTTCTTTAATATCTTCGTTTTCATCACTCACATTTGCTGCAGCAACTGACTGTATAAGAGAGTTTTTTGTTTGTTCTAACTCTCAAGCATAGAGAAAGCTTTTTGTAATATTCCAGTAAGCAGAGTAGTTTGATACCAGCAAAAGAACTGCAAATATAGTAGCCGAAGTAGCCATATATTTGAGGGAGAACATAATAGTTCGTATACTTTTTCAAAAACGTTTTACTTCTATTTTTTCTTCTTTTTCGCTTTTAAGAGCTAGATTTTCTTCTGCTTCTTTAAAAATATCTGTAGAAATTGGTACTTCATTTTCTGTTGGAGAACTATAAAGTGCTTCAGAAAATTCAAAACAAAGAGCGTCATTTTTTTCTCTTTCTTCTCCTTCAAGAGTCGCGAGAATATCATCGTTGAGATTCATAAGTGTATTTTTATTTGTATTTTTGTTTTTGTACTTCTATGCTAACATATTTTTGAGCTGGATGCAAAAATAAAAGAACTTGATTTTACACTTTTTTCGGCTACTATAAGAGCAATACATTTACAGCATCGAAAAACTTGAATATGGTAAGAAAATATGAAAAAAGTTCGGGCTGAGTCGTTTATAGAAAAAAAGATGGAAAAACCGAAATACTTCTTTTAAAGTGGCTCAATTCACGAAAACAAGAAGAGTTTGTCATCCCGAAAGGGAAGATAGAAGCAGGGGAAGTTGCAAAAGATACTGCAGTTCGAGAGATATCCGAAGAAGCAGGAGTTCCGATGAAAGACCTTGAAATTATTAAGTTTGTCACAAAACTGAACTATACCTATACTGCGTGATATTTGAAAGGAACTCCCGTAATCGATAAAGATGTCTATATTTTTATTATTCGTTATCACGGAACCCAAGATCCTATCGTTCGAAAAGAAGAAAGGTTTACGTGATATATGTGGGTGGATATCGAAGATATTAAAAATATTCCTGTGAGGTTTGACCTCAGTGGTATTATTTATCGCAATAAACCATATTTTATATAAAAACTTGTAAGCCCTCATACAATTTTCTCCCGAAGGGAGAAATGAAGCTACAAAAATATTTTTCTAAACAATAGAGATTATGATAGAAATCAGCTATAAAAGTTCCGATATACTTGTGATAAAAAATTCAGATAAAAAAGAAGTTCTTTTTCATATCCAAGAAAGAAAAGTATTTCTTGAAGATTTTGATGTGACTCATCCAGGGGAATATGAAAAATCAGGAAATCTTCTCGAAGTGCGAAGCTATACGGATATTCTATTTTATAAGTTTCTTATAGACGGAAAACATCTTTGTATTGTGACTTCCGATGCCTTTGACTTGAAAGAAGAAATCGTTTCATTTTTTGGAGATGTAGATATTCTTATTATCCTCGGAACAAAAGATGCGGTGAAAGTATTTGAAAATATAGAAGCAAAAGTCGTGATTCCTTATGGAGAAGGGAAAGATGTATTTCTCAATACTGCAGGACAACATCCAGAAGCAATCAAGACCTACAAGCTCAATGCAGAGCTTGATGGAGATCGAACAGAGTTTATCAATCTTGAAGGGTAAAAATAAAGGAATATATATATCTATCATATTCTTATTTCACGACTTTTATAAAACCTTCTCCAAAAATTTTTGGAGAAGGTTTTATGTTTGAGATTATATGCTTATGTTTTCTAGCTTCGAGAAGTAATAGATTTTGATTTTTAAAATTAAGAAATTATAGGTTGATGTTTTTTATATTCTTTGTAAGCTCATACACCAAAAATAACCATAAGCAATGCTCTTAGGCTATCAAATAGTAATATATCAATTCTATCAAACTTGATAAATACAGCAAAACTCACGATGAAAATAAGCAGCCCCACCGTAGCTCCTGCTTGAATACCTGCTATATTAGCTTTTCGTATCCAAATTACACTCCAAAGACAGATACTTCATGATAGTACTAAGTTATATACGATTATAAATTGTAAGATCCCCATATCTGGTTGAAACTTCATACCAAATTGTTTCAGTAATTCTGGAAAATCAATTATTGCAAGGGTCTTCCCCAGTTGACGAAACTTTAATCTCGTTATACTGGCAGTATGAAAGCAAAAAACAGATATAGAAAATGAGCACGATTTGACAATGCTC
>JAYTJZ010000105.1:0-6985 GCA_043730605.1 Candidatus Altimarinota bacterium
AAAAATCCCACAAAATTTTGTGGGATTTTTTCTAATATGTTCCTATAGATTGATCCGTAACTCTTTTTACATTTTCTATCACATTTTCCATATCACTAATTTGTCGAAATCGTTGTACAAAAATCACTCTGCTAAACTCAAATACTACTCTTTGATTTTGTTCATCTTTTATATCTTCACTTTTTCTTTCTATATGAAATCGTATTCTTTGCATATTATTTTCAGTTTCAAGCATCTCATCAATCACAATAATATCATATTTTTTGAATTTAAAAGATTTCATTCCAAGTATTTCTATATCTTCTTCTTTTGCTACTTCTTTTTTTCAAAGTTTATTTTTATCTTCTAGTTTAAATCTCATACCAAGAGTCAAAGATTGAAGAGCATTTTCATCAGCTTCACGAGGAGAAGTTTTAGAAGAATTCATAGTAATAAAATAAGTAGTAATATTATATATAGTATAGTTTATTATATAATGTCAAGATTCTATTTTTTTACTCAATATTTTTTCTCTCTATAATCTGTGTACTTGATTTTTAAAATATAAAAAATGCTGAAATTTATAAAGATTTGTGTTTGGTTACTTGTACTTTTTTCAGGAGTATTTTACTGGCAATATAATAGTTTTACTCAAAGCAACATGTGTATCGACTTTGTGGATGGAACTTTTGAAGTAGAAAAAGGAGAAAACTTTTGAAGTGCGTTGGCAAAAATGTGACTCAATCCTTGGCTTACGAAAATATATCTCAAACTTTCTCCTCCTGACTTCGAGCTTCAAGCAGGAAAATACCAGATAGCGTGTGGAAATATAGAAAGTATTCTCGAAAATTTGAAAAAACCTCTCAATGATACTGATATGTTTATCACCTTTTTGGAAGGTTGGAATATTTACGATATCAATAAAACTCTCGTTGCAAAAGGACTCATAAAAAGTGGAGATTTTGTAAGTTTTGTGACTGACTGTGAGAAGTTTTGTCCTCTCAAAGCCAACTATAGTTTTATATCCGATGCTGAAACTCTGGAGGGTTTTCTCTACCCCGATACCTACGCAATAAACCCAAATAATTTTACGATAGAAACGTTGGTTCGAAAAATGCTGACAAACTTTCAAGAAAAAGTGATTGACTCGTGAATTATTTCCGATATCGGAAGTATCGAGATTCTCGATACTATCACTCTTGCAAGTATCGTCCAAAAAGAAGCCAATATCAAGGATAATCCAGAAGAACTGGCCCTTATCGCCGGGATTCTCAAAAAACGTCTCGACGAAGGATGGCAGATAGGAGCTGATGCAACCGTATGTTATGCACATGAAATAGCAACGATGGACTGTACTCCGAGCGAAGTACTTCAGTATCTTTACGATAAAAATGCATATAATACACGTCAAAAAGCAGGACTTCCTCAAGGACCAATCGCAAATCCCGAAGCGCGAGTCATAGAAGCAACGGTTGGAGCAAAAGAAAGTAAATATTATTATTATCTCCACGATACGAGCTGAAAAATACACTATGGAGCAACCAATACTGATCACGAAGCAAATAAAGCAAAATATCTCTACTAGATTTTTGACATCTTTCAAAAATACATACAATTTCTGTATGTATTTTTATTTTTTTATATTTTTTCTATGTCGGTAAAAGAAAAAGCAAGTGAAGCTCGAAAGAGTAAAAAGATTCGTATAGGAGTGATTCTTGGGCTTATGGGAGTAGTACTCCTTCTTATGGTATTTTTCAAAAAAGGGATGATTGCTTTTACTGTTATTTTAGTACTCCTTGCTGTGGCTCTTGGACTTGAGGGATTCAACTATGATGCAGATATTCAAAAACTCTGGGAAACGGGAAGTTATTCTCAATCACGTGTAGAATCTATAAAAGATAAAAATGGAGATACGATACGACTTATAGGTTCGTGTGTCAAAGCAGATGTGAACTGTGCTGAGTTTGATACACAAGAGGATGCTCAGTCAATGTATAATACCTGTGCTGCTCAAATAGAAGCGAATAATGACGTAAAAAATGTAAAATCTCTCGATATCTATGGACTTGATGGAGATAAAGATGGAATAGTGTGTGAATCACTTCCAAAAGCTCAACTTTAATTTTTTAAGATACTATCATGGATATCACAGCACTTCTTTGAGATGAACTCAAAAAACAAGCTCTCTCTCAAATCAGTAAACAAATAGGAGGAGACAATAAAATGGCTCAAGCTCTTATAGCTCAGGCTCTTCCTACCCTTCTCAAAGGTCTTGAAAAAAATACTGAAGAAAAAGAAGGAAAAAAAGCTCTCGATACGGCTCTTGAGGCCCATACAGGAGAAACAAAAATAGATATGGCTGATGGGGAAAAAATCATGCAACATATTCTCGGAAAAAAGACCGATGACAAAATAGATAAAATTGCAAAAGAAACAGGTGCCACACCAGAACAATCTTCTGAAGTCATGAGTATGCTTTCGAGTCTCGTGATGGAAAAGCTCGGCGATCAAAAAAAATCAGGGATAGAAACAAAAGATATCGTAAAAATGCTTTCTGGAGCTTCAAAATCTAAAGATTTTCTAAAAGGTTTTGACCAAGATGGAGACGGAGATGTGGATAAAAACGATGCTGTAAAATTTTGACTCGGGTATATAATGAAAAAGTTTCTTGGAAAAAAATAATCTTGATTTTTAAAAAATAATGAGAGCTTGGGGCTCTCATTATTTTTTTATCATTTCAAAGATATTTTCATGAAATTTATATTCGTTTCTCAAGGAGCTACGAAAATAGGGGAAGTTACAATTCCAGCTTCATGATTCATCACCGGCTCAACACAGATAAAATCTTTTTCTGGAAGTGACCACACCCAAAACTTTTTATAATCAGCACTCAGTTCTAAAGTGATTTCTCCTATTTCAGGAATCGAAAAATGTATTTTTCAATCTGCAGGAACTTCATATTTTCCTGTTCCTCAATTTTTCCAGATTTCTCTCTCTGATGCAACTTTTTCTCCCCCTTCAAAATCCCAAGTAACAGTATCTTTATTTCATCAAGGAATACGAAAATAGGGATGAAGTCCGGATGAGAGAGGAAGATCTCTCTTTCCAGTATTTGTGACACTTTGAGTAAATATGACACTTCCATCCTCCTCTATCTCTATATTGAGTCGAGCTTCTCCACTATAGGGAAAATCTGGAGTTTCTGAAAATATAAGAATCTGTTCTCAGCTTTCACTGTTATATTGCCACTGGGAAATCCTTCCAAAACCATGTTGCGGAAGATTGAGTCAAGAAGACTCTTTTTGTTGATCGCTCAGAGGACCAGCATTCGGAAACATAAACGGCATCCCTCCTTTTGGTTTTTTGGGGTCTCAAAAGAACTCATGAAAAATATTTTTCCCACCAAACTTACAAGTATCAATATGTCCTCCATTTCAAGCAGTAAACTTTACAAGAGTATTTCATCTTTGGAATGAAACTTTTTGTGAATCAAGCAGAGATAAGATTTTTTGAGCTTCTCTCACGATTCAAGGTTTTGAAACTTGAGAAGTTATTGGAGCAAGATTTTCACTCTCTGAAAGTTTTGGATTCATAACAAAGTATTTATTGTATACAAGAAAAGTATATAAAAATCTGATAAAAATACTATTTTTTTTGTATATGTACTCATAAATCCTGAAGTTTTTCTTGTTCATAGGAACTGAGTTTTTCAAAGATATCTTGTTCTGCATAGACTCACTCTGTAAGTCGAGATGCAAACTCACTTCCTTGTTGAGTAAAAATCATTTCTTTTCTGAAACAAGCAGTATCGAGACAATATGATGTTCGCACTACTTCTTGAGGAACTGGGATTTTTTGCTCTGTGATATATCCCAAAGTAATAGCTTTTTCGATGATTTGATGCCAGATATAGCCTGCTCCTGTAATACCGGTTACTCCTTGCATCGAAGAATTATCGTTATTTCCAAGCCAGACTCATAAAACAAAGTCAGGATGATACGATATCACGAGATTATCTCGAAAATCAGAACTTGTCCCTGTTTTTACTGCTTGTGCAATAGAAGTGTTGAGGATAGAGTTTACTCAAAAACTTACATCTCTATTATCAGGATCAGATAAGATATCATACAGGAGGTATTTTTCAGGTTTCTTTAAATCAAGCAGTTTACTATATGCTCTTACTAAACTTTCGAGAGTAATACTTGCGTTTCCAAGAACAAGCGAATATCCATAATACTCGGGGCTTTCTGGGAGATTGAGTCCATAGGTTTTATAAAAATCATATACTTTTTGTAATCCGAGTTCTCGAGAAAGTCTCACGGAAGCATTATTGAAACTATTTCCAAGAGCTTTTTTAAGTCGTACGAGTCCGTATTCTTTCAGAGAATAATTTTCTGAAATATATACTTTCCCTTCTTGAAAACTATTATACTCGCTTTCTATATCAAGTATGAGATCATCAGGATGAGCTCCTGATTCTAAAGCTAGGAGATATAAAAATGGTTTCATAGTACTCCCTGGCTGACGAAGAGCCTGTATCACATCGACTTGTCCGTCGATATCTGTTGCATAAAAGTCTTTACTCCCGAGATATATCAGTGTTTCTCAAGTTTTTGGATTGAGTGCAAATACTGCTGCATTGGTAACATTTTTCTCTGCAAGTCCTTTGAGGGTTTCTTGAACGATTTCTTGAGAAAAACTTTGCAAAGTAGCATCTATGGAACTATGATTTCCAAGTGTTCTTTGTGTAACATGAGGAAACATGTCAATATTTTTTTTCGTTTCGAGTTTTCATGTATAGCTTGGAGTAAAGTTATACCCAAGTCGGTATTGCACTTGTTCAAAATAGTCCTGAAACTGCGCATCATCTAAACGAGTGATTCCAGGATTTCGCAAGAGAGAAAGTAGGAGTACTCTTTCTTCTTGAGAAAGTTTACTTACATCATCTTTTTTAAAATATACTTCCATCGCAGCAGCAAGACCAAAGTTTTTATTTCCAAAATACACCGTTTCCAAATAAGAAGTCAGGATTTCGTGCTTACTGTATCACAGAGAAAATACAAAAGCTACCAGAGCTTCACGAATCTTTTGAAGATAGTTTCTCTCATATCCAAGAAAATAGGTATTTTTGATATACTGTTCTGTAATCGTACTTCATCCACTCATGTTTTTTCCAGCCATATTGTCTCGCAGAGCTCGAAGTTTTGCAGGGATATTTATCCCCCAGTGAGAAAAATAGTTTTTATCTTCGATAAAAATCAAGTCTTTCACAAACTCAGAACTCAGAAGTTTTTGTTCGTTTTCTTCTCCAGAGCTTCCACTTCAAAAAATAAGTTCTTTTTTGTATCCATACTGCGTCGCTTTATCCGTAATTACTTTTCCATTTCTATCCGTAAGAAATATATGTCACGGAGCTGTATTTTGAGAGTCCGTATGCGTGAGGATTGGGAAAAAACAGTAGATGAGAAAGGCTACTGTGAAGAGAGAAAGAATGAGGAGAAAGTATTTAGTTTGTCTCTTCATAAATTTATGAATCTAAATATTCTATGATTTCATACATATTAGAGTATGGATCTCTATCTTTCATATTTTTTCATTCACTATATTTATTTACTATTTTTGTATGTTCTATAGCTTTTTCTACTTTTTCTGTGTTTTCTAACCAATCATAATCTTCATCTCAAGTCATCTTATAATCCTTTCATTGTGGTAAATTTAATAGATGCTTTCTTATTTTATTTAAGTATTCTTTCTTTCAATTTCATAAATCATATTTTTGAAAATGTGATAAAATCCAATATTCAAAACATTCGTTATTATAAATAAGTTTATAATTTCTCAATACATTTTGAGTGTTTTGCAATTTAGATTTATCAATAAAAATATCTAAATCAAAAACTATAAATACTTCTGGTTTTAATCATTTTATTTTAGGATTATCTTGCTTTAATGTATTAATAATTTTTCTTTTTATTGTTTCTGGATGTTCCATTAATATAGTTCATCACTCTAAATCGATTGGTTTAACTATAATTCATTTTTTATTAACTATTCTAGATAATTGCTTAAAATATTTTTCTTCCGTTTTTCATTCACAAAATATATAAATATATTTTAACGATCTATTTCAACTTATTCTTGACATGTTTTATAAACTAAAATCAGATAAAATTGGAATCGCTCAAAAGGTTCAAAGTTTATAAGCTTTTTTTATATCTGAATTATTTCTTATTTGAATATCTTTAAAATCGTCTAATGAATAAATCTCTGTTGCTCCATAATAGTTTTTCGAAGTAAAGAATATTTGATCTTTTTTAAAAAGTTCTAAATCCATTAAATCAAGATTATGTGTATTAAAGATAAATTGTGCTTCTCAAATATTATTTTTTCATTCATCATTCATTCAATGAAAGAATTTTATTAAGTTTTCAATGAGTAAAAAATGCATATGAGTATCTATTTCATCAATCAATAAAATTCAATTGTTATTAATAGTCTCTAAAACTGGTCAAATTAATCAAAATAATCTTTTAGTTCATAGTGATTCCTGCCTATCTAAATTGAATCCTATATTTCAGACTTTTTTATTTCAAACATAAATAGGATGAAGAAAATTTGTTTCTATTATTTTATCAGGAATGATTCGCTGTCCATTTATTTCTAAAAACGGGAGATTATTATTTTTAGAAATATCAAAATCTTTTTCTTCCTGTTTAATATCTTCTATATTTATATCAGCATTATTAATAAAGTTTAAAATTGTTTTTTTTGCTGAAGGATTTTCGAGCATAAGAAGGGTATATCAAGTTAGGTTAGAAGATGAATCTATAAAATTAACTCACCTAAAAAATTTAACGATTTCTGTAGCTAAAAATTTTCATTTACTATCTCTGTCAGCTAACAAAGATATAAAGGTTTGATTATTTCTTGGAAATAAATTTAAATTATTAAAATCTTGTTCCTGAAATCAAAAATAGATTTCTTCTATTTCTAATTTTGTTATTTG
>JAYTJZ010000106.1:0-6961 GCA_043730605.1 Candidatus Altimarinota bacterium
GATATCGTTCTGCCCAAAGAAAGTTTCCAGTCCAAGATTTTACATTACGTCGGTATTTTATCAGAGCAACTCCTCATGCTATAAGCAAGAAAGCATAAAAAATTTGTATAAATATCATATTATTTATTTAGAAAGGTATGATTCATAAAGTGCTTTTATTTGAGGATTTTGCAAGAGTTCTTGCATTTTCATTCCTTCCCCACTTCCACTAAAGCTTGGTATCTTGTCCATTATAGCTGGTAAAGAAACAGCAAAAAAGTAGTACATATATCCGAGCATCGTCAGTCGATATCACCATTTAAATATACCTCCTATAAATGCCTTTTTTTCATTTTTTCGAAGCATAGAGTAGATATAGTTTATTTTTTCTTCTTGGGTTATATATGGTTCAGTCATATTTATAGTATTACGGATATTATTTTGTTTCTTTCCAGTTTTTTCAGATTCCCATTTCAACCTTGAGTGGTATAGGAGCAGATTCTAAAACATTTTCCATTATATGAGGAATTTTTTGAAGGAGAAATTCTTTTTCTTCGGGTTTTATATTAAATACAAGTTCATCATGTACTTGTAAGAGCATCGTAGAACGACACTTTTTTTCTTTGAGCATCGCTGCGATGCGAATCATCGCAACTTTGATGATATCTGCAGAACTTCCTTGTATCGGCATATTCATAGCTTCTCTTTGAGCTCCTTGTTGTATCATTTTGTTTTGATCATTGATTGCAGGAATATATCTTCTTCGTCAAAATAGAGTTTCAACATAGCTTTTTCTTTTGCATTCTAGTATGGTCGTATCAAAGAAATCGCGAACTTTAGGATAGAGATTATAAAACGCATCGATATAGGTTTTTGCATCTTTCTGAGAAATATCTATCATTTTTGAAAGTCCAAAAGGGCTAATACCATATATCACTCAAAAATTTACAGCTTTTGCAAATCTTCTCTGTGTTCCTGAAATATTTTTTGTTCCAAAAATAAACTCCCCCGTTACTTGATGTATATCTCTTCCTTTTCTAAAAGCTTTCAGTAAGTTTTCGTCCCCGCTCATAATAGCAAGTAAACGAACTTCTACTTGAGAATAATCAAAAGCTACAAGAAAATCTTCAGGAGAGTCTGAGATAAAAGCCTTACGTATCTCTCCAGCAACATCATCTCCAGTAGGAATATTTTGCAAATTTGGATTCGTACTTGAGAGTCGACCGGTTGAAGCAATGGTTTGTTGATAGCTCGTATGAACTCTATCATCTTCACTGGCAACTTCCAGAAGCCCATCGATATAGGTAGAAAGAAGTTTACTATAGTGTCGGTACTGCACTATTTTTTCTGCTATAGGATAGAGTTTTGCGAGTTCATCAAGCACTTCTGCATTCACAGAAAAGCCAGTTTTCGTTTTTTTTGCCGTAGGATATCCGAGTTTTTCAAAGAGTATTTCTCCGACTTGTTTCGGAGATTTTATATTAAATACTTCTCCTGCAAGCATATGAATCTCTTTTTCAAGTTCTGTCGTTGCTTGTTTGAGTCTCATCCCTAAACCTTTGAGCATATCTCGATCTATTTTGATTCCCGTCATTTCCATATCTGAAAGTACCTCCATCAAAGGAAGTTCTATCTCCATAAGAACTTTTGACTGTGATATGAGAGGATTTTCTTGCTGTTTTTCAAAAAGTTTATGAGTCATATACACATCTTCTCCAGAATAAACAGCTGCTTGCTGCAAATCTACTTCTTGAAAAGAAAGAGTCTTTTTTTGAGTGACTTCCTCATAGGATATCATCTCATAGTCGAACTCTTTTTCAGCCAGAGCATCGAGTCAGAGTCCTCTTTGACCTGGGTTTTTTATATACTCTGCGAGCATCGTATCATAGTATCGAGCCATAGTGTGATTTTGAAAAATATCTTTTATATAGTATATCTATTTTTTCTTAAAAAAAAGTTTGATTTCTTCTGAATTTTTGTATAGTTACTTGACAATAATTTTTTATAAATAATAAGATATGTCTTCTGAAAGATGAGACGGGAGTATTAGTCCAAAACTCAGTCCTGAACAACTGGCAACAATAACAGGAATAAGTTACTCAGATGTTTTAAAAAACGTAACAGAAACTAGAGAAGATACAAAAATGAAAGTATGATTTTTGATTGCAAATTTTCCAGGAAATATGCTTTTGTGAATAGGAAATATAATATGAAAAATGCTTTCTCAAGACAGAGAAAAAAATCATATGAGAGCTATAAATTTCTGTGCGTTCAATTTTGAAAAAATTGATGTTTCAAAACTTTCTTGAGAAACACAATCAAAACTTCAAAAAATACAATGATGAAAGAAAATAGATATTTTAGATTTTTCAGAAGAAGAACTTGCACGACTTGAGATACTAGTACTAGCAAACTGGAAAAATAAAGATTTAGTTGTCTATTCTTTTTAAGGAAATGATAAGTCAAACAAATATGTATGATTGTGAAATACATGGAAGAGATCCATGATTTCCAGATTTAAAAAAATCTTCATTACAAAAATTTCAAGATATCGGAAGTCTTCTTTTTGATATATTTCAATTTCCAGAAACATATAAAAATTTCCCATCTATTCCAGAAAATATTTTTGATAGGTCTCAGAAAAGACTATCTCAAGACTATTCTATTATAAAAAAATGACTAGCATACTATATCGTATATAGATGAAAAAAATGAGGAAAATTACTAGAAATATCTACTCCTTTTTCTCAAAAAGATATCGCTTTTTCCTTTTCAAGATTTGATTTTCCAAATATTTCTGACCTTGATACGGATTTTCATAAAGATTCTTTAAATGAAGCAGTCTTTAATACTTTAGTATTTGATATACTTAACATAGGTCAAAAAACCTAAAAAAAGAGTCTAGCTCTCTGCTGGACTCTTTTTTATATTTCCTAGTTTTTTATAAAATCCCGTCAAATCCTCTTGAATATTCAAAAACGTCTTTTCCTCCGAAAAATCTTTGAAGTTCTACTGCAGCTGTTTCAGCTGAGTCAGAAGCATGGATGATATTTCCATCGATCGTAAGACCAAGGTCTCCTCGGATAGATCCAGGAAGAGCTTCTTGAGGATTGGTTGCTCCAGTAAGAGCTCGTACTGTTTTGATAGCAGAGTTTCCAGAAACAGCAAGTGCTACTACAGGAGTTCGCATCATATAGTTTTTGATGCTTGGGAAGAAAGGTTTATCTGCAAGAAAACTATAGTGTTCTGTAACGATTTCATCAGAAAGAGCCATCATTTTGAGACCATTTATTTTGAGTCCTTTTGTTTCAAGACGCGCTATAACTTGTCCGATAAGACCTCTTTCTACCGTATCTGGTTTCAAAAGTATAAGTGTTGTTTCCATAATTTGAACAATGGTTAGATATATAAGTTCCCCTGCAGTATAATCAAAAAAAGAGAAAAACAAGTTTTTCTCTTTTTTTACAAAAAAATATTTTTTATGCCCGAGACGCATATCAAAATCATTTTCCTGTTTTATTGACATATCAAGCAAGAGTGACTGCGACATCAGGAGGAAGTCACTTACATCCGATAGTTTTTCGTAAGCCATTTTCTCAGTTTCATACAGCTGCATGCCACCATTTGAGGCTTCCTGTTCCTCCAGCTTCTTGTTCTCTTACTTGTACTTTCATCCCTCCACGACTATAAGGGAGTCCTTGGGTAAAGTGTTCGATAAAACCATAGTTTACAGCATTATCCCCTTGAGTAGGTCATTTTGCAAATTTTCCATTTCGTGAATAACTTACTGGAAACTCAAGAGTATTTTTTCCCATGATGATGAGTCACTTCCCTGTTCGAGTATCAGTAAGCGCGATAGGATATTTTCCAGAAAGGATTTCTTTTTGTTCTTGTTTATTTTTTGCGTGAAGAAAAAATTCTTTAAATATCAGTTCCCATTTTCTTGGAATATCTAGGTTTTCTGTTTTTTCAGCAGTTCGAAGTTTTGTATTTGTTTTTGCTACATCCTTGTCATTCATAGGAGTATCATATGGAAGATTTTGAGCAGCTTGGAGTGCTTCATAGGTTGGAATATCGAGTCTTCCACTTACTTTAAGAGGTTTTCCCGTAACATGTTGAAATACAGCTATTGCTTTGACGATATCTTCAGAAGAAGCATTGCTTCTGACTCCTAGAAGTTTTGCAATCGTTCTCTTTTGTCATGCAGAGTATGCAGCATCGAGTTTTTCTATAGCTTTTTCGACATCAAAGTTATACTGTATAGACTCTCTTTGAGGTGTTTGAGTTTGGTTTTCTGGTACAGGTGTTTCGGTTTCTGAGCTTTGTCTTTGATGTCTTGGAGTTCATTGTATTTTTCCGAGAGTTTCAGGACCTATAATACCATCTACGGTAAGTCCGTTTTGTACTTGATATGTTACGATTTTTTCAAATGTTTGAGGTCCATATACTCCATCTTCTTTGATACCGAGTGCTTTTTGAAATGCTTTCACTCCTCTTTTCCCTACGAGATTATAACTGAGCTGTGCATATTCTTGTATGATAAAATTTCTCATTTCTCACTCTTGAAGTTGAGAAAGAGCAATCACTGTTGCTGTATCGGTTTTTAGTGCTTCTTTTAGAGCATTTTTTTCTTCAAGAGTTATAAGAGCATCAAGTTCTATTTTGGAGCTCAAATCTTCAGATATTTGTTGTTCGATTCCCATATATAAAAAAAGTTATGATATCTATCTTGTATATCATAACATTTTTATAGGGAGCTTGTCAAAAATATTAACTAATCCATAATGAAATCTTCTTTCCTGGAAGCTTCATGATTAAATACCACTGCTTTAAGTTGTTTATTGAGATGATTTCTCATATGAGATTCTATTTCATCTTTGAGTTCCGGATGTGCTTTTATCACTCCTCGTTTTTGTTTGTAGTCGAGAGTATCGAGAGAAAAATCTGTTTTTACAAGCAAGGTTTCAAGAGCTGTATCAGCACACTCTTTGCTACAAAAACCTGCATGTTGTACATATTCTTTTCGATCTGCGATCAGACGCGCATTACAGCTTGAAAGTCGACAGTTTTCACAGTGATCTGTTTTCTTTCCAGAATACACACACTCTCCTATCGTCGTATGAGTTTTCTCATCTCCTACTTGCATACTCACTCGGTCATCAAAGACATAGAGATTTCCAAGCCAATTTCCATCATTAAACGTATTAATATATTTCACTACTCCTCCGTCAAGCTGATAGGTATTTGTGAGTCCTGCTTTTTGAAGCATCACCGTTGATTTTTCACAACGGATCCCTCCAGTACAGTAGGAAATAACTTTTTTATCTCCGAACTCTTTTTTATAATCTTCTATTTTTTCTTCCAGTTCTCGAAAATTCATCGTATTTGCTGGAATCGCATTTTTGAAGTGTCCGAGTTTATATTCATGGTTATTTCTCATATCCAGAACGATATAGTCATCTATTTTCCCTTCATCGAGAATTTCTTTAAAATCCTCGATAGACATTCTATTCCCTGCTACTTCTATTTCTTCTGCAGCATATTTTTTCCCAAGAGCCACGATTTCGTCTCTTACTTTTACTTGCATACGAGGAAATTGATGCCTGTCTGTTGGGCTTGCTTTGATATCAAGATCTGCAATATCTTTCCAGAGAGGATGATGCGCAAGATAGAGTTTATAAGCCATGATTTGTCCTTCGTTTCCTGTGACCGTAGAAGATATCCCCTCAGTTCCTATGTAAATACGTCCCTTCATCCCGATATCTTTGGTAAATTTGAGATGTTGCTTACATTCTCTTTCTGGATTTTCAACATCCACAAATTTATAAAAAGTGAGCAGTGTAAACTGTTCTTTGTATTTCATAGTTTTCTATGATTAAAAAAATAACGTGCCGTGTTATTATAATTCTTTCGGTGTAGGAAAGATTTTGGCAATAGTATTATAGAGAAAAATTTTATTTATCAATATCTTCGTGTCATCAAAGAACTTGTAAAAGACTCTGTCAAAATATCATAGTGTAAAATGCTACTTGTTTTGAGAAACTTTTTCTTTCTATGATCTTTTGAAGCCGTAAAAATATTTCATCGTGTCTTTTAGTATATTCCTCTCAGAGATAGTTAGAAATTCAATGTCCTCAACATATTCCAGGTTTCTTTTGAATATACAGATGTTGAAAATTTTGATTTTGTTGTGTAAACTCTTTTTGACCGAGAGGTCTCACTCCAAAAAATGACATATCTCCAAGGATGAGATTTATGATTTGTGGAATCTCATCTAACCCATATTTTCTCAAAAATCATCTCCCAGGAAGAATCTCTTCTATCTGAGTATTTTCTTTGAGGGTACGAATCTTGAATATCGTGAAAGATTCTCCATTTTTTCCTACACGGTCTCATCTATATAGCATACTCATAAGAATTCTCTATAAAAATAATAATAAAATAGTTTTCAAAATGAATTCATCTTTATCCTAATATATTAAATGTATTTTTAAAAACGAGTCAATACTTTTTTCCCTCCTTCCTTGCAATACTCATAAAAAAAGAGACACTTCGATATATATCATTATTTTTTAGAGATTAGTATATATGAAACTCACTGAATATTTTAAAAATACCTTATTTACTCTATTTATTCTCTTCTCTTTGGGATATGGGTATTATTTCCACTTTATCGGGAAAAAGGAAATCTTATATTGGGCACGTTTTAACTATACTAATGGAGACCTTTATCTCTCCTATGCTCATGCAATACTTTCTTTTTTTACTGTACTTTTTATATTTTCGGTATTTCGGTCAATTCTTTCAAAAACGCTCAAAGAACTTCTCATCTCTTTTACGAGTGCCCATAAAAAACAAAACGTGATGGTGACTCATTTTGTACTCAGATTTCTCTTTTTACTTCAATATATTGGAGCAACTTTTGCAGCACTGTATTTTATCAAAGAAAATTATGTGACTCGTGAGTGGTTATCTCAAACTC
>JAYTJZ010000107.1:0-6838 GCA_043730605.1 Candidatus Altimarinota bacterium
GATTCTGGGGCACGATGAAACTGGGGGAATCTTACTCAGCTTGCTGGGATGAAAGGACTCGTAGCTTCTACGACTGGTAAAACTATCGAACTTCCTATCAAATCTACTCTGAAAGAAGGATTTTCTACTCTTGAGTACTTTATCGCAACCCATGGAGGACGAAAAGGAAAATCAGATACAGCCCTCAAAACAGCTCAATCTGGGTATTTGACTCGTAGACTCGTAGACTCATCACAAAATATCATTGTTCGAGAAGAAGATTGTAAAACACTGCATTATAAAACTATTCTTCGTGAAGATCCAAAATCTGGATTTGACGAAAGATTTGAAGATCGTATTTACTCTCATACTCTCGCTCTTGATGTTGCCGATAATTCAGGAAAAATGCT
This sequence comes from Candidatus Altimarinota bacterium, assembly GCA_043730605.1. Classification (GTDB taxonomy): domain Bacteria; phylum Patescibacteriota; class Gracilibacteria; order BD1-5; family UBA6164; genus JAACSU01. The sequence goes on from JAYTJZ010000107.1 coordinate 390, forward strand.
CTTAGAAGCAGGAACCGTGATAGACAAAAACACACTTGCTATTATCGAAACACACAAAATACCAAAAGTATCACTCAGGTCAGTACTTACTTGTGAAACAGAAGGGGGAGTGTGTCAAAAATGTTACGGTCTTGATCTTGCAGCAAATGCTGGAGTTCAAATAGGATCCCCTATCGGAGTTATTGCAGCTCAGTCTATCGGAGAACCAGGAACGCAACTTACGATGCGAACCTTCCATTCGGGATGAGTTGCGAAAGAAGGAGGAGATATGACTCAAGGGTTGGCTCGTGTAGAAGAACTTTTTGAAGCACGAAACCCAAAACTTGTAGCAGAAATCTCTGATATTGATGGGATTGTAGAAGTAGAACATATCTGAACAGGAGCAACGGTAAAAGTAACGGCACATGACTTCGTAGAAGATGAATATTATTTTGCAGAAGAATTTGAAGTTCTGGTAAAAGAAGGACAACAAGTGAAAGCAAAACAAATCATTGCTCGAAATAAAAAAGAAAAACAAAGAGTTCTTGCAGGTTTTGCAGGAGAAGTGAAAAAATCTTCTTTGGGAATGATCGTTATCAAAGATACAGAAAAAAGAGTCTATGAATATCGTTTTGACCTTGGAAGAACGATTTTGGTGAAAAGTGGAGAAGCTGTGAAAATCGCTCAAAAACTGACAGAAGGAAATCTTTCTATTCAAAAGTTGATGCAAATAGGTTGAGTTCTTGCAGCAGAAAAATATATCGTAGATGAAATCAAATCTATCTATGCTTCTCAAGGACAAACAGTAAACTCGAAACATATCGAACTTATCGTTCGACAAATGTTTTCTCGAATACGAGTGCTTGATAAAGGAGATACTGAGTTTTTCCCTGGAGATATCGTTGATATCATCACTTTTAAAAAAGAGTGTGATAGACTTCTCTGAGAAGGAAAATCTGCAGGTATCGGAGAAAGACTTCTTCTCGGTATTACAAAAATATCTCTCTATACTGAGTCTTGGCTTTCATCTGCTTCGTTCCAAGAAACGGTTCGAGTACTTGTTGAAAGCTCTGTCTCAGGAAAAATCGATAAACTCAAAGAACTTAAAGAAAACGTTATCATCGGACGACTTATTCCAGCAGGGAAACAGTACAATATCATCAATGGACATATTCCACCAGATGAAGAAGAATACTTCGACCCACGTGCTTCCAATGATTTCGATACTTCTGAATCGCATATGCGACAAGTAGTTGCCGAGATGGAACACGAAAGTGACTTCTAAAAATATATTCCTCATCTGAATCTTCTCCTTTTTTATAAAAGGAGAAGGGCTACCAAATAATTTTGTAGTCTCTTTCCTTTGATTTCAAATGAAAGAATTCAAGATAGGAATTATTGAAACAAAAAAATCTCTCCAAAATTTTGGAGAGATTTTTTTGTGATTACGTATTTCCTAGAGATTATTGAGCATTGCAAGAATCTCATCTGGGTCTTCGTCTTTTTGAGTATCAGAAGCTTTGGCTGCTGCTACTTTTTCTTTCCCTTCTTTTACTTGAAGTTCTTGCCATTCAATGAGATGCTTTTCGTTGAGAGATTTGATTTCTTTTTGATATTTTACTTCAAGTTCTTGGAGTTTTTTACGTTCGGTATCGAGGATATCATAGAGTCTATCTACTTGAGGATCAGTCATAGAAGGCATGATATCAAACCAGTATTGTCTCTCATCGTCATCCATAGACTCAGTTGCGATGATAAGGTCTACCAGTTCAGGATATTTTGCATGGAGTTCATCGCTCACTACGAACATTTTATCGTTTTTTTGTATTTGAGCCATAGGATATTTTGTAAAATATATAATATATATACTTCTATTATAACAAGCTTTTTAAAAATTTGCAAAAAAAAATAAGAAAGCTATACTTTTTTCATCTGATTTTCTAATATATCTCCCTATGCTTCCACTCTATTTTGGTATTTATATATTTATTTTAGCTATCTTATGGGGATTTTTTCTCGTTGCTCGTCATCATACCTATAAATTTCAAGATTTTAGTACTTCTATCAAACCAGTGACTCGAACTCTTTTCGTTTTCCTGATTACTCTCTCAATACTTGGATTTTTTCTTTTATTTACTCTTTGAGGATCGACAAAGTTTATAGAAATAGATACTACAAAACCTGCTCCAACCACCTATTATTAAGATATAAAATAAGAATTTATGACTTCTGTATTTAGTAAAATTATTGCCTGAGAAATCCCAGTAAAAAAAATCTATGAAGATGAAGCAATCATCGCAATATATGATATTGCTCCCCAGGCAAAAACACATATATTGATTATACCTAAAAAAGAAATTCCTACGATTAATGATATTACCCTAGATGACACTCTTCTTCTTTGAAATATGATACAGGTTGCAAGACAAATCGCTCAGGAAAAAGGTATCTCAGAGGGCTATAATCTCAAGTTTCATGTAGGAGCAAAAGGCTGACAAGAAGTATGGCATATCCATCTTCATCTTACTTCAGATATATAAAAACATTATGACTAAAAATAAAATTATTTTCATCATCCTGGGGCTTCTTGTTTTTATCGGAGTAGTATATTTTATCGTCAATCTTGATAGTCCAAAAAATAAAAATACTACTCCTGTGAGTTCTTGAGATTTTCAAATATGGATTTTGGAAGATAATGTGACAGCTTTTCAAGACTATCTTACAAAGTTTAAAGAAGCTTTTCCAGAATATAAAGAACAAAATATTGTCGTAGAAAGTTTTGCAGAAAAACAAAGTTATTATGACTCTATGGTATCAGCTCTTTTACGAGGGAAAGGACCGGATATATTCGTATTAGAAAATGGAGAAATATCTCCTCTTGAAAATCAAGCTATGGGACTTGACCCGAGTATCATCAATCCAAATGATTTCCGACTTCGTTTTAAACCTGTATTTGGAGAAGATTTGATAGTGAGTGATCCACTTGATACGACTCTCGATTTTGTAAAAGGAGTTCCCCTTGGATATGAAGCTCTCGGGATGTATTATAATAGAAAATACTTCATCCGTCCTTGAGAGATGGAAAATTGGGAAGATATCCTCGGGGAAATTAAAGCTCTCGTAGAAAAACAAACTCCTATCATAGCCCTCGCTCTTGGAAATGGAGCTTCAGTGACGCGAGCTGCAGACGTTATGAAAGAACTTATTGCTTTAGAAAATACCTCATCTCTTGCTGAGACAACAGATGCTCAAAGTAAGCAAGCATTTGCACTCTATAAAGCTTTTGGAGAAATAGAGGGGGAGAATAAATATAATAGTATATCTCAACCATTTCTTGGAGAAACAGATATAGATTTTTTTACGCAAGGAGATGTTGCTGCGATCATAGGATATCCTAGAGATTTGCTTGCAATAGACAAGATAGGGTATCAGAAAAATTTTCTTTTTGCGACTCCATTTCCGGGATACTCAGGAAAAGAAAAAGTTTCAGCGATAAAATATAACTATTTTACAATCAATAAAAATACAGCTTACCAAAATATGTCCAGAGCTTTACTTTCATATATGGCATCAATAGAAGGACAGAACGCATATATTGAGATTTTTCCATATTATCTTCCAGCCGAGAGCTCGGTAGAACAGAGTATGCTCGAGAAAAAAATACTTCCACAATATAATATTACCTATAGTAACTTCATTAGTGATACAGCAACTCTTGTAAGTTATGATGTTGGAAATACAGATCTTTTTGAAACGAAGATGAAAAATATTCTTGATCTCGAAGGAGGCTATGATACTCAATTTGCAAAGATGAAATCTTTTATCGTCTGTTCCAGCACGAAACAACAAACACTTCTCAATCTCTCAAGCCCTTGTAAATAAATAATACCTCACCCTAACCCTCTCCTTAAGGAGAGGGGATAAAAAGATTTTATGTCATATAATGCTTCACAATTTTCTCTGGATATGGGGTCATGTTTTTCGCTTTGAAATGACCATATAGAGTATCGAGATATCATCATCGATAGAAAATCACACTATACTGTCACTGCTTTTGCGGTACATTCTTTTGAGTGAGTAAAATTTTGCTTTGCCGAACTTAAAAAAGAAGAGTATTTTCGTAAAGCTACTCATAATAGCTATGCTTATAGATTGAAGCAAGAGAATGGAAGTATATTAGAAGGGAAAAATGACGATGGAGAACAAGGAGCTGGGATGTGTATCTTGAGAGAAATACAGAGAACAGAAGCAGTTGATATTATGCTTGTAGTAACTCGTTATTTCGGAGGAATACAACTTCATACCGATCGTTTTAAAAACGTGATAGATGCCTGTAAGATGTTTTTTGAGAAAGAAAAAAAGAAGTAGGGAACGCAAGCCTGCGTTCCAAATGAAATATTTCTTCCAAAAAATAAGACACGATTGCAATCGTGTCTTATTTTTAAGAGAGTATTACATATCACTAAGTGCTTCTTTGAAATGATCAAAAAGGTGATTGAGCAGATCATCGAGATTTTTATAGTCTTCTCGTTCAAAACGAAATGCTTTTCCGTCGAGATTTGCTTGGATTTTCCCACTAAAAAGATTTTTTTTATTGATATCTACGCTTATATCTATCATTCCTTCAGCATCTTCTTTTTCAAATTTTTTGAGATAGTTATCGAGTTTCGTAGATATATTTTGTGCGACGATACGTTCTACGACTTCTTTTGAGTGAGCAACATCACCTCCTATATGTGTTTTTACTTGTATATTCATAATATCTGTTTTAGAAAATAAAGTTCAAAAAGAGTCTATCACTCTCTGGAAGAAAATCAAGAATATTTTTTGAAAAAATGAAAAAATCGCTACTATACATCGTATCGGTCTTATCCTTTGAAATACTTCTATGAATTACCAAAAAGTTATCGGTCTTGAAATTCACGTTCGTATCAAATCACAAACAAAAATGTTTTGTGGATGTCAAAATGCAGTTGAACTTGCTAGTGAACCAAATATCCATATATGTCCTGTGTGTATGGGTTTTCCTGGGATGCTTCCTGCTCTCAATAAAGAAGTTGTGCGGCTTTGAGTCGTTGCAGGAATGATGATGCACTGTGAAATCAATACTATTTCTCGTTTTGATCGAAAAAGTTATTTTTATCCAGATCTTCCCAATAGTTTTCAAACAACCCAGATGTATGAACCGATTGTAGGAGCTGGAAATGTAGAAGTAATTGTATGAGAGGAACTTCGAAACTTTGCAATCCATCATATGCATCTGGAAAATGATGCAGGAAAACTCTCTCATGCTGGAGGAAAAACACTCTGTGACTATAATCGTGCTGGAAGCCCACTTATGGAGATAGTGACGATGCCAGTATTTCATGAAAAAGAAGAAGTGATGGAATTTCTCAAAGAACTTCAAAAAATGTTCCGAGCTGCAGGAGTGAGTGACGCGGATATGGAAAAAGGACAACTTCGCTGTGATGTCAATCTTTCGATTCGTCCCGAAGGAAGTAGTGATTTTTATAATAGAACCGAACATAAAAATGTGAATTCATTTTCTGCTATCGGACGATGTATCGATGCAGAGTACAAAAGACAACTCAAAATAGTAGAATCAGGAAAAGAAGTTCCTCAAGAAACACGAGGATGGGATGATGAAACAGGGATGAGTAGTTCTCAAAGAAGCAAAGAAGATGCGATGGATTATCGCTATGTTCCAGAACCAGATATTTTGCCTATCGTCTTAGATGAAGCATTACTTGAAAGTTGTAGAGCTCAAGTAGTAGAGCTTCCGATAAAGAAACGACTTCGCTACCTCAATGAGTATGGACTTGGAGCTGATGATGCCCGTATTCTTACGGCAGATTCAGATTTGAGTCAGTATTTTGAAAACCTTGTGGATATTACAAAAGATGCAAAAAAATCATGTAGTTATATCACTTCGGTACTTCTTTCTCTTATGAAAGATTCAGAAGATATGAAAAATATTACAGAGATGAGATTTGAGATAGCAGAACTTGCTCATGTGATTGCTCTCATAAATAGAGATGAGCTTTCTTCTACTTCTGCAAAACTTGTACTAGAAGAACTCTTTCATCGTGGAGGGAAAGCAGATATTATTATAGACGAAAAAAATCTCAGACAAAAAAATGATATTGCTGTCTTAGAATCTATCGTCGAAAGTGTCCTTGCTGAAAATACATCTCAAGTCGCAGAGTATCAAGCAGGAAAAGAAAATCTATTCGGATTTTTCGTCGGACAATGTATGAAACTCTCAAAAGGACAAGGAAATCCAAAAGTATTTACAGAGATACTGAAAAAAAGACTTGATTAGATATTTTTTTTCACAAAGCTTTATCTTGATTATCTCCACATAAAACCTCACTCTTGAATTCTCTCTCCTCAAGGAGAGAGAGGCTTCATCTCTTTCCTATTGTAGCTTCATCTTCTCCTTGAGGAGAAGAATTGTGATGAGGTTTTGT